>CAYPEL010000067.1:8992-13539 GCA_964409635.1 uncultured Gammaproteobacteria bacterium | reverse complement strand
TAGAGGTTGAATTATTGGACGACGACACAGGTTGGTCACCTTATCTCAGTATTGAGGACGCCTGTAAATTGGACGACGTAAGGGATGCAATTCGCCAGGGAGATTTGGAGTCGGCGGCACAATACGGGCGAATTTACGAACTCCGTCCGGTAGCGCATCAATAATGCCATTGCCAGAATGCGGGACAAAAATCCAGACCATAGTGCAGATTCCTTGCCTGAATGAAAACATTGGCATCGAGCAGATAGCTCACTGGCGCAATCACGGCCTTTCAGCTTCCCTGTAAAACGTATCGGACTTGCGGATATTCAGGAGTCGAAACGCATCCTGAAACAAAGTCTGGCCTTCCAGTGTGCTACTGACTAATGCCCGTGTAAAACACACGCACACTCTTGCCGAACGTATCGGACGTTTTCTTGAACGACAGGGTTTGCTGGAACGCGATGAGGAAAACAGCTACCTCAGCGAAGATACTCTGGATGCCGATCCGATGAATGCCTTGCTGGGACATTCGATTACCTCGGCAACTGCTCCTGCGTTGCCCTACCTCCTACGTCCTTGCAGTCGTACCGGATTGCGGTGGGCACACACCGGCCGCAAGGTGTTCCAATGTCTAAACAGCGTGGAGATGACAGGACATCGCTGTTGGCTGATAAGACGCAATCGTTTGTCTTGCGGATAGAACGCACTGTTTACGCAGATTGCGATAAAAAAGCCTTGCGAGCTGCATCGAGCATGATCATCAACGTCCTGTCATTCGTTGGAGATTCATAAAATCCCCAACGCTGATAAAAACGTTTTGCGTTATTCGATAGCGCGTGCACCAGCAAGGCGCGAATCCCTGCCTGTTCGGCCACGATGAGGGTACGCTGAATGGCATCCTTCAACAGTCCGGCGCCGAGTTGTTTACCCTGCCAGTTGGCGTCTACGGCTAATCGGCCCAGAACCATAACAGGGATAGGGTCTGGCATATTCCTGCGTATTTTTCCTGATGTTTCTTCCCTGGCAATCGCGCCTACGGCCAATGCGTAATAGCCAATCACCGTATTGTCATTACAGACGACAAATGTCCTCGAAGCCCCGTTATCTTCATTTTTCAGGGCACGGCGTTGCAGCCAGTCATTCAGTGTTGTATCGGTGCAATCAAAGGACGTGACATCATGCGTTCCGGTAATGGGGCAGGGGGCGCTTATTCCCACGGCGCTTTGCGCATCATAAGATGACGCAATTGCGCATTGTCTTTTACGGGTGCCTCCAGCGCCGACATGAACGCCTTAAAATCTGTTTTACTGAGTCTGAAAAGCCGCTGGTCAAGCAGGATATTCTCGGCCTCGCGGCAGGCAGTTTCCAGCATGAAATCGGAACGGTTTTTACCCAATAGACTGGCAGCGCGGTCAATCAAACTGCGTTGTGACTCCAATGCGCGTAAATTGATGGGCGCTGTGCGGGTTGCGGACTGTGCCATAGCATTCTCTCCAGGGTTGTTGCGGAGGCCATTATACTGTATATCGAATAGCTATACAATTTCTGTAGAGCCGATAGGCAATCTGGCTCGGACACCCTTCATCAGCACGACGAACCGTTACCCTGAATGGCGGGGTTGTGGAAGGGTGGCTCCCAATTATTATTTGGTAAAGCACCATGAAAGTCTGTCATCACAGGGTGGAATTTCATGGTAACACACCGATATGATTACCCGTCAGCAGTGGCAACAGGATATTGAGCGCGCATTGTCCAGTAGCCGGATTGCCATTCTGGCCGGATCGCGCCAATGTGGAAAAACGACCTTGGCCCGGCAGTTTGTAACAGAATATGATGCCTCCCCCGTATCCGGTAGCGCCATTCCGCGCTTGATCGATGGGAAGTCACCCATTCGTGTTGTGAGTGGTTCTGTCGCAAATCAACCAGCTCGCATATGGCTCCATAGCCCCCTGTGCCAGGCTAGTTGTCGCCACAGCGGCACCAAGGCACAGGAGGCTGTTTTCCCGGCCTCACGCCTCCCTGGGTTTGCATGGTATCTTGCAACTATGAGCCTTGATTTCAATACCCTCGACCTGCTGCGCCAGAACCATCCGGCGTGGCGGTTGTTGAATTCGCCCCATGCACCACTGGTAGCGAGTTTTCTGCAGCGGGTGTTTATTGTGCCGAACCAACGCGTGATCGCGCAGGCCGATCTGGTCGAGGCGCTGGAAGACAATCTGTTCGCGCTGCGTGAACAACGGGGTGCCGATGCGTTTCCCAAGAACGCCCTGGACTACCTCAACGACTGGGCCGGCAATGACAAGGGTTGGTTGCGCAAGTTCTATCGTCAGGGTTCTGATGAGCCCTGGTTCGACCTGACCCCGGCGACCGAAAAAGCCATCACCTGGCTTGGTTCGCTCGCCGAACGCGCCTTCGTTGGTACCGAATCGCGCCTGCTAACGTTATTCGAGTTGCTCAAACAAATCAGTGCCGGCAGCGAGTCCGATCCCGAAGCACGCCTTGCCGAGTTGCAACATCGCCGCGACAATATCGATGCGGAGATGGCCCGTGTACGCGCTGGTGATATAGCGCTGCTCGATGACACAGCGCTCAGGGATCGCTTCCAGCAGTTCACCATCGTTGCGCGCGAATTGTTGTCTGACTTTCGTCAGGTTGAGCACAACTTTCGCGTGCTTGACCGACGGGTGCGCGAACGCATTGCTTTATGGGAAGGTGGCAAGGGTGACTTGCTTGAGGAGATCATGGGTGAGCGCGATGGCATCGATGATTCCGACCAGGGGCGCAGCTTCCGTGCCTTTTGGGATTTCCTGATGTCCAGTGCGCGGCAAGATGAATTCAGCGATTTATTGGAACGGGTTCTGGCCCTGCCTGCGGTTGCTGAACTCAAGCCGGACGCCCGTAGTCGTCACGTGCATTACGACTGGCTTGAAGCCGGTGAACATACCCAACGCACGGTGGCGCAACTGTCGCAGCAACTGCGGCGTTTTCTGGATGATCAGGCCTGGCTGGAGAACCGGCGTATCATGGATATCCTGCACGGCATTGAAGGTAAGGCACTGGGGGTGCGCGAGTCGGCGCCGACGGGTGAGTTTGGCGCCATCGCCAGCATTGGTGCATCGCTCGAACTGCCTATGGAGCGGCCACTGCATACCCCGGCCCTGAAAGCACGTATCGCTGACCGGGTACTGGAATCCGGTGATGTGGAAATCGATGCGGCGGCGCTGTATTCACAGGTCGTGGTCGACAAGGCGTTGCTGGCCCGGCATATACGGCATGCCTTACAGGGGGGTGTGCAGGTCACACTGCGTGAATTGTGCGAGCGCCGGCCATTGGAACAGGGCCTGGCCGAGCTGGTCGCTTATCTCGAACTGGCAGATGATCGATTCGAAAGTACCATTGACGAGACGGCGCAGGATATCATTGTATGGCGCGGAGAAGACATCACAGGGCAGGTGCGAATCAAACAAGCCAGCCTGCCCCGCGTAATTTATGTACGATAGTGTCATGCACGATCAACAGCCCGACGCGATTGCAGTAAGCCCCGATTTATCGGCACTGATTATCCCCCTGCTCAAGGGCGTGATCTACCGTGGCGAGGTGACAAAGTCTAATGCCAATCAGTGGAATGACTTGCTGGGCCTGCAGGCGCGGGTACGCGATTATGTTGCTGTGTTGGGCTTGAATCTTGTGCTGGATGAGGCTGAAGGTTATGCCTTCCTGCGTTCGCGCGAGCCAGATGAGGTCACCACGATGCCACGCCTGATCGCCCGCCGGCCACTGACGTTTGCGGTGAGTCTGTTGCTGGCGCTGTTGCGCAAGAAGCTTGCTGAATTCGACGCCGGTGGCAGTCAGGACGGGGGTGACCGGCTGGTGCTTGCAGGCGATGAAATCGTTGAACTGATGCGTGTGTTCCTGCCCGAAGGCAGCAACGAGGCGCAACTGATGGATCGTGTCGACGCCCATATCAATAAGGTTGTAGAGCTGGGTTTCCTGCGGCGACTGAAAACTCCGGGGCAGGTTAAATCGTTTGAGGTACGCCGTATTCTCAAGGCCTTCGTCGATGCGCAGTGGCTGGCCGAATTCGATGCGCGACTGGCCGGGTATCGTGAGCAGCTCGCCGGTGAGACGCAGGAATCGTCTGATGAGTGACACGCAAACGCTCGGCCTGGATTTCGTTGCCGACGATACGCTGGTGGGATTTCGTCTGCAGCGGCTTGAAGTCTTTAATTGGGGTACCTTCGATGACCGTGTCTGGATATTGCAGGCCGATGGGAAAAACACGCTGCTGACCGGTGACATCGGCTCCGGTAAATCAACCCTGGTTGATGCGGTGACGACGTTGCTGGCACCCGCCCATCGTGTTGCTTACAACAAGGCCGCGGGTGCGGGTAGCAAGGAGCGCACGCTCAAGTCCTACGTGTTGGGCTATTACAAATCGGAGCGTAACGAAGTCAGTGGCGCGGCGCGGCCGGTGGCGCTGCGTGATTACAACCACTATTCGGTTATCCTCGGTGTTTTCCACAATGCCGGTTACGACCAGACCGTTACCCTGGCGCAAGTGTTCT
>CAYPEL010000067.1:0-8979 GCA_964409635.1 uncultured Gammaproteobacteria bacterium | reverse complement strand
AGGGTCAGCCGGCACGCTTCCATGTGGGTGCCGAACGTGAGTTGTCCATCGCTGGTGATTTCGCGGGTTTTGGATCGGAGATCACCGCGTTGCGCAAGCGTTTGCGCGGCGGGGGTGTCGAGGTGTTCGACAGCTTTCCACCGTATGGTGCCTGGTTCCGGCGTCGTTTTGGCATCGGCAACGAACAGGCACTGGATCTGTTTCAGCAAACCGTATCGATGAAGTCAGTAGGCAACCTGACTGAGTTTGTGCGCGACCACATGCTCGAACCCTTCGACATCGCACCGCGCATCGATGCGTTGATCGGTCATTTTGATGATCTTAACCGTGCCCATGAGGCGGTGCTGAAGGCCAAACACCAGGTCGAATTGCTCACGCCGCTGGTTGCCAACTGCGATCGCCATGCGCGACTGGCCGATGCCAATGCCGAACTGCGCAGCAGCCGTGAGGCCTTGCGGCCGTACTTCGCGCAACTCAAACTCGACTTGCTGGAGTGCCGCATCACAACTTTGCGCGAGGAACTGGCACGCCAGAATAGCCGGATTGCATCATTGAGTGAGCAGCAGGCAAGCTACGCCGCCAACGCGGTCGAGCTCAGGCACAATATTGCCGAGAATGGGGGTGACCGCCTGGATCGTTTGGCCGAAGCCATTCGTATCAAAGGCGTAGAGTGTGATACACGCAGGCAAAAGGCGGAGCGTTACACCGCACTGGTTGCAGCCGTCGGCGGCCAACCGGGCAGCGATGAGCCGTCGTTTTTGGCGCAACGTGATGAACACGGACGTGTGCTGGAATCCAGCCGCAGCCGTGAGGCCGAGTTACAGAACGACTTGACCGAGCTGGCCGTTGAACTCAAGACAGGCCGGGCGGGGCATGAGGCACTCGCCGCTGAGATCGACAGCCTCAAAGAGCGGCGCAGCAATATTCCGGCTGAACAAGTGCGGATGCGAACGGCATTATGCCAGGCGCTGGATCTTCCTGAGACCGAAATGCCTTATGTTGGCGAACTGATCCAGGTGCGTGAAGACGAGCGCGACTGGGAGGGCGCCGCCGAACGTTTGTTGCGCAACTTCGGCCTCTCTTTGCTGGTGCCGGATAGCCATTATCAACAGGTCGCCGACTGGGTGGATCGCACCCACCTGCGCGGCCGCCTGGTATATTTCCGGGTGCGGGGAAGCACGCGCAGTGAGGTGTCTGCGTTGCATCCCGATTCGCTGGTGCGCAAACTCATCATCAAACCTGATTCGCCCTTTTACGATTGGCTTGAACGTGAATTGGCAAGGCGATTCGATGTGGCCTGCTGTGCAACCCGCGAGCAGTTTCGCCGCGAGACCCGTGCAATTACCCGCGCCGGGCAGACCAAATCGCCTGGGGAGCGTCATGAAAAGGACGACCGCCACCGCCTCGATGATCGCCGTCGTTACGTGCTGGGCTGGGACAACGTCGAAAAAATCGCCGCGTTGGAACATGAGCAGGGTCAGATTGAGGTGCAATTGGCTGAACTGGGCAGCCGCATCGGCAAGTTTCAGGCCGAGCAGGCATCGCTCAGGCAGCGTCTGGATGCTTTGGTCAAGCTGGAGGAGTATCAACATTATCGTGAAGTCGATTGGCAGACGGTTGCCATCGAGGTTGCCCGCCTTGAAGATGAAAAACGTCAACTGGAGACGGCGTCCGATGTGCTCCGCCAACTGACTGAACAGCTCGATACCTTGGTCAGCCAGTTAAGCGAGATCGAACAACAGCTGGAGATACGCAAGACTGAACACGCAAAAACCGAACAGAAGTGTGATGATGCCGAAGCGCTGCGCGTGCTGACCCGGGGACTGCTCGAAGATCCAGCCGCCGTGGAGCATAGACAACGTTTCGAAAGCCTCGATGAACTTCGCCCGCAGGCATTAGGCGAGCATCGCCTCACGGTCGAATCCTGCGATAACCGCGAACATGACATGCGCGAGTGGTTGCAAAAACGTATCGACGCCGAAGACAAACGCCTTAAGGTTCTGAGCGAGAAGATCGTCCGCGCGATGACTGAATATAAAGATGCCTATAAACTGGAAACCGACGAAGTTGATGCCAGCGTTGAGGCAGGCTTTGAATACCGCGCCATGCTGGCAGGACTCGAGGCCGACGATCTGCCGCGCTTCGAGGCGCGTTTCAAGCAACTGCTCAACGAGAATACCATCCGCGAGGTAGCCAACTTCCAGTCGCAGTTGGTGCGTGAGCGCGAGACTATCCGTGAACGTATTGCCCGTATCAACGAGTCATTGACCCAGATCGACTACAACACCGGGCGCTATATCCTGCTCGAAGACCGGCTCAGCCCGGATGCGGAGATCCGGGATTTTCAGAATGAATTGCGTTCATGCACGGAGGGCGCCCTGACCGGTTCTGACGATGCCCAGTATTCCGAAGCGAAGTTCCTGCAAGTCAAACATATTATTGATCGCTTTCGCGGCCGCGAGGGGCAATCCGAACTCGACCGCCGCTGGACAGCGCGTGTCACTGATGTGCGCAACTGGTTCGTGTTTGCCGCCAGCGAGCGCTGGCGAGAGGACGATAGCGAACACGAACACTACTCGGATTCGGGTGGCAAATCCGGCGGTCAGAAGGAGAAGCTGGCTTACACGATTCTGGCCGCCAGTCTGGCCTACCAGTTTGGGCTGGAATGGGGCGCGGTACGTTCACGTTCGTTCCGCTTCGTGGTCATCGATGAGGCCTTCGGCCGCGGCTCGGATGAGTCCGCACAGTATGGCCTGCGTCTGTTCGCGCAACTTAATCTGCAACTGCTGATTGTCACCCCCTTGCAGAAGATCCATGTTATCGAACCGTTTGTGCACAGCGTCGGCTTTGTCCACAATGCTGACGGACGCGCGTCCATGCTGCGCAACCTGAGTATCGAAGAGTACCGCGAGGAGAAGGCGAGATCGGTCTCGTGAGTTGGACTAGCCGCAGTGAATTGCGTGGCCAGCTCCAGCGTGCATGGGAGCGTGGCAAATTGCTGGCCGAAACGGTAACCGGGGAATCATCCTTCCCACGACGCCTCACGTTAAAGGCACCCACTGCCGCACAGATGGCCGACGATTTTGATGCCGTGCGTGGATGGATTACCCACTTGCGCGCATTGCCCCACTACCGTATTGAAATGCGCGAGTGGCGGCACCGCGTGTTGGGTGTGAATCAGGTTCCGAGTGCCGTTTGGGTCGATTCACTGGATGATGCCCTGGTGATTTTGGGCAAACGCCGTGAGTACGAGTGTTTCTTAGCGCTGCTAGAGCGCGTCCGCGCACGCCGCCCCGAACTCCTCGATTGGATGGCCGGTAAACCACACCAGGCGCTGGCGCTAGCGGATGAATGGGATCGCTTGCTGGATGTCATCGATTGGGTGGCAACACACCCGCGGCCCGGGATCTACCTGCGCCAGGTCGATATCCCCGGCGTGCACAGCAAGTTCATTGAGGCCCATCGAGGTGTGTTGATTCAATGGCTGGATCGGGTACTGCCACCTGAGGTTATTAATACCTCCGCCCGTGGTGTCAGCGGTTTTGCCCGGCGCTACGGCTTTCGTGACAAACCCCAACGTATTCGCCTGCGCGGGCTTGATCCAACTCGCTCGTTGCTTGACGGACTCGTGGATGCGGATATCACGCTGGATGCCGACAACTTCACCCGGCTGAAACCGGCAGTCTCACAGGTGTTTATTACTGAAAACGAAATCAATTTTCTCGCCTTCCCCGCAGTGGCTGATAGCCTGCTGGTCTTCGGTGCAGGCTATGGTTTTGAAGTGCTGGCGCAGGCAGACTGGCTGGCGCACTGTCAGGTGTACTACTGGGGGGATATCGATACCCATGGCTTCGCTATACTTGATCAACTGCGTTCACATATCCCGCACGCCCGCTCGCTGTTGATGGATCGCGCCACCTTGCTGGCGTTCGAGAACCAGTGGGGTGTCGAGGAAACGCAAACGCAGCGGGATCTACCGTGCCTCGATGCGGATGAACGCGCGTTGTATAATGATCTTAGAGATAATCGAATACGTCCCACGCTGCGCCTGGAGCAGGAGCGGATTGCGTTTGGCTGGGTCGAGGATGCGCTGTCAGTTATCTTTCACCGATAGCCAACGCTTGAAGCTAAAGCGACTTCTTCCGATTAATGCTCAGATTGATGTCGCGGATGCAACAGACAGGCGCAGTCCCTTGTGCCTGAAAGATTTGAGCATGGTAGTACGATAGTTTGTTGTGCAAAACGCAACAAGTGTTATTTGCACATCAGGTAAACTCGTACGTTCCAGTTCCCTGGTTTAAAAGCGTTTTAGTAAATTGACTGTAAACAGCTGTGCATCGTCGTCGTAAAGGTCGATGTCTGCGCGTACCGCGAAGCCGTTCCGCAAGCCGTATTCCGCGCCTAATCCAAAAAACAGATGTACATCGTTGACACGATGGAAATCGACATCGTCAGCATCATTGTTCATTTTACCAATGCCGAGCTTGCCGAAATACGACCATCCTGTCCGGGAAAGCAGGCCGGTCTGGCCAGCGTGATGATAAAAACGGTACAAACCGCTGAGGCCGAATACCTGGTAGTCAACCGACCCCTGGGGCTGCAGAGTCACTTCCCCCAGATCGGCGTAGTGAGCTTCGATACTGATATGCTTGTTCCATTCATAACCCGCCATGATCTTCCAGCCAAAATCATACTCGTCATCGACTTCAAAACCGGTTTTGTCTGTATCCGGTTGCAGATGCGAAAACCCTAAACCGGCGCCCACATAAAAGCGCGAGTCAAATGCTTCTTCGCCACTGTCCGCCCTGGCAGGTGTTACAACAATCAGTAACCCTGCAAGCGCAGTTGCCAGTGGCCGCCTGTTAATACGGACTGCTTGTCGACTGGAAATGCGGCCAGTTTTTTTCGTACTCAGCAGATAGTATATGGCGAGCATCAGCAGCAGAGGCAACAACGGGTCAAACTTGGCGTCGGCATTGACTGCACAACCACCGACCGCATCAAGACCCGTACGGACTTTGCCTGTCGGCGCCGAACTCTCCTGAAAATCAGCAATGCCGTTGCCATTCGAATCCGGTACTGCCAGCGGTGTACCGCCACTGGCTGCAAACAAGCGGTCATCCAGGCCGTTGCCGTCGGTGTCGGTGAAGCCGTCAACCAGACCGTCACCATCACTGTCCGTACCGCCGGCCTCTACAATGTCTGATGCGCCATCACCGTCACTGTCCAGATCGAGAAAATCGTTGTTGCCGTCGCCATCGGTGTCAGGAACCGGCAGCGGTGTGCCACCCTGACTTGTTTGCAAGGCATCAGCAAATCCGTCACCGTTGGCATCCGGATCGGTCGCATCGTCAATGCCGTCACCATCGGCATCGGCGCCACCGGTCTGGTCAACATCAGCCGCGTCATCGATACCATCGCCATCCGTGTCGGCGCCACCGGTTTGATCGACATCTGCCACATCGGGAATACCATCCTTATCAGTATCCTGATAAGCATCGATCACACCATCACTGTCCAGGTCAGTACCACCGGCTTCTATCGCATCCGTAATACCGTCATTGTCACTGTCGTGATCACGGAAATCCGGAACAGTGTCACCGTCAGTATCCGGCACCGGTAAGGGGCTGGCCTGCAAGCCATCATGATAACCGTCCAGATTACTGTCACTGAAGTTGTCTATGCGGCCGTCACCATTGGCATCAATACCACCGGCTTCGATGGCATCGGTCAAACCGTCATTATCGGAATCAATATCCAGATAGTCCGGTATCCCGTCGTTGTCGGTATCAACCGGCGAATCGGCTACTGCGTCACCGTTATAATCTGTAATACCACTGTCGGCTGCAGTTTCTACTGCATCGGCCAGACCGTTTGCGCCGACACCAAAAGCCGCCACGTCAATACGGCCATCGTTGTCGATATCCAGGGCCGCAGCATCAGCGCCGGATTCACGAATGTCCAGGATACCGTCGTTATCGGAATCCAGATCCAGGCTGTTTAGTATTCCATCACCATCCGCATCACCTGTACCTTCTACGCTATCCGGTATGCCGTCATTATCATCATCGATGTCAATACTATTAGGAATGCCATCGCCATCGCTGTCCAGTGGATCTTGATAATCCGCTATACCATCACCATCAGAGTCCGGTGGGGTTAACGGATTGGCTGCTGTATTGTCGTCGTAGCCGTCACCATCTGCATCGATAAAACCATCCACCAGGCCATCAGCATTGCTATCCGTACCACCGGCTTCGAGGATGTCATTCAAGCCGTCATTGTCTGCATCTAGCTGCTGACGATCCGGCGTAGCGTTGTTATCAGAGTCAGTATCAGCG
This sequence comes from uncultured Gammaproteobacteria bacterium, assembly GCA_964409635.1. GTDB lineage: Bacteria > Pseudomonadota > Gammaproteobacteria > DSM-19610 > DSM-19610 > CAYPEL01. Next base: position 2,638 of record CAYPEL010000067.1, on the reverse strand, counting down.
AGTGGAGTACTCGCTATGCCATCATCGAGCCCGTCTCCATTACTGTCATTGAAATTATCAATACGTCCGTCAGCGTTACTATCAGTACCACCCGCTTCCAGCAAATCAGGAATCGCATCGTTGTCGGAATCCACATCACGGTAATCAGGCACCGTGTCGCCGTCAGTATTAACTGGACTGCCTGGTGTCGGGCCGGCTTCAGCCTGATCCGGCACGCCGTCATTGTCCGCGTCAAGATCCCGGTAATCCGGCACTGGATCGGCATCAGAGTTGGTTAATGGCGCAGCCGTTCCACCTGTAGCCGGATTAGCGCCATCGGCAAAACCATCGCCGTCGGCATCGGGATCGAACGCATCATCAAGGCCATCTGCATCTGCATCCGCACCACCGGTTGAATCAACATCAGCGGTATCAATAATACCATCTGCATCACTATCTGCACCGCCTGCCTGATCAACATCGAAACTATCCGGGATGCTGTCACCATCAGTATCCTGCATGCTATCAATAATGCCATTACCATTTGCATCGGCAGTTACATCAGCCTCAACAGCGTCCGGAATGGTATCTCCGTCACTATCGAGTTGCTGGAAATCACGGCGGTTGTTACCGTCTGTATCACGCGGATTAACCGGTGTACCTCCGGCCGTTGAATCAACTACGTCGGCAAGACCGTCACCGTCACTGTCGGCATCAAAATTATCATCAATGCCATCGCCATCGGTATCGACGCCACTGGTTTGGTCGACATCGGCGGCGTTATCGATACCATCACCGTCGCTGTCCATACCACCGGTTTGATCGACATCAGCATTATCCTGAATGCCATCCTTATCAGTATCCGCCATGCTATCGGTAATGCCGTCAGCGTTGCTGTCTGTGGTACCGGCTTCGATTGAATCTGGAATGCCATCGTTGTCTGCATCAAGATCACTATTATCGAGCACGCCATCCAGGTCGGTATCCAGTTCTGTCGTCTCTGTGCCACCCTGGTCCGGGTCGACCACATCAGCCAGGCCATCACCGTCCAGATCGGCATCGCTGGTGTCGTTGATACCATCGCCGTCTGTGTCGGCACCGCCCGTCTGAGTCACATCGCAACTGTCGATGATGCCATCAGAGTCGCTATCCGCACCACCTGCCTGATCGACATCACAATTGTCCGGAATGGTATCCTGGTCGGCGTCTTCAAGGCTGTCGATCACGCCATCCAGGTTGGCGTCGTCGGCTAACTTGAACTCGACACTGTCAGGAATCCCATCGTTGTCGGCATCCAGGTCAAAAGCATTCGGTATACCGTCGCCATCATCGTCCGCATAGCCTTCCACTAAGTTAGGTATACCGTCATTGTCGTTGTCTGCATCAAAGGCGTTTGGTACGCCATCGGTATCGACATCGCCGAGCAAATTCGTCTCGCTGCAACCCATACCATCGTTGTTACTGTTTGACGCTGTGGTCAACAACACAGCACCACTGGGTGTCCCCGTGTTGTAGCCTGTCACTTGCCAGATATTACCGCTGGTATTGTTAAAAAAGAGCAGGGAACCCGGCTGATCCGCCCAACCGGCGCCGAAGCCGCTAGTATCGGCAAGCCCGAGCGGTTTTACGGTGACAGTTGCTGTCAACGCAGCCTCGTCGACATCAATCTCATTCAGGCTGGTGCCGTTGGTGCCATAGAATTTGTCTTCGATTGGCACATAGACCAAATCCGCAGAGCCGGTAGAACCTGTAACGCTAAGCTGTTGAGAATCTGCCGTCAGATTGACCGAGTCAATATTATTGATCAGCCATAGCGAGGTACTGCTATTTCCCCCGACATAGTTTCCGGCCGTATCAAAATCACCTGCAAAACCGCTTGGCTGCGCACCTGAAATTATGTTGAGCGTAACGGTGCGTTTTACTCCGTTAGCATCTATCTGGACAAAACCCGACCCATCCAGCGCATAGATAAAATTGTCACGCGGGTTATATGCAGAAGCGTTGTAGCTGCCCTGCGGCGCACCAATCGGTGTATAAGTGGATGTTGCCGGATCCAATGCATTCAGCTGTCCAGCAGTTGGTACGTTGAGTACCTGGTATAAGGTAGGACTGCACTGAAAAGACGGCTGTGCCAATGCCCAACTCGGGCAGACGAAACCGATGGCGACGGCCTGACGCAACCGTTTCAGTAATATATTGTGACTGTTTTTATAACAAGTCCCCATGACTCAAGCGCTCCATTACAGTTGATTTTATTAGCATGGGAATACGCAATAAATAGGCCAAGGTAATGGAGTGGTTTAAAAGGTTTGTTATCAGTGACTTAAAAAGCTTCTTATTGGAAGTCCAGTCAAAATATTGACGATAGTTAAAAAGGGACATCCATTAGCAACTTCTTTGCTTCAGCAGAAGTTTGTTTGCAGGATTGAGAGAGGTTGGCTATTGGGTATCTCCCGCTTTTTCTATTTGGTTTGAAATTGTCTAGCGTTAGTTCTAGTTAATTAGAACATGCTCATTAAGTCAGCCCGTTATTGCCGATGACCGCTCGGGGAAAACTCGGGGACAGTGTATCTATTAGCTGGAAATAGGCACCCTGTCCCGGGTTTCCCTAAACAGAGGATGGCGTAAAGCGGTGGTGGCTACAGGGCGTTTAGAAAAT
>CAYPEL010000066.1:0-13966 GCA_964409635.1 uncultured Gammaproteobacteria bacterium | reverse complement strand
CAGTTACAGTAACCGCTGGCTGGCGGGTGAATCGCAATAACGCTTTTTTTCTATCGCGTAGTAGGCTTTTAACAAATCAATCTCTAGCCCCAGGTCTTTACGGATAGCACTCAGTATTCCGCTGTGGTACTTACTAAAATCAATCGCATCCAGTGGCTGACAATCTGACAAGGTTGCCAGACGTACTGCATCCCGAAATATCTGAATACAGCGTTGGTTAAATTTATACTCTGGTGGATATAGATATTTTGATATAAGTGCGAACAGTTCTTTTTCGTGCGCGGCCACTTTTTTTGTGCTGCCCATCGTGAAACCAATCGTGAAAGCTTCGTCTTCCGGCAACAGCCCCCTTCCCAGTATAATGTGTATGGCGTCGTGCGTTTCCAGATCTACCGCTCCGTGAAACAGGGTAACACCCGGCAGTTTAAAAGCCGGATTTTCCACCAGCCTGACCATCAACGGTACTTCCTGTTGTTCTGCGCCTACGCTGGCGAGGCTTTTAATGGCTTCTGCCAGGGTAATATTTCCTTTGGAAAGAGGAACAATCCAGTCGCTGTAGTGTATTGTTGAAGGCTTCATAGTTCCGCTTGTTCAGCTTCAGGCGCGAAGCCGCGCCGCAGTGTGTTTTCTGTAAAACAGACAGTGTCTACAAACTGTAACAAGTAATCATTACCACCGGCTTTACTACCCGTCCCGCTCATACGGTAACCGCCAAACGGCTGCCTGGATACCATAGCACCGGTAATTGGCCGATTAAGATAGATATTACCCGCCTGCAAGTGCTGCCGCGCATAGTTCAGGTGGCGGGGGTTGCGTGAGTAGACACCGGCAGTGAGGGCATATTTCGAATTGTTGGCGATGGTAATGGCCTGTTTGAAATCGTTGGCCTTAATCACTGACAGAACAGGGCCAAATATTTCCTCCTGCGCCAAGGGTGAATCCGGATGCACGCCGGCAAACAGGACTGGCGCAACATAGTATCCCTGTTGCGGCATTTCCATTTTGTCACTGGGTATTAAAGTGGCAGTACCCCGCCCCGCTTCTATGGTTTGTAAAACACGCTGTTGGGAGGCTGCATCGATGAGCGGCCCCATAAAATATTCCGGGTTACAGGGTTCGCCGATTGTCAGGCTGCGCATAGCCTCCGTAAGGCGTTCGACAAAACCATCATGGATCGATTCAGGCACGATGACTCGTGAACAGGCGCTGCACTTTTGCCCCTGAAAGCCAAATGCTGATTGCAGGGTGCCGATGACGGCTTCATCCAGGTCAGCATCAGAGTCAATGATCAGCGCATTTTTTCCACCCATTTCTGCAATCACCCGTTTAATATGGCGCTGCCCTGCATAGGACATGGCGCCTATTTCAAGCAAATGCCTGCCGACCGTCAGGGAACCGGTAAAGGCAATGATCCGGGTTTGAGGGTGTCTTGCCAAATAGTCACCGATCTCAGCGCCACTGCCTGGGAGATAGTTGATGACACCCTCAGGAAAGCCGGCATCCTGGAGTAGCTGCATGAACCGGGCGGCGATAACCGGTGTCAATGAAGCAGGTTTCAAAATGGCCGTGTTACCACAAACCACAGCAGCAGACAGCATGCCTGTCAATATGGCAAGCGGGAAATTCCAGGGTGGGATAACAACGCCGATGCCCTGCGGACGATAGGTATGCTGGTTATGCTCGCCGGCAATATTATCCGTGTGACTCTGTTGTAGTTTTTCTGCCTGCGCGGCGTAATAACGCAGGAAGTCAATCGCTTCACAGACATCGGCATCGGCTTCCCGCCAGTTTTTACCGGCTTCCAGTATTTCCCACGCCGCAAACTCCATGCGCCGTTGCTGCAATAAATCAGCCGCACGCTTTAACAAAGCACTGCGTATACTAACTTGCGTACGCCGCCATTCCTGAAAGGCTGCCTGGGCAGCCGCAATAGCCTGATCCGCCTCGAACTGCGTTGCCATTGCAACCTGGCCTATGACTTGATCTGGGTGGGCAGGATTGAGGGACACCAGCCATTTGCCGGTCATAACCGGCTTACCGCCAATCAGGAGCGGATACTCCTGACCCAGCAACGCCTTGACTTGATCAATCGCCCGCGTGAACGCATCGCGTTCACCTCCATCGGTGAAACGCAACGGCGATGTATTTTTAAAAGTATCTGATTCGACGGCACTGACGCCGTTACTAAACTCCGGTTTGTCAAAAACATTGTCCTGCACAAGTTTTTCTGTACCCGCAGGCAACAGACCCATATCGATAATACTTTGCCCCGAGGTATTTTCCAGCAAGCGCCTGACTAAATAGGCCATACCAGGGAGTGTTCTGCCATAGGGGACATAAACCCTCAGTTTTTGCTGCATACAGACCATGGCGTGTTTGAGGTGGTCAGCCATGCCAAACAGCATTTGAAACTCGAAGGCATGGGGTTTGAGTTGATGTTTTGACGCCAGCGCCAGGGCACAGGCGATCGATCTTGGATTATGACTCGCGACTGCTGTTTCAACTACCGGATGCGCATTAAATAGAATTTCCAGACAGCGTTCATAATTTGCATCGGTATTGTTTTTCTGTGTCCACACCGGGCACGGCCAGTGGTTTTGCCTGGCGATCACTGTTTCATAATCCCAGTATGCACCACGCACCAGGCGAACTGTCACCGGCGCACCCCTTTGCGTCGCCCAGGCTATTAAATCCTGCAATGTCTCATCGGTATCGCGTAGGTATGCCTGGATAGCAATGCCTGTCCCTGTCCAGTAGTGGAATTCGTCTTCTGTTAAAATTTCCTTGAACACTTTGATGACGATATGGCGGAAGTCAAATTGCTCCATATCAATAGTAACGCAAGAATGGTTATCTTTTGCTGCCTGCAGGATAGGCCGCAACCGGTCTTTAATAATGCGGGCGCTACTATCCGGATCCAACGGGTTGATCTGTGAGTACAGGGATGACAGTTTCAGGGAAGTATTTAAACGGTTGCTGAGTGGCGCATCCGGTGTATCGAGCCTGGCATCCTGTGCCCATTGTTGGGTTCGAGGACTCAGATTGTTGATCATCGCGATATAAGTCTGCTGGTATTGCCGTGCTTCTGATTCGGTCACAACCGCCTCGCCCAGCAAATCCAGACTCGAATTCATGCCTTTCTCGCGCAGCGAAGTAATAGTCTGAAACGCACGATCGAGGCTGGAACCCCCCATGAATTTACGCGACAGACCCCTGAGTGTGTATCTAACAAGCGGCGCCGCAATGTATGCTGCCCATGGTCTGGTGCTCTGCTCCAGCCCCCACTGTGCGATACCGGGTAGCGGCAAATCAAGCTTGTCGAAATAATCCTGCAGGTGTTCAGTCAGTTCACTATCGTTGGTCAGTGTGGGTAATACATCAATAAACCGCAGCGCCTGTATCCTGAATGCCGGATCCGCCATCGAGCGGGCAATAAGCGTATCCATCCAATTGCTGGCTTCACCAGCATCAGCGTTATCCAACAACTGCTTGCCGTAGGCTTTGATTTCCTGTTCCAGATCCATAATCAGACACCTAAATAATTTGTCACACAGATTGCTTCCTACTGTGCAGCACGAGTCTACCACCAGAATTCGACTCTAACAGTCATTGAAAGGTACGCCTCTTCAATTCCAATCCTCCACAAATACAGCGTGCGAATTAGACAAAGATCAAGGTCTGAGACTGGTACAATTCGGTAAACACTCTATTTAAAAAATCACTGAACAAACCTTAGCTGTTCATTGTCTCACGCCAGAGCAAATGCCCTATCTTGCTCAAGGGTAGTAAAATAGAGTGCTTAGGCATTTTTAACTGAGGTCAGGAGACCATGACATTGAGTACCCAATCAGTGACACAAACCAGTAGTGAACCGTCCAGTGCCGCGCAAATAGTATTCCGGCAGGCTCAGCAACATCTGGAAGAAAAAATCATCGGCCAGACGCGCCTGGTCGAGCGACTGCTGATCGCCCTGCTGGCCGATGGACACCTCCTGGTTGAAGGTGCGCCTGGCCTTGCTAAAACAACAGCAATCAAAGAGTTATCAAAACTACTTGAAGGAGATTTTCACCGCCTGCAGTTCACGCCTGACTTATTACCCGGCGATTTGACCGGCACCGATATCTACCGCCCCGAAACTGGGGATTTTCACTTCCAGCAGGGCCCGCTGTTTCATAATCTGGTGCTGGCCGATGAGATCAACCGCGCCCCAGCCAAGGTGCAATCGGCATTACTCGAAGCCATGGGCGAGCGGCAGATCACCGTTGGCCGCACCACCTATCCATTACCGCGGCCGTTCCTGGTTATGGCGACACAGAACCCGATCGAGCAGGAGGGTACCTACCCATTGCCCGAAGCCCAGCTCGACCGTTTTTTAATGCATGTGTGTATCGGCTACCCGTCCGCCAGCGCCGAACGTGACATTTTAAAACTCGCACGCCATCAGGCAGAAGCCTCATACGAATCCGATCATGAAACCATAACAACGGTCAGCCGGGAACAAATTTTTGCAGCACAAAAAGAAGTATTGGCTTTACACATGGCAGAACCCGTTGAGGAGTACCTGGTGCAACTGGTGCTGGCCAGCCGGGATCCGGCGCCCTATAACAACGACCTAAGCCGTTTGGTTAACTACGGTGCCAGCCCACGTGCAACAATTGCATTGGACCGTTGTGCACGTGCCCACGCCTGGCTGCAAGGCCGTCACTATGTTTCACCCGAAGATGTACAGGCGATCGCATATGACGTGTTAAGACACCGGATTTTACTGTCGTTTGAAGCCGAGGCCGAAGGCGTCAGCCCGGATGATTTTATCCGTGAGTTGCTGCAGCAGATTCCGGTAGCCTGACCGTGCGTGGATTGTTAGACCGCTGGCGCGCTGGCCGCGTGAAGACTACAGCACAGGCACCCAATGAGGCGCTGCTAAACCCTGCAACCCAGGTCAGCTTGCAAGCACTCATCAGTCTGCAACGTTACGCGCGTAAGCTGGATCTAACTCACCGGCAATCTGCGCGCGCCCAACTGGCTGGCGGCCACCCGTCGCGTTTTCGCGGCCGCGGCATGGATTATCAGGAATCGCGTGTCTACCAGCCAGGTGATGATATCCGCCACATGGATTGGCGGGTAACCGCCCGTGCCGGGCGGCCGCACACAAAACTGTTTCAGGAAGAACGCGAACGGCCAATCGTCGTCTGTCTCGACCTGGGGCCAAGCCAGTTTTTTGCAACCCAAGGCGCATTGAAATCTGTTATCGCCGCACAAGCAGCCGCATTACTCGGCTGGGCCGCAGCGGCACAGGGTGACCGCATCGGCGCACTTTTATTTAATAGCGGCCATCACGAACTGAAGCCGCGCAGTGGTCACCATGGCGCATTGCAACTGATCCATGCGCTGGTTAAACACGCAGATCCGGTCAAAGGTATGGCGGCTGCACCGCACCCCGGCGGACTGAATGAAGCACTCATCAGGTTACGCCGCATTGTCCGGCCAGGTAGCCTGGTGTTTTTAATCAGCGATTTTTACGGGCTGGATGACGAGACGGCGAATCACTTGTTGCGCCTGCGTCATCACAATGACTTGTTAGCCATACAAACCGTCGACCCACTTGAACTAACACCACCGCCAGCCGGCCGTTACGGTGTAACCGATGGCCAAACATCCGGCATACTGGATACGCGCACGGGCAAGAGCCGTCAGCACTACGAAGATTATTTTCAACAGCATCAGCAAACACTGAAAAACCTAATGCAGCAACGCACCATTCCATTGCTGCAGCTATCGACCACGGATAATGTCGCCCGCTTCATGCAAACCCAATTTAACAACCGCGCCACGCAACCGGCGTCGAAAAGAACAGCCGCATGAACCCGGTAACGTCAGACATCTTACAATTGCGCGATATTCACCTGCCGGAAACACCGGGCATCTGGCCGCCCGCACCGGGCTGGTGGATGATCGCGCTAGCGGGGCTCGCCCTGCTGACATGGGCCGGCATCAAATTATGGCGGCAGTTGAAAATACACCGGCAACGTAAACACATTTTTGGCTTATTGGATCAGCTGGAAAAGACTGCCGGCAAAGTTGACTCGCCGGAATCGCTCGCCCAATTATCGCGCCTGTTACGGCGGCTTGCGCTGATGCGTTTTCCAAGCGCGCAAATCGCACCGTTAACCGGTAAGGACTGGTTGAAATTTCTGGATGCCTCGGGCGGGAATGGCCGCTTCTGCGAGGGGCCGGGGAGCGTGCTGGCAGACGGTCCCTATGTGCGTGACTTGAACGTAACCGTGGACAGCCGCGCCCTCTCGGCGCTGGTGCGTGACTGGGTTAAAAAGAATACGCTGGGTTAATATGCAGTTTGAATTTGCCTGGCCCTGGTTATTTGCCGCCCTGCCCTTGCCTTTATTGGTCATGCTGTTGTTACCGCGCGCACATACCTCACCTCCTGCCGCGTTGCGTTTGCCTTTTTACGCTGCATTACAACATGATCTGGCCAGCTCTGCGCAGCAACAACCCAGGCTACGCGTACTGCTCGCTGCCCTCGCCTGGTTATTGCTGGTGCTGGCCGCCACGCGCCCTCAGTGGGTAGGTGAAACAGTGCATCTACCCGTCAGCGGCCGCAGCCTTATGTTAGCGGTAGATATTTCCGGTTCGATGCAAGCGGAAGACATGCTAGTCAACGGACGCCGGGCCATGCGCCTCAGCGCCGTCAAACAAGTCGCCGGTGACTTTATTGAACAACGCGAAGGCGACCAGCTGGGCTTGATTCTGTTCGGTGACCAGGCTTACCTGCAAGCGCCCCTGACCTTCGACCGCCGTACGGTAAATATCCTGCTGAACGAAGCGGCCATCGGCCTGGCGGGCAAACGCACCGCAATCGGTGACGCCATCGGCCTGGCAGTCAAGCGCCTGCAAAACCAACCGCAACAAAACCGCGTCCTCATCCTGCTCACGGATGGAACCAACACGGCAGGCAAAGTGGAACCCTTAAAGGCTGCCGACCTGGCCGCGAGTGAAACCGTGCGTATTTATACCATTGGTATCGGCGCTGACAGTATGCTGCTGCGTGGGCCTTTCGGGACACAACGCGTCACCACCGGTGATCTGGATGAAGACATGCTAATCGCCATCGCAGAAAAGACCGGTGGGCGCTATTTTCGCGCCCGGGATACGCAGGCACTGAAACAGATTTACCAACTACTCGATGAATTCGAACCGGTATCCGAGAACCAGCAAAGCTACCGGCCGATCGAGGAGCTCTACGCCTGGCCATTGACCAGTGCCTTGTTGATCAATCTGTTGTTGGCCTTACCGCTTGCCGGTTGGCGCCAACGCTGGATTAAAAGCGAGACGCAACGTGTTTGACCCGTTTCACTTCATCCAGCCTCTTTGGTTGCTGGCGCTGCTGCCGCTGGCTGGCCTGTTGTGGCTGCTCAGTCAACAGGTTTTGTCCAACAACCCATGGCAAAAGATTGTTGACCCCCGTTTGTTACCCTTACTCATGGGTAAAAAAATAACCGCTGCGGCATCACCTGCTCCACTCTGGCTGTTAGCCGCGGGTTGGCTGATCACCGTTCTAGCGCTGGCCAACCCCACCTGGGAACAAGTCCCGCAACCGGTTATGCAAACCAGTACTTCGCGTGTCATTGTGCTTGACCTGTCACGCTCCATGCTGGCAGCCGATCTGAAACCATCGCGCCTGGTTCGGGCGCGCTTTAAAGTTGAAGATATTTTGGCGTATGACGACGAAGGCCAGACCGGCCTGATCGTGTTTGCCGGTGATGCCTTTTCCGTTACCCCATTAACCCGCGACACCGGCACCATCCGCGCCCAATTAAAAGCATTGGAACCTGCCATCATGCCATCGCAGGGCAGCCGGGCTGACCTAGGCCTGCTCAAGGCACTGGAGCTCATGCAACAAGCGGGCGTGCAAACTGGCCAGGTGATCCTCATCGCAGATGGCGTGGAAGACGATAGAGCCATACAGGCTGCCACCCGCTTACGAAAATCCGGCTACCCCGTCTCGATACTCGGTGTCGGCACAGCAGCGGGTGCACCCTTGCCTGATGGTCGGGGTGGCGTTACAAAATCGGCACCGGGAAAACCACAGTTAGTCAAACTGGATAGTAAAAAGTTGCAAGCTGTTGCACAGGCCGGTGGCGGACGTTATACGCAATTGTCCGGCAACAGAACAGATATCAGCTATCTGCTTGACGTACCAAAAAGCCACAGCCAAAAACATCAGAGTCATGACGTAAAAACGCAAAAATGGCAGCAACAGGGTCCACTGCTTGCCGTCCTGTTGCTGCCACTAGCGGCGCTGGCCTTCAGGCGCGGCTGGTTGCTCAGTGTGGCACTGTGCATCAGCCTGGTCGCACAGCCCGGCCCGGCCATGGCCTTTAGCTGGGATGACTTATGGTTGCGCAAAGATCAACAGGCTGCACAGGCACTGCAACAAGAACAATATGAACAAGCAGCTCAACTGGCCGCAACTGCATCGCAACGCGGTAGCGCTGAATATAAAAAAGGTAATTATCAAAAAGCCCTTGAGGCGTTCAATACTGCCGATGGCACCGATGCCACCTATAATCGAGGTAATGCACTGGCAAAGCTTGGGCAATATCAGGATGCAATAGATGCCTACGATGAAGCTCTCGAGGCAACACCTGGCATGGAAGATGCCATCGTGAATAAAGCTGCTATCGAAGCACTGTTAAAAAAACAAAAACAGCAACAACAAGATTCGTCCAACCAGGAAGACAAGCAGGGTAAACAATCAGACGGTGGTGATTCGCCACCTGATAATGAAAATGAATCAAAACAGAGTCAAAATTCAGAAACCGGCAGCAATGAATCTTCGGACAGTAAAAATAGTCAATCATCCGAAGATCAGGCCGGCAAGAAAGGCAATCAACAACAGGATAGCTCAGATAACCAGTTTGCCGATGCTAATCAGCAACTGGATAATGACCAGTCAGACCAGCAGGATGAAAAAGAGTCTGGTAGAGCGCCTGCCGGAAATAAAGACGAGGCCAAACCGGCACAGTCCGATGAAGAAAACAAGCTGGCGTCTACCGGGCAACCAACCGAAGCAGAACCCCTGACAAGTGAAGAGCAACTAGCCGCCCAGCAATGGCTGCGACGGATACCCGATGATCCAGGTGGCTTACTGCGCCGCAAGTTCCTCTACCAATACCGGCAACGGAATATTGAACAAAGTGGTACGCAGGATTGGTGATAAGTTATTGGATTGAAGTTCAAAACTGTAATGGTAGAAACTTGACCTGACAGACACCGGTTTTTCGGAAGTCTGTCTTGTCAGGTTAGTTTGAATCACAACAACAAAGCATGCCTAAAAAACCAGTGATATCCGGTCTAACTTACTTCTGGGATTCAGCAGCCCCTCCTTTGTTATCCGCTTCGTTTAACGACTCATCCATCGCCTTTCCCATTTCCTGCATGCTCTGTTTCATAGCTTCAGCCACACCCTTGAACTGTTCTGCTATTTCTTTACCGGCATTTTCAATGCCTTCACGAAATGTATCGCCCATTTCCTTGATCTGGACGCGCATAAGTTCGCCCATGGTTTCCTTATAATTAACCTTCCAATCGCCGTCTACATTTTGTAGGGCTGTTTTAAATGTTTGATTAAAATCCGGACTGACAATGGAGACCGTTACGTAACTTTGTGTTTCTCCTTCGAGCACCTCGCCCAATTCAAAGCTATCGATCTTGATTTCATCCGGCTTTATTTCTGAAAATTCATCCAGGCTGTCTGGGGTAATTAATTCACGCGCCTCATCAAGATCATTCGCCTGCATAGCCAACCAGAAATCTTCCGCCACCGTTCTGGGATCCGATCCAAACTGACCGCAGGAAACAAGAGAAAGCAATAGACCTGTTAGTAGTATATTTTTCATTATGCGTATCACCCTATAGCTAAATAATTAACTGATATTTTCTTTCCACTATACCCTGTACCTATCCCTTCGGGTAAAATACCACACTAGCCGCTATTAAGTGGACAATATCCCAACTCACTATTTGTATTAACCCGAAGAGCTATTAAAAACGCAGGATGATGCCGCAAAGAAAACAATCTCACAGATACCTAACCGCGCTAGTGTCCGGCTTGTTAGTAGTCACTCTGTCACTACCCTGCCTGGCTGGTGTCACCGCCCACCTTGACCGTAGCAAGTCTTATGCTGGCGACCCAGTCACTCTGACCATCGAAAGCGATGGCCAGCAGACCGGCGAACCCGATCTATCGCCCCTAAACAAAGACTTTAAAGTACTCGGCACGAGCACCAGCAGTCAGGTCAGCATCATCAACGGCCGGCATTCGAGCAAGACCAGTTGGAGCGTGCAGCTGGAGCCACGCCATCTGGGTAAAATCACTATTCCTGCCGTCACAGTAGGCAGTGATAAAACCCGGGCGCTCGAACTGGAGGTGACCAAGCTGCCCGCACAGGTCGCTGAGCAGCAAGCCAAGCACCTGTTTATTGAGGTCGAAGCGGATCACGATGGTTCTGTCTATATTCAGCAACAAATTCCGTATACGGTTCGGCTCTACTATGACAAACAGGTATTGAATGGTAATTTATCAGAACCACAAGCAGAAAATGCAGTCATCGAAAAACTCGGTGAGGATAAACAATATAATGTTATGCGTAACGGCCAACGCTATAATGTCCTCGAACGCCAATACGCCATATCACCGGAAAAAAGCGGCCTGCTACAGATACCTCCGGTTAGCTTCAAGGGACAACTTGCTACCGCACAAAGTCAGTCCAAACACCGCTCGCAGCATGATCAATTTGTTGAACGGTTTTTTCGTAACAGCCCCTTCCGCAATCCCGGAAAACCTGTGCAAATACTCAGCGACGCAATCAGTATAGAGGTGCAATCACGGCCAGCCACTGCTGGAAATACCTGGCTTCCGGCAGAACAGCTTATCCTGCAGGACAGCTGGGCAAACTCGCCACCGCAGTGGCGCGCGGGCGAACCGGTAACCCGTACCGTGACACTACAGGCAAAGGGCTTGACCGGTGCACAGCTGCCTGCCCTGCAACTGGAAGAACCCGGACACACCCGTCTTTATCCGGAGCCACCCGTCAATGAGAGCCGCACGGATGGCGACAAGGTGTACGGAATCAGTAAACAAACTTTCACTTATATCCCCGGCAAAGCGGGCAAGCTGACGATTCCGGCAATTGAACTACTGTGGTGGAACACGCAGACCAATCAACAGGACACGTCAAACCTGCCTAAGTGGGAAGTCCAAGTCAAACCCGGTATCGATGGTGTAAAAACAAATCCAGAAACTACAGCAAACAATTACCCATCTGAAACCGAGACTAAATCGATCAGCCGGACCGAAAATGTTTCAACATTTAAGCACTGGACGGCTATAGCTGGCTTACTGATACTCTTAACGGTAGTTGCTTTTATTACAAAACATATTCGCTATAAAAGGCGCCAAGCAACCGATACAAAAACAACTGCACAAAGCTCCCGGGTTCCAATCAAAAAACTGCTAGCTGGGTTAGAAGCCGCCTGCTCTGCGAATGACGCCATTGCCACCGCAAACAGCTTGCTGGAACTGGGCCGCACACGCTGGCCGGATGACCCGCCAGGCAGCCTGGGTGTCCTGGCAACCCGGCTTGGTCATAGCAGTGAGCACATCATGGCATTAGACCGCGCCCTGTATGCCGCCGCCAATACGTCCGCATGGAACGGCGCTAGCTTATGGACTGCGGTTAAAGATGCCTGGCAGGAAGGCCCGAATGAGAAAAAGCCTGTTGAAGAAAGCCTTCAACCACTCTACCCATATAGACTATGATCGATAAACATAAGCCTGCTTAACCGGCGCCCATCCCCAGGCATTCGCGGACGGTGTAGACAGTGCGGCTGTCGTAGTCAGCAGCATTGTAAAAACGAGTTTTTTTAGCGTCATGCTTGCGCCCTCCTAAGTTAAAAGGTAGCAGCTTGCACTACCTACCAAACCAGTTTATCGGATTTTATTTTGTTGGGTTAAGGAGACAGGCAGGTTATATATTAGGCTCTTCCTGTAAGCTACAACCTCACTATAATCAGCAACGGAAAGACAACGCTATAAATCACTTCTGCCCTGCCACTCCAACTGATATTTCACAGGCTATTTTTTTACAACCAGCACATCACATGAAGACTGATGAAGCACACTGCTAATGACAGACCCTAGAAGCCGTTCGAACCCATGATGTCCGTGAGAACCCATCACGATTAGATCCACCCTATGTTCTTGCGCCCACGAGATAATCGACATCTTAGGTCTGCCCCATTGCACATCCTGTTGAATACCTGTGGGTAATCCTGTACGCGACACAAAATTTCGCAAGTTTTCCTCTGCCTGCAACATGAGTGCATCATCTAGAACAGGGTTGGCAGAAATAACCGGATCAGAATAATCAGTATGAAATACTATTGCTTCTAGAATATGCAAGACTTCAAGCTGCGCGCCGTATTGACTTGATAATTCCAGAGCACGCTGGGCAACCAGTTCAGAATGCGGAGAAAAATCTGTTGTCAACAATATATGGTGATAAGACTTCACCAGAGTTTCAGATTGATTTTTCTCGGACTTTCCCACTCGGTGGAGCATACAAAATAATTTTCAATCGCGCCAGCGAAGTTTTCTACTCTGCAGAAAAAACTCAGCTATACTCTTCATAGCACACCCTTAGGTTGGTTCGGAGGTCGTAGTTATGCAGTGGAAAATCTATACGTCGGTCACGCTGTTACTAGTCAGCAACGCTTGTTTCGCCAACTCGCCCTGCGAATGTTATTGGTCTCACAACTCGACCGGATACTTATCTGGCGAGGTACTGACGGATCTCAGTCTGGATGAGGCGGAAGTCGTGCTGCAGCTCGATCAACTCATCGCATTTGCTTGTATGGATCAGCAATACCAGAAAGTAGAAGAATTGGTTCAGTCGTTACAAGAGGCGATGCTGGATTTATAGTCTTCTAGGGAACTACCTCCAGCCAGCTTTGCTGTCATTCCCGATGACCCGTCAATTTCGCAGGGTCGAGTAGATCTTCAAGCTCTGCCCGGTCAATGTCGGTCATCTCTGCGGCGACATCAAGCACCGGGCGTCCTTCGGCATAAGCACGTTTGGCAATCGCTGAGCCCTTTTCATAACCAATAACACGATTCAATGACGTCACCAGAATCGGATTGCGGTGTAATGCCTGCTCCAGTTTTTCCTGGTTGACCTTGAAACCGGCAATGGCTTTTTCATCCAGTGAACGGATGGCACCGGTCAGGATGTTTATGCTTTGCAGCAGGTTAAACGCGATCAGCGGTAACATGACATTGAGTTGAAAATTGCCTGATTGGCCAGCCAAAGTAACCGTCATATCGTTGCCGATCACCTGCGCGCACACCATGGCGACTGCTTCGGGGATCACCGGGTTAACCTTGCCGGGCATAATGCTGCTGCCCGGTTGCAGCACTGGCAATGAGATCTCGCCGAGTCCGGCCAGCGGTCCGGAATTCATCCAGCGCAGGTCATTGCTGATTTTCATCAGACTGACCGCGAGTGTTTTCAGCTGCCCACTCATTTCCACGGCGGCATCCTGGGTAGCAATACCTTCAAACAAATCTACATTGGTCTTAAAGGTCACACCTGTTTCGCGCGTGACCAGCGCTGCAACACGCGGACCAAACTCCGGGTGTGCGTTCACACCGGTGCCAACGGCGGTACCGCCCAATGCGAGTTGGGTTAACTGTTGCATGCTGGCGGTAATTCGTTGCATGCCTTTGCGTAGCTGCGTGCGCCACGCACCTATCTCCTGGTCAAGCCGGATTGGCATTGCGTCCATTAAATGGGTGCGCCCGGTCTTTACAACCGTCGCCAGTTCTGCTGCACGCTGACCCAAGGTGGCCTGCAACTGATCCAGCGCCGCGATGATGTCGGGCAAGGCGGTG
>CAYPEL010000065.1:0-13983 GCA_964409635.1 uncultured Gammaproteobacteria bacterium | reverse complement strand
TCCCGCCTATCAACCAGGGACGGTAAATCCAAGGTCACCACATTTAACCGGTAATACAGATCTTCACGGAATTCACTGTTATTGCGTAACTCTTCCAGATTACGGTGAGTCGCTGAAATAACACGCACATCGATCGGGTTTGATTTGGTCGAACCAACCGGTCTGACGACTCGTTCTTGCAAAACCCGGAGTAATTTAACCTGGAAACTGAGCGGCATATCACCAATCTCGTCCAGAAATAAAGTACCCCCATTAGCCGCCTGGAACAGGCCCTTATGATCACGTGTCGCACCTGTAAAGGAACCCTTAACGTGCCCGAAAAACTCGGATTCAAATAGCGCTTCAGGGATGGCACTACAGTTAATGGCGATAAATTCGCCGGAGCGCCTGGAACTCGCCTTATGTATGGCGTGCGCCAGCAACTCTTTGCCAGTACCACTGGCGCCGTGAATAAAGACACTGGCGTCACTATCCGCCACCAGCCGTGCCTGTCCTAACAGATCTTCCATAATTGGGCTGCGTGTCACAATATCCTGACGCCATTCGGCGACATCTTCGCAATCCTGGTCTTCACCTTGCTTGACGGTAATGCGCAGCGCCTTGTCGACCTGATCCAGCAGCACCTTACTATCGAAAGGTTTGGTTAGAAAACTGAATACACCCAGATTGGTGGCGTCGACTGCATCCGGAATCGTGCCATGGGCTGTCAGAATGAGCACTGGGAGTGTCGGTGCGCGGTCATGAATCATGGTAAACAGCGTCATGCCATCCATGCCCCCCATCCGTAAGTCTGTGATTACCAAGTGGGGTTTGTAAGTTGACACTTGCGCTATCGCTTTTTCGCCGCTTTCCACAGCCAGAATGTCATACCCTGCGGCAGTCAGGCGCATGGACAACAACCGCAACAAGGCCGGGTCATCGTCTACAATCAAAACTCGATATCTGCACGCGCTCATTTCTTACTCCTAAGTTCCATCATAACCGTTATTGATTCGCTCGTTCCTGAATATTTTGCTCAATTGCGGTTATGTCATGCAACTGTTGTTCCAACTCTTTGATTCTCAGCTTGGCTGCCTTTAAATCCATGTTTAAATCCATTTCCCCGGAGTCTTTTGAATTTTCCTCAGCAGCCTTTGACTTCCTCCTGGGAGCCTTTGATATTTTTACAGTTTTCTGGCTGGTTAGCTTATTTTCCAATAATAAGGCCAGGGCTTTTGCGCTATTCGTCGCACTCGGCTCCAGGCCTTTTATAAGCGCCAACGCGCGGGGGCGATCCAGACCTGCCGGCTTACCCTCGGCGAGCAATAACACCAGCCTTAATCGGGTACGGGGCCCAGGATTTTTTGTAAAACCCGCCTCTCTGGCATCCAGGGCCGCCTGGTATTGGTCTACCGGCAGCTGGATAGCGCGATACCACTCATCCAGCCAGTAGGCCGCATCATCCACGCGCAGCTGAATCGGGATTGGTTTCTGCGTATTTCGATCCAGGGTCATAGGGGCACATCCATTGGCCAGGAATGCCACCCCAAATATCAGGCACAAACGGTGGTTATTTAAAATTCTCTCAAGCAACTCTGGCCTCCTTGACGCGAAGCGGCAAAGTGACACGCAAACAAGCGCCCGCCTGACTGCGCTGCACCACCTCTATATGACCGCCGTGGGCAAGCACATATTCCCGGGCGATTGATAAACCCAGCCCGGTACCCTGCACATGGCTTATAGGCGAAGACTTACACTGATAAAAGGCATCAAAGACTTTCGTCTCTTCCCCCTCTGGAATCCCCTGCCCGGTATCAGCCACTTCCAGAATAGCCCGATTCTGCTCTGATTTTAAGGAAATCATCAATTGGCCTGATTCAGGGGAATATTTAATCGCATTTGAAATCAAGTTATCCACAAGCGTGCGTAATTTTTCTTCGTCACCATCAAGCACGATTGGTTCAAGCGAAGTTTTCACCTCTAGCTGGCGCGCCATCGCCGCCATTTTGTAGTCGTTCAACACGGCTTCTATCAAATCATCAAATTTCAGCCGTTCGACACGTAATTCAGTCATTCTCGAACTGGCTATATTAAAGTCTAGTAAATCTTCGATTAATTTCTGTAAGCGGATACTGTTATCCCGCAAAATGGCGGCTATTTCCCGCTGTTGGTTATTTAAACTACCGACTACTTCCTCACCCATAAGTTCAGCCGCTTCCCGGACTGCCGTCAGAGGCGTCTTTAATTCGTGGGAAATATGCCGGAGAAAGCGGGTTTTTTCGTTTTCAGCATCCAACAGGCGCAAGCGCATCCAGTCCAGGCGCTCACCCAGCTTTTCAAGATCACGCGGCCCGGTAATGGACACCGGCTTGGAAAAATCACCTCGCCCGAGGCGATGAATCGCCCGGTCTATACGGCGTATCGCCCGGGCCACCAAAAAGGCAAAAAACATAGCCAATATCAACGTGGCCGGCACCAGACCTGCCGCCTGCATGAACGAAATCCTTTGCGTCCGCTTGCCGCTTATCTCCAGTTCTTTTACTTCGCGCTCAACCAGGCGGCGATTGTCGGTCAGCATTTGGTTGGCCACAGATGACAACTCCGCATATTGCTCAACCGCATTTCCACTCTCCGGCGAATCATGCTGAAAACGCTCCATGGCCGAATTGACCTTATCTTCTTCGCTGCGCAAGCGCAGTAACCGTTCACGCTGTAGCGGCGCAAGGTCAAGTGTGACCAGCCGTTCGGCTATCTCCAGATAGGCATCGCGTTTTTCCTTGTACACATCGAACAGCGAGGCATCACCAACCACTAGATACTGGCGCGCAGTACGTTCCATATCAGTGATCGCATCGGCCAGTTGTTGGCTGCTCTGCGTAGCCCGAACCGTCTCAAACAAGGCGCGCTGACTCTGGCGGACCAGCTTGTCGACCGACAATGCCGCATGCAGCAAGGCGGCTATCAGTGGTATGGTAACCACTGCAAAGCCGATCAAAATCAGCCGCCTTATCGATTTAGGCCGAAAAATGTTGAAACTCACTACTACCTCTTAATTCTGATACTTAACTTATACGTACGTTGCTTATGAGACACATTAATTGCAGACCCGCTGTGAATACATCCCTGTACGCTCAGCGGCAGCCTCCCTGCTGCCGATGGTCTGCAATTAATGTGTCTCATAAGCAACGTACTGCCTGGTAGTACATCATACTGATAATATGGCTGTGCAACGACCCTATGAACTATATTCTGGCCATTGACCAAGGCACACACGCCAGCCGTGCAATGCTGTTCGACCAGGCAGGGCAAATCTTCGCCAGTCAATGGTGCAGCGTTAACCTGCATCACTCAGAGACGGGAAGCGTCGAGCAAGATCCTGCTGAGCTGCTCAAATCGATTCAGAGCACTATCGCAGCGTTACTGGCATCACTGGACTCCCGTCAGCGCAAAGCTATTTCCGCTTGTGGTATTTGCACACAAAGGTCAACGGTGGTGGCCTGTACGAAAAGCGGTAAAGCACTTAGCCAGGCGTTGAGCTGGCAAGATATTCGGGGTGCGGAATTTCTGAAAACATTGAAAACACAGACTGCAGCGATACAACAGCTTTCAGGCCTGCCTGTATCGGCCCATTACGGTGCAAGCAAATTACGCTGGCTGGCGCAGCACACCGATAACCACCCAGTAGACGATTTATATTTAGCGCCTTGGGTGAGTTATTTGCTACTTAATCTACTCGACGGCAAGCCTTACGCTGTTGATCACAGCAATGCACAACGCACCCAACTCATGGATCTGGATAAACTGGACTGGTCGGAATCTCTGCTCGGCTGGTTTGGAATAAACATTCGCCAACTACCGGCAATAAAACCCCTGTGTTACCACTATGGAAATTTGCAGGCTAGCGGCATCCCTGTGACGGCTGTGTGTGGCGACCAGAATGCCGCGGTATATGGCACCGGAGGCCTGCCTGACGATACCGCTCTGGTTAATCTCGGCAGTGGGGCTTTTATATTACGCCGCCTGACAAAACCTGCACCGAGCCAACAACAACTCAGTGGCATCGCCTATTCCGATGCAAAGACCGTTGACTATCTTCGCGAAGGCACAGTCAACGGCGCAGGCACGGCGCTAAGCTGGGCGAGCGAGCGGTATGAACTTGGAGATTTAAAACCTGTATTACAACGCTGGCTTGAGGACGTTACGGATCCACCGGTTTTCATAAACACCATCGGCGGCCTCGGCAGCCCCTGGTGGCGGGGAGATCTAATGCCGCAATGGATCGGTACTACACCTGTGAATAAGGCCGCAATTGCAGTTTCAGTTACCGAAAGCATTGTCTTTTTATTACAGGACAATCTGCAGTTGATGCAGCAGGAAAAGCCGATTAAACGGTTACGCGTTAGTGGCGGCTTGTCACAACTCGACGGCCTCTGCCAAAGGCTGGCCAATCTGAGCAGATTACCGGTTGAGCGAATGGATAACCCGCAAGCATCGGCACGCGGCATTGCCTGGCTTGCTGCCGGCAGACCTGATCATTGGCAACAAACCGAGAAAGAAATATTCAAACCTCTACCCGATACAGGACTGGCTAATCGCTACCGGCAATTTAGAAAACAGCTAGGAATACTACTACAGGAAGCTGACAAGTAATGCCCATCCCAAAACTGGTCGCCCACCGTGGTTTTATGCAGTGTTATCCAGAAAACACCCGATGTGGCTTGCAAGCCGCGCTCGAATCCGGCGCCTGCTTTATCGAATTCGATGTGCAGATGAATGCAGACCAGGATTTTATTGTTATTCATGATGACAACTTTGAACGTACGGCCGGATTGCAACAATCCGTCTTCAACACCACAAGCAAAGACTGCCTGGAAATAAGCGTGCACGAACCAGAACGTTTTGCTGAGCAATTTTATCCCGAAACTATTTGCAGCCTGACAGACATCCTTGAACAAATAGAAAATTACCCACAAACAACGGCCTTTGTAGAAATTAAACAAGCAAGCCTGCAACACTGGGGACTTAACAGGGTAATGGATAAGTTGCTTACTGTTTTAAAACCCTATGCTAGCCACTGTATGCTTATTTGCTTTGACGATGCCGCCATTGAATACACCAAATTCAACAGCGATCTAGCCACCGGCTGGGTGTTACATAAATATGACCAGGCACATTATCACCGCGCCCAGCAATTACAGGCAGATATCTTGATGTGCAATTACCGGAAAATTCCACATGGCGAGTCTCCCTGGCGTGAATTCAAACGCTGGATGCTCTACGACATCATCGATCCAGAGATGGCAATCCAATACGGTACACAAGGTGTCGAACTGATCGAAACGGCCGATATAGGCGGCATGCTGCAAAACCCTATGCTTAAAAAAATGGCCTGCTTAGATGGACTATGATGTCGTCATCATAGGCGCCGGCATTCAGGGTGCTGCGGTTGCCCAGGCAACCAGCGCTGCCGGCTACAAAACCCTGGTGCTCGAACAATACAGCGAACCGGCCCTCGGCACATCCAGCCGCTCGTCAAAACTGATTCACGGTGGACTACGCTATCTAGAAAGTGGACAGTTTGCGCTGGTACGGGAATGTCTTGTCGAACGCGCCCGGCTGTTACGCAATGCACCCCATCTGGTACGGCTGATACCCTTTCATATACCGGTTTACAAACAAACCAAACGCCGCCCCTGGAAGATTACCGCCGGCCTCACACTTTACACACTGCTTAGCCGAAAACCGTTTCAACGTATCCCCAGAAACCAATGGCATAACCTCGACGGTTTAAAAACTGCAGGGCTGGATGCAGTGTTCAGTTATTATGACGCCCAAACTGATGACGCCATGCTGACCCGGGCCGTGCTGGCGTCTGCACAATCACTCGGGGCAGAAATTCAATTTAAGGCGCGTTTTGAATCCTGTCAGATACAGTCAGATGGATGCGAAATCGAGTACTTTGTTAACGAGCAACAAAAATCGATTAACACCCGCTGCCTGGTCAACGCCAGCGGCCCCTGGGTTGGCCAGATAGCAAAGCAAGTTACACCCGCAATACCACAACCCGTTGTTGATCTGGTGCAGGGCACGCATATTGAAATCCCCGGTCAGGTTAAACGCGGCATGTATTATCTAGAAGCACCGCAAGATCAACGTGCGGTATTTGTCATGCCCTGGAATAATCATCTGCTCATTGGCACGACAGAAGCGGACTACCAGGGCGATCCTGCCAAAGTGGTACCACTAGACAATGAGATTGAATATCTACTCTCTGTATATAACCATTATTTCAATCAAAATCAGACGCACAAATCGATTATCCATGCATTTGCCGGTTTGCGGGTTTTACCGGGTGACGGCGGCAGAGCGTTTTCACGCCCACGCGACACGTTGATTGTATCTGACAGTGCTGCCCAGCCACGTGTGCTTTCACTGTATGGAGGCAAACTGACCGCGCAACGCGCGACAGCTGAAGATGTTATCAAAAGTTGCAAAAGACTTTACCCGAACGAAATGCAATAGCAGATACCAGAACGCTCCGATTACCTATTGTTGGTAATTAATCCAATCTGCCTATAGATAAACTCAAAGTGACAGTTCGTAATGCAGGTATTGCCGAGCTTATGTAGAGTCAAATAATCCAATGTTTAGAGCGTTTTGACCCGCGCCGTTATCTTTCGGAATTCTTTACATTAATTATCAAATTAGAATATTTCAATATGAAATAATAATCGTTAATTATCAATAAGTTAATTAAATATAAATCGATCAGCTTATCATGCATCTACAAAAATACTGTCGGAATCCTTAACACTTTACAATTGGATGACGCTCAGAAACGCACTAACTTATTGTAATTATTATATAAATAATAATTGGTGTGATTCATGCTGTGCTTACACCGATTGCCCCACCGATATACAGCAACCAGTGTGAGATATTCGCTTCCTGTAATATCCACTTTTTACGGATAATCAGGCAGTTTCTAAATGATAAAGCTTCTTTTTAGCGCTTTAATGGTTTTCTTACTGGGTTGTAATAATGCTGGAAATCGAACCCCGGGGGGATCATTGGGTTTAACTATCAAAATTGTAGATGAAAGTAGTAACGCATTTGAGGTTCAGACTGTTAGGTGGTGGTATTCCGGGGATCGGAATAACAAACACGAACTTCAATGTACAACTGATCTGTGTGCTGAGTGGGTAATTGGAGAGGAATTATCGGGCTCAATTGAAATACATGCAGACGCTTCAAGAGTAAAGCAAGATGATGAAAATTGCTGGGATTTATATAACGGCAAAGCCGTTGTTGAAATGCCGGCAGATGAAGTTGTGATCGTTGTGGCCTATACGAATACGGCATGTTCTTAGCGAATCACTAGTTTCAAATTTTTTTAACGGACTGAAATAAACGAGAGAGGAAAAATGAATGTTTAAATTTAAAATGCAACTTATCGGCGCCCTATGCTTAATGGGGAGTGTTGGTTCAGCGTCCGCCGCGCATATTACTAACCCTGCCATGGCTATAACGGACACTGTCACAGTGCAGCCAATCATAGTTTCAGATACCGGCGGTGGTAACACGGCCACTTTTTTTGGTAACGCAGGACAGCAGTCTAGTATAGAGGGATTAATTGACACCATTTGGGCACAAGCTGGAATTGATGTGAATTTTCTTACTCCCAATTCCTGGGATAGTACCTTCGCAAACTGGGGTATTGGTGGACCGCCTGATAATAATGGAAACACAAGGCCTACATCAGATTTGAATACAATAGTTGCCGATGGCGCAGCAGCTGGCGTAACAAATGCCGACCCGAACATAATCAATATGTTTTTTGTGAATATCCCTGCGGGTTTTGAGCTACTTAATCAAAACACCGCTGCCGGACTTGCTTTTCTAGGCGGTAACGGTATTACTCAGTATGTGGGCTCTAACCTACTCGGATTTGCAGGCGGACTGGAAGTAATCGCAAGTGTAGTGGCGCACGAAATCGGTCATAATTTGGGACTGCCCCACATTACTGAACTAGAAAACCTGATGCAACTCGCCGGTTCACCCAATCAAGGGGATCGCTTGAGCAGTTCGCAAATAGCGACTGCACTGGCGAGCAATCTGTCCACAACCGCCGTGGTGCCTGTGCCGCCAGCATTCGCTCTGATGCTCTCAGGACTGATAGGTATGTTTGGCGTTGTGGCGCGCAAGCGTAAGGCAGCACACGCTTAATCCAGGAAAAGCAAGATGGCATTATCCCGGTCTGCATGAGCGATTATGCAAACCGGGATTTATTTATCCGCGCGATTCTGCGCTCTCAATCTCATGAGTGACTCCAAGCCTAATCAAAGAGCTGTTAGTTTGTAGCAACAGACTTAAGCAAAACAAACGCATTGCACCACCCTTATCAACACCACCTTCACATACCGGGCAAAGGCTGCGTTCCTGTATCAGTCTTCGGCGGCGTCAGTCCTAACTGGCGATAGGCATTCGGAGTTGCCTGACGGCCGCGCGGGGTGCGCATAATATAGCCTTGCTGTATCAGATAAGGTTCCAGTACATCTTCAATCGTACCGCGCTCTTCGCCTATCGCTGCTGCCAGGTTGTCAACGCCGACAGGGCCGCCGTCAAACTTCTCTATGATGGTTAGCAACAGCCGCCGATCCTGTGCGTCAAAACCCTGGTCATCGACTTCGAGCATCTGCATGGCGCGGTCGACCACATCCGCAGTCACCCGGCCATCCGCCTTGATTTCCGCATAGTCCCGCACCCGGCGTAACAAACGGTTGGCGATACGCGGTGTGCCACGTGACCGGCGCGCCAATGAGGCCGCACCTTTTGTATCGATGGATACTTTCAATATTTTTGCAGAACGCAACAGAATCGTGGCGAGGTCGTCAGTGTTATAAAATTCCAGCCGCTGCACGATGCCGAAGCGGTCACGTAAAGGTGAGGTCAGCAAACCTGCGCGGGTTGTCGCACCGACCAATGTAAAGGGTGGTAAATCCAGCTTGATGGAGCGTGCTGCGGGGCCTTCGCCGATCACAATATCCAGTTGGTAATCTTCCATCGCGGGATACAGTATTTCCTCCACCACCGGGCTGAGGCGGTGAATTTCATCGATAAACAGCACATCGTTAGGTTCAAGATTGGTTAATAGCGCAGCCAGATCTCCCTGCTTTTCCAGTACCGGTCCGGCACTGTGGCGCAGGTTAGCACCCATCTCGTGGGCAATGATATGCGCAAGCGTCGTTTTACCCAGCCCGGGCGGTCCAAAAATCAGCACATGGTCCAAGGCGTCTTTACGCCGCCGCGCCGCTTCAATAAAAATTTCCATCTGTTCGGTAACATGCGGCTGGCCCACGTATTCGGACAGGGTGCGTGGCCGGATGGCCCGATCCAGCGCTGCATCATCCGCTGAGGCATCGGCGGTAATCAGTCGGTCTGCTTCTATCATGGTTTCAGGATACCGCTTTCTACCGTTGGGGAGAATAGGTCATTGTAACCCATAGAAATAGAGTTATGCCGGCAGGGTAGAAAATCTGTTCCGGTATTCGCGTGGCGTCAGTCCGGTATGGCGCTTAAACCTAGAAAAATCGTACCCACATAAAAAACCCCCGATCAACGGGGGCAATAAGAGGACAAATCTACTAACTATTTACAACATTGAACTACTGCACACCTGTAACCGGCTGGATAAACGGTGACTGCGGCCACAAAGGCGTGCTGTTTTGATCAATAATATCGCGCCGGGTTGCGTCATAACTGACACCGCTTTCAACACCTTCGATAAAGAAATCAATCATTGTCCAGAATTCAAAGTTTTCCAGACCTTCACTGATCAACGGTTTGACATTGTTAAAACCCGATTTCCGGCACAACATGTCACGGGGTTCGATCGGACGTTTGCAACCGGCGACCGTCACAACCGAAGTATCCGTGATCAGTTCTCCGGAATCTTTAAGCCGCATTTCAACTATACGTTGCCCATCCTGGTTCGCCAGATTGACGGTCAATGACAAACCCGACCAGCCTTCCAGCCAGCCACCGGCGTGTTTGAAAACCTCCGGTGAGTAGGTCTTGGTTAGCGAATCCTCGATGATTTCTTTCAGACGTGCACCCGTGATATCACCCTTGGCTGCGGTGAACATCATGGGGAAGAAGCGGAACACATCCTCAACGGTAATATCACCCGTAAGCACAACATTGTCTTCCAGTAAGGCATTGGCAACCACACTATCGAAGCGGAAGCCCGGTGCCATAGCCAGATCCGTGCCGCTGTAGTGGCGCAGAATATCCGTCATCGCATTGTTAAAGTTGCTTTCCAGCGAACCACGGCGATCGAGCGTTGCATCGGAATGACCAATCACGTGATCCAGTGGCTTGGTAAATGCCATCAGGAAGTTGGGCATGGGATCGTCAAAATGCACGTCAATGGCCATAAAGGGCGCACGCATGCGGTCAACAATCGCCTGCACTTCGGTATCAGCAGCCAAGCTATTGTCAATGGCAAGCAGTTTCCACTCACGGCTGCTTACTGCGCCATTGTTGACCGTTATATCCATACGGCCCAGGTAGCCATCATTGCCGGCTTCCACGACCAGCGCACCACTGGTAGACGTTCTTGGCACAAAGGTCGCCTCGTGGGTATGCGCCGAGAAGAACACATCAATAGCCGCCTGGTTCACGATGTCTGCCAAACGCTGATCCTTGTGAATGCCGAGTTCTGACATAACGACAACAATGTCAGCACCGGCGCTGCGCAGATCCGCTGCGTGCCCGTTAATCAGATCACGGTAAGCGAGCTCAGCTTTAGCCGCACTCAAACCTTCGCCAGTAAATTTGAAGTCCGGCGCCAGCAGTGCATACACAAATTTGACAATATCGGAGGTAATACCGATAAAGCCGACCTTCACACCATTAACATCTTTCATCAGTGTTGCCGGCAATATCTCACGCCCGGTCAAACCTGTCATGTTAGCCGCCAGGTTAGGGAAGTTCGGCCGCAGGACTTTATCGAAGTTTGGACGTAAGGGGTCAGCTTTACCGAAAAATCTTGGCAATGACAATTCGCTGTAGCGCATGCGGAAGATGGTTGAACTGAAACCAAAGTCCCAGTTTCCCGGCACACCAACGTCGATGCCCAATGCATTGACCGGCGGCACGATCGCATTACCCAGTGTAAACCAGGCTTCGGCACCGCCGTGGAAGGTATCGCCTACATTCATCAACACACTATCGGGATTCTCTGCGCGAATCTGCTTGATCAAAGTTGCTGCACGGGCTATCCCGCCGCGTTCTTCAATTTTAGTTCCGCCCTGTCCGTCGGACACAACATCCGGGTGCGGATTGAGGTGCGCATGCAGGTCGTTGTAGTGCATAAAGGTGATCGTTTTACTGCCCGAACTAGCCGCTGGCGGCGTGACGGGATCTGGCTGTGGAGCCGGCTTACTCGTTGTTGGCTTACTCGTTGTTGGTTTGCTCGCTGGTGGTAGCACTGGCGCCCTGTCGCGCGGTGGTTGACCCTTGAACAGGCCAGATACTTGGGCATTGTCAGCTTGCTGACTGGAACCGCCGCTCCCGCCACCACAGGCAGATAACCCACTCACCAGAAGAATACTAAAAATTACCGGCTTCAACTTTATTTTATGATTAAACATTTTGATTAATTCCCGTTTTGGTTAATACAAGCCACTTCACCCATCGCCTTCAGGACAACAGTCCTTTTCATGGTGAAGAAGATTAGGACAATCTTATATGCTTATCTTTGAAAATGTCACAAAACAACCGGATAACTGGACGAGTGGTCATGTCGCCGATACAAGTCATGTCGCTAACGGGCAAAATTTGACAGACTCGGCTGACACTATGTCAGTAACTTGGATTAATTTCGAAGGGGTTAGGGTGATCTATCAAGGTTTGACAGTTGTTTGCAGGGCGCCACGAATAATTTCTTCCGTAGATAATTCCTGACTCTTAACAGCCCGAACCATTCGGCTTGCATCCGGTGCTTTATAGCCCAGGGCTATCAAGGCGCTAACCGCCTCCTCGACAGGATTCGCCACAACCGGTGTTGTATTGGCCGATGAAAGGTTATCACCAGGTGTTATTTGGGTCAGCCTGTCCCGCATTTCAATGATCAACCGCTCGGCGGTTTTCTTGCCGATTCCTGGCAGCTTAACCAGTGCCGCACTATCCCCGGCCTGTATACACATCGAGAAGCTGTTTGCATCCATCCCCGACAGAATGGTTAGCGCCAGTTTTGCACCAACACCATTTACCTTAATCAGGTTACGAAACAGGCTGCGGTCAGAGACCTTATTAAAACCGTAAAGTGTATGCGCATCTTCACGTATAGAGAGGTGAGTAAACAAGGTCACTGCCTGCCCCACCTCCGGCAGATCGTAAAAGGTTGTCATCGGCGCTTCAATTTCGTAACCGACGCCCTGCACTTCCAGTAGCAATTGTGGTGGCTGTTTATCGCGGATTACACCCGACAGAAAACCGATCATCTCAATCGCCCCGCGCGTAACCGGCTTACCGTCGATACCCGGCTTATCGCCTGTTGATGGTGCGCATGACATAAGGCAATAGCCAATCCATCGGCTTCATCGGCCTGTAACGCAGTACGCCTGTTTAGCAGGATACGAACCATGTGCGCAACCTGTTGTTTATCTGCCCCGCCATTGCCAACAATGGCCTGTTTGATTTCACGCGGCGCATATTCCATCACCGGTAGCTTTTGGGTAACGGCTGCACAAATCGCCGCGCCCCGTGCTTGCCCTAGTTTCAGGGCAGAGTCCGCATTGCGGTTCATAAAAACGGTTTCAATAGCAAATTGCGCGGGTTTATGAGCATTTATTAACTGGGTAATTTCATCAAATATCATGCCCAGCTTTTCCGGTAAACTGTTACCGGTTACTTTGATATAACCACTGGAAACGTGCTGGGAAGTTTTACCGTCTGTATCAATAATACCGTAACCGGTGAAACGCGAACCTGGATCGATGCCCAATATCCGGATCATGCAGCCACTCCGATATAACTCCTACCAGGCAGTAGGTTAATTATGCAGCACATTGTTTCAGACCATCGGCAGCAGGGAGGCGCCCGCTGAGCGTACAGGGTGTATTCACAGCGCGTCTGCAAACAATGCGCCGCATAATCAACGTACGTAGGAGCAAGATTACCTTCCATGATCATCCTAAGCTGGCCAGTATCTCTTCTGAAATATCCGCATTGGAATATACATCCTGCACATCGTCCAATTCTTCCAGCGCATCAATCAAGCGCAGCAATTTTTACGCATCATCCTTGTCTATCGGCGCAGGCGTCGCAGCGCGCATGGTGACTTCGGCCTGCTCAGGTTCGTGACCGGCGGCTATCATGGCTTCCTTGACGTTGACGAAATCATAGGGTCCTGTCAGTACATCAATAGATCCATCATCGTTACTCACCACATCCTGTGCACCGGCTTCCAATGCGGCTTCCATGATGGCATCTTCATCACTGTCTTGCGGATAGCTGATCACCCCGGTATGCGTAAACTGAAAGGCTACAGATCCACTGGTGCCCAAATTACCACCCGCTTTGGTAAATGCGTGCCGGACTTCGGCTACCGTACGGTTACGGTTGTCCGTTAAGCAGTCAACCATCACCGCCACACCGCCTGGACCATAGCCTTCATAACGCACTTCATCAAAGTTCTCACCGTCCTGTGCACCTGCGCCACGCTTGACCGCCCGCTCGATTGTATCCTTGGTCATATTGGCGCCGAGCGCCTTGTCTATTGCCAGCCGCAGCCGCGGATTAGACGCGGGATCAGCCTCACCCATGCGGGCAGCAATGGTAATCTCACGGATCAGCTTGGTGAAAATCTTGCCGCGCTTGGCGTCCTGGGCTTTTTTTCTGTGTTGGATATTGGCCCACTTACTATGACCTGCCATGCCGCCCCCGCCTAGTAGTCCTTCAACATGATAATGACGGGTTCAGTCAGTTTGTCAACGTTCA
>CAYPEL010000064.1:0-14079 GCA_964409635.1 uncultured Gammaproteobacteria bacterium | reverse complement strand
TTGAGGGCGTCATTGAATAAGCCTCCGGCTGTGCCGGAGGTCATTTAACTTGTAGTTGTAGAGCTGATCCCCACCTTTAGGACAGTACACTAGAAGGTCGTATTGAATTCAACTGATTCAATGCTAACGTAGTTTTCTTTTTATTTTGCGCAGCTCTCTGGTTGCCGGTTCGTAACCATTTTCCTGTGCCTTGGATAGCCACTCGAGCGCCAGGTTATATTTACGTTTTTTTGCGAGCAATTTGCCAAGCCGAAACTGAGCTGGTGAATACTCCTGGTTAGCCGCTTTACCCAGCCAGGTACGCGCCGCATCCATGTCTTGATCGGTGCCCACCTCTTCGAGATAACATAAACCTAGTTTGTACTGTGCTTTGCTCAGACCGAGGTTGGCGGCTTTCTGGTACCACTCAAATGCAGCGTCTTCATCTTCTTCTACGCCGCGACCTTTTTCATAGTAGGAAGCGATATCGTAAATCGCTTCCGGATCACCGCCCACAGCGGCTTTTAGCTTGCGTTCAAACAAAGCTGTTGTGTCGGCGAAAGCCGAAAATGCCAGTGACAACTGGAAAATAAATAAAGCGAAAAGACGGGTACGGGCCATTGTCCTCGCTGCTCCTTCAGAATGAAAAAAAGCCGTCTATTCCAAGACGATCGGTCTCCTTATAGATATCCTTATCGGGTTGTAGTGGGTGATTCTTAAACCTGTAAAAATAAACTCCAAGCTGAGCTAAAGGGTTGGATATAACGTCATGTATCCATTAATAAATATAAAATATAGAGTCATATATAATAATAGGTTCAGCACTAATAATATAACCTTGTGCGTATTCAGGTCGTGTCCCTGGGTAATTCTTCTCTCAGCAGTAGGTTGCGATACCAATTCTCAATAGGCGATACGGGAACCCGTCTTGTCGCAGCCGGACTAGTTCTGGAAATTCCATGGTTAATCGGCTCTGTTTTATACGCGTTAGTAAATTAACGCTTTCTAATATTTAATGATCTTAAGCTTATGACATAGCATAGATTAATGACCATAAATTTAACTTTTTCTTGCACCTGTTTTGCACACTGCTGTAGCATGCCCCGTTGCGTGTTGGTCTACCGAGACATGTGGCCAACCGGCAGTGCGGAGGTTTCGGTGGTTGCAACAGAATTTGATAGCGATTCGTCAATCCATCGATTTCTGCTGCGGCCAAATTGCTCGCTTCCCTGGTCCGGAGTGGTGCGGTTTTACCTCGGTATGGTGGCGGTTTCGTTTAGCATTGCCGGTGCTTTCGCCTTGAACGGAGCCTGGTTGGTGTTGCCGTTTGCGGGCCTGGAAATGCTGGTTCTGGGTGCTGCACTTTATAGTGTCGCCCGCCGCTGCGCTTGTTGGCAGCTGATTACAATTGATGCAGACACTATCAATATATATGTGTCTGTTACAGCAGAAGTCCCTTTGGCAACTTTTAAGCGTGCCTGGGCAAGACTTGAGTTGCAGTCAGATGAACGCAGGTGGTATCCGCCACGCCTGACAATTCGTTCACACGGACAGGTTGTGGAAATCGGCCATTGCCTGAACGAGGTTGAGCGGCGAAGTCTGGCTGGCAAATTGTCAAAAATATTAAGTTCACCTGTTTGACGCCGGTGAGGCTAAAACAGGCATACGAATTCATAAAGTTTGTGAGGAGAAACACAGGCATGTTGCTATCAACAGTAAAACAAAAGCTCATGGCGATGAATACTGGCCTGCTTATGCTGGGTTCAACTACTGCGTCAGCAGAGTATGCCTTGAACCTGCCGCGCGGAGTCACGCCGATCAGTCAGCAAGCCTATGACTTGCATATGCTGATTTTCTGGATTTGCGTAGCAATCGCGTTCGTGGTGTTCGGTGCGATGTTTTATTCCATGCTCATGCACCGTAAATCCAAAGGTGCCGTGGCGTCACAGTTCCATGAAAGTACCGCTGTGGAAATTGCCTGGACCATTATTCCGTTTTTGATTCTTGTCGGTATGGCAATTCCTGCAACCAAAGCTTTGGTGGCGATGGAAGATACCAGTAACTCGGATATCACCATTAAGGTGACCGGTTACCAGTGGAAATGGGGTTATGACTATATTGATGAGGACGTGAGTTTTCTGTCGACGCTTTCGACGCCTAGAGAACAGATATATAACAAGGCGGAAAAGGGTGAACACTATCTACTCGAAGTCGATAACCCGTTAGTCGTGCCGGTTAACAAGAAAGTGCGGTTGTTAGTGACGGCAAGTGATGTGCTGCATGCCTGGTGGGTACCAGAACTAGGTATGAAAAAAGATGCCATTCCCGGTTTTGTGAATGAAATGTGGATTCAAATCGATACCGAAGGCACCTACCGCGGCCAGTGTGCGGAACTCTGCGGTAAGGATCACGGTTATATGCCCATTGTCGTGGTTGCAAAAAATGAAGCGGATTACGGCCAGTGGCTGAACGAGCAGAGGTCGGCTTCCGATGCCGACGCGGCAGCGGCTGAAAAGCAATGGTCAAAATCTGATTTGCACGCGCGCGGCAAAAAAGTTTATAACACTAACTGCGCTGCCTGCCACCAGGCTAATGGTGTCGGTGTGCCGGGCGTATTTCCGGCTATAAAAGGCAGTGCGATTGCCACTGGCCCAATGGATGCACATTTGGATATAGTTTTAAATGGCAAGGCAGGTACTTCCATGACCGCGTTTGACAGTCAACTGAACGACATTGATATAGCCGCAGTCCTGACCTACCAACGTAATGCATGGGGTAACGATAGCGGCGATCTAATCCAGCCTTCTGAAGTTAAAGCCGCCCGCTAAGGGGTGTGGAGGAAGTAGTAAATGAGTACAGCAACGACGACACACGACGACCACCACCACGGGCCTGACAAGGGCTTGATGCGCTGGGTCTTTACGACCAACCATAAGGACATCGGTACCCTGTACCTGCTGTTCTCACTGTTGATGTTCTTTATCGGCGGTGCCATGGCGATGATAATCCGCGCCGAGTTGTTCCAGCCGGGGCTGCAGTTTGTCAATCCACAGTTCTTTAACTCCATGACGACGATGCATGCCTTGATCATGATATTCGGTGCGGTCATGCCGGCCTTCGTCGGTCTGGCCAACTGGCTGATACCGATGATGCTCGGTGCGCCGGATATGGCCCTGCCGAGGATGAACAACTGGAGTTTCTGGATCCTGCCGTTTGCCTTTACCATGCTGTTGTCTACGCTGTTTATGGAGGGTGGTGCGCCGGCCAGTGGCTGGACCATGTATCCACCGTTGGTGCTGCAAACCGGTGATGCCTTTCCGTTCCTGATCTTTTCGATTCACCTGATGGGTATTTCATCCATTATGGGGGCGATCAACGTCATTGTGACGATTGTTAACATGCGCGCACCCGGTATGACGCTAATGAAAATGCCGCTGTTCGTTTGGACCTGGTTGATTACCGCGTACCTGTTGATTGCGGTGATGCCGGTGCTGGCGGGTGCGGTGACCATGCTGTTGACCGACCGCTTCTTCGATACCTCGTTCTTTAACGCCGCCGGTGGTGGTGACCCGGTTATGTTCCAGCACATTTTCTGGTTCTTCGGTCACCCCGAGGTCTATATCCTGATTCTGCCGGCCTTTGGCATTGTGTCGCAAATTATCCCGACCTTTGCACGTAAGCCGTTATTTGGTTACAGCTCGATGGTTTACGCGACCGCCTCGATTGCCTTTTTGTCATTCCTGGTGTGGGCGCATCACATGTTCACCGTCGGGATGCCGTTGACCGGTGAATTATTCTTCATGTATGCCACCATGCTGATCGCGGTACCGACCGGGGTGAAGGTATTCAACTGGATATCCACCATGTGGAGAGGCTCGATGACCTTCGAAACGCCGATGTTGTTTGCCATCGGTTTCGTCATCATGTTTACCATCGGTGGTTTTTCCGGCCTGATGCTGGCGATTGCACCGGTTGATTTCCAGTATCACGATACCTACTTTGTGGTGGCTCACTTCCACTATGTGCTGGTAACCGGGGCTATCTTCTCGATCATGGCGGCTGCCTACTATTGGCTACCGAAATGGACCGGCCATATGTATAACGAAAAAATCGGCAAGCTGCATTTCTGGTTGTCGACCATTTCGGTCAATGTGCTGTTCTTCCCGCAGCACTTCCTGGGTCTGGCCGGTATGCCGCGACGTATTCCGGATTATTCGGTGCAGTTCACCGAGTTCAACCAGATTTCCAGTATTGGCGGTTTTGTCTTCGGCCTGTCGCAGTTGTTGATGGTCTACGTTGTGATAGCCAGTATTCGTGGCGGTGAGAAAGCCACTGACCGGGTATGGGAAGGTGCCACGGGGTTGGAGTTTGAACAATTATCTTCACCGCCGCCTTACCATACTTTCGAGACTGCGCCGGTTATCAAATAAGGATACTCGGGGTGTCGTGACCTGGTGTCACTCACCCCGTTTTTCATTAAGATGTCACAGGCAGAATCGAAAAAAAATGTCGTCAGGTTGGCGGTCTTGTTAGGGCTATTGGCCGTGGGGCTGTATTTTGGCTTCATGTGGCTGGCAGCCAAAGGATTGTTGTGATGAGTGAAGTTGAAAATCAACGCTCGAATGCACCTCTGATCAAGCGTTTGCTGTGGATCATAACCGGCATGTTCGGTTTTGTCTTCGCCATGGTGCCTATCTACGGTGTCTTTTGTGACCTGACAGGCTTGAATGGTAAAACCAGCGGTAAACGGGCCGAGGTTGTTTATGTCGAGCCGGATCTGTCACGTACCGTGATCGTCGAGTTTGTCGCCAGTGTTAATGAGAACATGCCCTGGGATTTCAAACCAGAGGTAGTGAGGATGGAAGTCCATCCGGGTAAAACCTACCAGACCAGTTTTTATGCCAGGAACCAGACAGATCAAGTGATGATTGGACGGGCCATACCCAGTGTGACACCTGGGCTCGCGGCACTCCACTTTCAGAAAACAGAATGCTTCTGTTTTACCGAGCAGCAGTTCCAGGCCGGCGAGGGCAGGGATATGCCACTGATATTCAGGATAGCCCCGGAATTGCCGAAAGATATAAGCCAGCTGACACTGGCGTATACGTTTTTTGATAAACAGAAATCGATAAATTGAAAAAAGACCAAAAGAGGATTGTGGAATGAGTGCAGCACACGGCGGTTATTACATACCACACGGTACCGGCTGGCCCATCATCGGATCGATCGGCCTGACGGCGACGGTCGTGGGCGGGGCAAATTATCTGAACGGCTCCAGTATCGGTATGCCGATGATTGTGGTGGGCCTGGGCATTATCCTGTACATGATGTTCGGCTGGTTCGGCACGGTTATCCGGGAAAGTGAATCCGGTCTTTATAACGATCAGGTTGATAAGTCTTTCCGCTGGGGGATGAGTTGGTTTATCTTTTCGGAAGTGATGTTTTTCGCGGCCTTTTTTGGTGCGCTTTTCTACGCACGGGTTCTGTCGGTGCCGTGGTTAGGTGGCGAAGATGTAGCGACAAACCAGTTCCTGTGGAACGGTTGGGAAGCGGCCTGGCCCACCAACGGCCCAGGTAATCTTGGCGGTGACTTCAAGACCATGGGTGCCTGGGGACTGCCCGCAATCAATACCGTGTTGTTATTAACCAGTGGCGTGACAATGACGCTGGCGCACTGGGCGCTGAAAAAACAACAGCGTGGACCACTGGTATTCTGGCTGTTTGCTACCGTTGTGCTGGGCTTTACCTTCCTGGCCTGTCAGATATATGAATATGTTCATGCTTATCAAGACCTGAATTTGACACTGGGCGCCGGTGTGTATGGCTCTACCTTCTTTATGTTGACCGGTTTCCACGGTTTCCACGTAACGCTCGGCGCCATCATGCTGACCATTATCATGTTCCGATGTATGAAAGGTCACTTTACGCCGGATAAACATTTTGCTTTCGAAGGCGTCGCCTGGTATTGGCACTTTGTCGACGTGGTCTGGTTGGGCTTGTTTATTTTTGTCTACATAGTTTAAAAGTACGCAGGCAATTCAATAAACAGCACAAACCTATAGTCGCGGTTTGTAAACGCTGCTACGAAAAAAGCGCCGCAATAGCGGCGCTTTTTTAGTCATCAGCTACGAATAAACGGGTCAGGTTTTTAGGGTGATGAGTTGGCCTGAGGATGTGGGGGGATCAGGCCGTGGGGTTTTATATGGCCTGTTGCAATCCCCAACATTAACAAGGCGAACAGAGAAACAGACAGTGCAATACGGACAGTCAGCGCTTTTGCAGTGCGATCCGTCTGCCCCTTATCTTTAACCAGGTAGAACAAACCACTCGCAAGACTGGCGAGAATGGCGATGATGACAATGGCGATGAATATTTTGATGTACAAGTGGCTTGTCCGGAAAGTATATGTCTGTTGAGTATATACCTCTCGCACTCAAGAATACCCCCTTTATAGCACGCATCCTGTTGCGAACAGCATCGTTGCAAAGCCTTGCAATAGCCTGCTATTACGGCGTCTTTGCGCCTTGCTCTTCACAACAATCTACGCACTCTAAACGGAGTATTCTTGAGTGCGAGAGGTATAGGATAATGGCATTTTACCCGCGAGTGCCATATATGCCAGCAAGTCTGTGGTTATATCCATGCGTTTAGGCATCATTGAATTCAGGCCCAGCGTGTGGCCGACACTGGTCACGCTGATTGTATTGGCCTTGCTGATTTCACTGGGCTTCTGGCAACTCGATCGCGCCAAACAAAAGCAGGATATTCTGGATAAATACCAAAGCGGTCAGGGTGTCACGGCTATCAGGATCGACGCAGGCTCGATATCAGCCCAGGGTATTGACTACCAGTCTGCAGAAGCAAAGGGTTACTTTGATAATCAACAACAGTTTTTGCTCGATAATCGTACCCATGAGGGTGTTGTCGGGTATCACGTGATTACCCCCTTCCTGGTGTCCCGTCATACCGCTATCCTGGTTAATCGTGGTTGGATTCCACGCGGCGTGAGCCGTGAAAAATTACCCGATGTGCGTGTTGATATATCGGCGCGCAAGATTAGGGGTAAATTGAAACCGGTGCCGGATAAAGTCTTCATGCTGGGCCAGGAAGAGCCGCGGCAAGCCTGGCCCTACCGTGTACACCACGTCAATATTAAACGTTTTAGCGATGAGCTGGGTTATCGCTTGTCGCCCTATCTCTTACAGCTCAACCCGGATGATCCCAGCGGTTATGTGCGGAACTGGCGGCCCTTTAAATTTGGCCCGGAGCGCAATGTCGGTTATGCCGTCACCTGGTTTAGCCTGGCGGCTACCCTGCTGCTGATCTATTTATTGGTCAATTCCCGAAAAGTGAAATGATATGTCTGATGTAATCGCTGCAAAAACTCCCACTGCCCGCTCACGACTCTGGTTGCTGACACTGATCGGGCTGTTTCTAGCCCCAGTGATCATAGCCTGGCTGGTGTTCTATGTTTTTCCCGAATGGCAGCCAACGGGTACTATTAATCATGGCGAACTGGTCAAGCCGGTGCGGCCTTTGCCGGCGTTTAACATGACCTCGCTGGACGGCAAGTCACTGGATGAAACCTTCCTGCGTGGCAAATGGACATTTGTGTCGCTGGTGCAAGAGGGATGTGATGAGGTCTGTGTGCAACAACTCTATACCATCCGTCAGATCCGCTTAACACAGGGTAAGAATATTGATCGTTTACAACGTTTGCTGTTTTGGCGTGACGCGGCTCAGGCTGACGCTGCATTAAATAGTGTGCAGCAGAAATTTCCTGGCCAGGTGATCGTGCCTCTGCACGGCAAGTATGTGCATTCGATACCGGAGGTGTTTCAGATCGATGGCACTAATCCATTGAAATCCAACGCCTATTACCTTGTTGACCCGTTGGGGAATCTGATGATGCGCTATTCCGGAGACAGTGCGCCAGGCGGCGTTATCAAAGATTTGCAAAGACTCTTAAAGTATTCCGGTTTAGGGTAAAATACTGCGTTCTCTTTGCCTCCGGATAGGCTTCACATGGCCCAAACCATGACCGCAACGGTTACCCATCACTGGCGTGATTACGCTGGCGTGTGCAAACTAAAAGTTGTTGCGCTCATCGTGTTTACGGCGGTGGTCGGTATGTTCCTGGCTACGCCTGGCATGGTGCCCTGGCCTGCCTTATTGTATGGCACATTGGGTATCGGTCTTGCAGCGGCTTCCGCGGCGGCGATAAACCATGTCGTCGATCAGCATATCGATGCGAAAATGTCACGCACCCGTCACCGCCCGGTCGCCAGCGGCCAGCTTAGCGGCGGGCAGTGCCTGGGGTTCGCGCTGGTGCTTGGCGCCCTTGCGATGTTGATTCTGGTGTTGTTGGTGAATGTGCTCACCGCAGCACTGACCTTTGCGTCGCTGATCGGCTATGCCGTGGTCTACACCATGTACCTGAAACGGGCAACGCCGCAAAACATCGTGATTGGTGGTGCTGCGGGTGCGGCACCACCGGTACTCGGCTGGACCGCCGTGACCGGAAGCGTTGATCCGCATGCCTTGTTACTGTTTCTGATTATCTTCGTCTGGACACCACCGCATTTTTGGGCGTTGGCTATTCACCGGCGCAACGAATACGCAAAAGCCGATATCCCCATGCTGCCGGTCACCCACGGCGTGGAATTTACCCGCCTGCAGGTCATGCTCTACACCATCCTGCTGGTGGTTGTTACAGTCCTGCCCTTTGTCACCCAGATGAGTGGCTTGTTCTACCTGTTTGGTGCCTTGCTGCTCGGTGCGGGTTTTCTTTACCACGCCTGGCGGTTGTTACGTCACGAAAGTGACGAGCAAGCCATGAAAACGTTTAGCTATTCCATTGTTTATCTCATGGCGCTGTTTGCATTTTTGCTGGTAGATCATTACATTCCGCTGTTGCGTAGCCTGCTCTGAGCGGCTTGTCGATGATCTTGCCGCAGAAGAGCTTTACTTACCATAATTAATTATATTATAATTTACTAAATTAAAAGCTGGTATTGGTGCGCCAGCCAATCATACCGAGGCTGAATATGGCTCAAACTGGGTTCACGGCTAGCGAACAATATAACTACGAAATTATTCGCAAGTTCGCCATCATGTCCATGGTCTGGGGCGTTCTGGGCATGTCAGCTGGCGTCTATATCGCCTTGGAGCTGGCCTACCCCGTTCTGAATTTTAATATTCCTGCCATTAGTTTTGGCCGCCTGAGGCCGGTGCATACCACCTTGGTTATCTTTGGTTTTGGTGGCAGCGCCCTGTTTGCCACTTCTTATTATATTTTGCAGCGCACCTGTCAGGTGCGGCTTTACAGTGACTGGATGGCGACAGCTACGTTCTGGGGTTGGCAACTCTCGGTGGGCCTGGGCGCGGTATCTTATATGCTGGGCTATACCCAGTCGCGCGAGTACGCGGAATTTGAATGGCCGATCGATCTGCTGATCACCGTGACCTGGGTGATTTACTTCCTGCTGTACGTACAAACCCTGCGGCGCCGTTCACAACCGCATATATATGTGGCGAACTGGTTCTTTATCGCCTTTATTCTAGCCACGGCCATCCTGCATATTTTTAACAACCTCGCGGTACCCATCAGCCTGTTTTCGATGAAATCCTACAGCCTGTTTGCGGGCGTGCAGGACGCCATGACGCAGTGGTGGTACGGGCATAACGCAGTTGGCTTTTTCCTCACCGCGGCCTTCCTGGGCATGATGTATTACTTCGTGCCCAAGCAAGCGGGCCGGCCGGTGTATTCCTATCGTTTATCGATTATCCATTTCTGGGCGCTGAGCTTTCTGTATATGTGGGTGGGAGCGCATCACCTGCACTGGACAGCTTTGCCGGATTGGACCTCTACGCTGGCGGCGACTTTCTCGATCATGCTGTTGTTACCCTCCTGGGGCGGCATGATTAACGGCATCATGACTTTGTCTGGCGCCTGGGAAAAACTGCGCAGCGATCCGATTATGCTGTTCCTGATTACGGCTCTGTCGTTCTACGGTATGGCGACCTTTGAAGGGCCATTAATGTCGCTGAAAAGTGTCAACGCGCTTTCACACTACACCGACTGGACCATCGGCCATGTACATTCCGGTGCGTTGGGCTGGGTGGCGATGATAACCTTCGGTTCGTTTTATCATATGGTGCCTCGCCTGTATGACACCAGGCTCTATAGCACGCGGCTAGTCTACATCCATTTTTGGTTGGCAACGATTGGCATCCTGCTCTACATCACGTCGATGTGGGTGGCGGGTATCTTCCAGGGACTGATGCTGCGCAGTTTTGACGAATACAGTAACCTGGCCTACACCTTTGTTGAAACGGTTGTCTTCCTGCACAAGCCTTACGTCATTCGCGCCATTGGCGGGATCTTCTTCCTGTCGGGTGTGCTGGTGATGGTTTACAACTTGATCATAACGATTAGCCGGGCGAAAACCGAGTCTGTAGCCATCGAAGCCAAGATCACTGCCAAGCTGGCCGCAGCGCAGGCCTGAGTGCGGAACAGATTCCAGGATTAAAAAGTGATAAAACACGAAAGTATAGAAACGAATTCCGGGCTGCTGATTATCCTGACGCTGATTGTTATTAGTATCGGCGGCCTGGTGGAAATCGTGCCCTTGTTTTATATCAACGACACGGTTGAAGATGTCGCCGGTGTCAGACCTTATTCGCCCCTTGAATTGCGTGGCCGTGACATTTACCAGCGCGAGGGCTGCTATCTTTGTCATTCGCAAATGATCCGTCCTTTTCGTGACGAGCTGTTGCGTTATGGGCATTATTCGCTGGCGGCAGAATCCAAATACGACCATCCGTTCCAGTGGGGATCCAAGCGCACGGGACCGGATTTGGCGCGTGTCGGGGGCAAGTACTCTCATGAATGGCATGCGGCGCACTTAGTGAATCCGCGCGACGTGGTGCCTGAGTCCATCATGCCGGGCTACCCCTGGTTGCTGAAAAATGATCTGAGTTATGCAGATATACAGTCGCGCATGCGCGCCTTGAAGCGAACCGGCGTACCGTATTCCGAAACCCAGGAAGAATACGACCGTAATATTGCCGAGTTCGGGTTAGTGGTAGCCGACAGATTGGATATTCTAAATGCTGAAGACAACTTAATAGAACAGGCCATGGGGCAGGATTTCGATGGCGTCCGTTCGCGCATTACTGAAATGGACGCATTGATTGCTTATCTGCAAGTACTGGGCACCATGGTTGATTTCAGTCAGTACGATGCAGGTTACTTTGTCGAGTTTCGTTAATGAAAAAAACTTTAGCCACGGAATACACAAAAATATGTTTTTTCTTGCTGTGTTTTTCCGTGTACTCCATGGTTAATAATAAAAACTCCGGCCCTGGTGTGTGACCCTAATGCCTGACTGGTTCCTCTGGTTTACCCGGTATGAGAACAGCAAGGTTTTTGCCTTACTGCTGTTTTTTGGTGTTTTTTGCGGCATTTTGATTTATCTGTTTTCCAATCGGAAACGTTCGGCTCGGCTGGAATCCTACAAGTACATACCGCTGGATGATGAAAAACCTGATGTGACCACCCCAAGGGGTGAGGACAAAGGCAATGAGTGAAGTAAAAAAAAGCAAACCACAACAAACTGCCGTGCAAACCACCGGTCATGCCTGGGACGGTGATATTCAGGAATTCAATAATCCGTTGCCGGTCTGGTGGCTATGGGCATTTTATGCCAGCGTGGTGTTTGCCATTATTTATTGGGTGTTTTTTCCTGCTTGGCCAGTGGGTAATTCCTATACAACCGGTGTGATGAATGACATCACCTTTGTCAATGATGCGGGTGAGCTGCAAACTTCACACTGGAATACCCGCGCACGTTTGTTACGCGAACTACAAGAAGGTGATACAGCTGAAGTTAGCAAAGCGTATCTTGAAAAAGTAGCGGCTACAGAATATCCAACTATTCTGCAGGATGCGGAAATGATGGCGTATGCGCGCTCTGCAGCTAAGGGTTTGTTTGGTGATAATTGTGTGCCTTGTCATGGTGCCGGTGCGGCGGGGGTTATTGGTTTGTTTCCAAACCTGGCCGATGACGACTGGTTATGGGGTGGTACACCGCAAGAGATTGAAGCGACGATCAAGCACGGCCGGTTGGGATTTATGCCTGAATTCAAAGCGGCGCTTGATGACCAACAGCTCGATGATGTCACCGGTTATGTATTGAGTCTTTCCGGTCATGAAGTGGGTCAGGAAATGGCCGCCCGTGGCCGGGAGATATTTCAGGGAAAGGCGGGTGGGTGCTACTACTGCCATACTGCCAAGGCGACCGGGTTGAAATCACAGGGCGCGACTAATTTAACGGACGCGGTATGGACAATCGCCGACGTGATCAATGCGCGTACCTTGGATGCAAAAAAAGCCGCCGTGCGCCGTGTTATAGAAAAAGGGGTGTCGCGCCGCATGCCGCATTGGTCAGATCGCTTGACCCCTGAGCAAATAAAGCTACTGACGGTTTATGTACACGAGCTTGGCGGCGGACAGTAGTAATTAACATACGCTTTAATTTGTAGTTTTGGTTGTCATGCCTGAGGTTGCTAATGAAGTTCTGATTCAGGCCAATATCCCTGTCTACCCGCGTTCCGTCAAAGGCGGGTTCAGAAATATCAAATGGGTCATTCTGGGCGTCGCTTACGGGGTGTATTTTTTACTGCCCTGGTTGCGCTGGGAGCGCCCCGTTGGCCCGGATCAGGCGGTTTTATTCGATATCGTTTCCCGCCGTTTCTACCTGTTTGATCTGGTGATGCACGCACAGGATCTGTTCTGGCTAGCCGGTTTTCTGGTGGTTGCCGCGCTGCTGTTATTTTTTATTACCAGTCTGGCCGGCCGCGTGTTTTGTGGTTACTTTTGTTTCCAGACGCTGTGGACAGACTTGTATCTGTTAATCGAGCGCTGGGTGCAGGGAGATCGCGTGGCGCGTATCCGGCTCGACAAATCAGCCTGGAATGTTAATAAAATATACCGCAAGCTGCTGACCCACTTTTTGTGGTTGCTGGTGGCTTTTTTGACCGGCCTTACTTTTACGCTGTACTGGGAAAATGCACCCGCGTTAATCGG
This sequence comes from uncultured Gammaproteobacteria bacterium, assembly GCA_964409635.1. Taxonomy (GTDB): domain Bacteria; phylum Pseudomonadota; class Gammaproteobacteria; order DSM-19610; family DSM-19610; genus CAYPEL01. The sequence goes on along the minus strand of CAYPEL010000064.1, from coordinate 1,010 downwards.
CAAGTTTTTCAGTGGCAGTGCACCGTTTCCTGCTTATGCCACGACTCTGTTCCTGATGACGGCGACCTATGTAATGGCCGGTATGGCACGGGAACAGGTCTGTACCCATATGTGTCCCTACTCACGTTTCCAGGCGGTGATGTTCGATCAGGATACCCGCATTGTTGCCTATGACGAACAGCGCGGTGAAGGTAAAGCAGGCCGTCACAAGGTTGGCCGCACACTAAAGACCCGCGGACAACGTCAGGCAGAAGGTATTGGTGACTGTATCGACTGCGGTTATTGCGTTCAGGTTTGTCCGGTGGGAATTGATATACGTAATGGCTTGCAGATCCAGTGCATTTCCTGTGCACTCTGTATCGATGCCTGCGACACCATGATGCTATCGCTGGGATGGGAAAAAGGACTGATCCGTTACAGTTCGGAAAACCAGCTCAAAGGTTTGACCAGCCGATTGTTAAAACCTAAATCAATCGCTTATGCCGTTGTGCTGCTGGCCGTCATAGCCGCACTACTAAGGAGTATAGGACAGCAAGCGCCCATAGATTTTTCTGTGGTGCAGGTTCGTCAACCTTTGTTTGTGCGCATGTCAGACGGGCGTATACAAAACAGCTATGATCTGCGTCTGGAAAACAAAACCAATGACAGTATTCCTCTCGCTGTTATGATGGATGGGTTGGCTGGCGCCGAACTCGATCTAGGTAAACTGGAATCAGTTGAGCTGCCACCTCAGCGGTCTTTGAAGCTGCTCGCCCACGTGCGTTGGCAATCCGGCCACCAGGTCAAAGGTGCGCGTGCTTTTCATTTTAATTTGATACCGCAAGATAATAATGAGCTTGGCATGATCAGTGCGCAGGCTAGTTTTTATCTGCCGGGTAACTGGTAGTCCTTCAACATGATAATGACGGGTTCAGCGACCCTGTGGTGTTGCGCAGCAAGGCACAGTGCACAGGCAAATGGCTGCGTCCTTGTCAAGCACTGTAACACGGCTGCGGGACACCACAGGGTCG
>CAYPEL010000063.1:0-14517 GCA_964409635.1 uncultured Gammaproteobacteria bacterium | reverse complement strand
AGTCGTCGACGCACCGGCCGCCGGCACGGCAAATAAATCAAACAACGATAGATCAAAATGGAATGGCGACAGGCTGGCCACACGGTCTCCCATAGTCAGCTTAAACGTACTCGCAGCCCAGTCCATAAACGCAGTTATAGCACCCTGGGAAATGACTACACCTTTCGGCGTTCCTGTAGAACCTGATGTGTATAGAATAGCCGCACGGTCACTCGCTTCAATGGCGGTCCAGCTGGTTTTTTCTGCATTCTCGTCTGGATAGTCTGAAATATTTACAACCAGGTGATCAGTTTCATCAAACCACTCAGGCGCAACCTCATTGCTAATGACTGCGCTGCAGCAGGCATCTTTTAGAATAAACCTGTTGCGTTCTTCAGGACTGGCAGTATCCAATGGCACATAACTGGTACCCGCCATCAATACCGCATAAATAGCGATAACGGCCTGAATCCCCCGGGGAAGATAAATCGCTACATTATCACCTTGCGTTATACCAGCTTGACGTAGATAGAAACTCAATGAAGCTGACTGTTCATAGAGTGATGTTGCAGTCAGTTTATTATCCGCCTCAGTAAACAGCACTTTATCAGGCGCGCTTTCCACTAAGGTCTGTAAATAGCCTACAGGAATCACTGGAGATTACTGGCTTTGTAATTCTGCTGTCATGATCTGTATTACCCTGTCGATCCAGGCTGGATCAAATTCACTCTCGATATAATTAAAACTCAACACAATTTGGCCCTTAAAACTGCTTGCCAGTAAACCGAACGAAGGCGGGGAAGTCAGCTGGCAAAGATGATAGATCGCCTTAACCGGTAAGCCTGCCATATCATCCGGCTGTGGATCCATACTACCGGTAAATGAAAACCAGAACGAGCTACGCTCACGCCTATCCGGTGACTGACGGACTATCTCTCCATGTTTTTTAAGCGGCAACCAACTACTCAGTTGCATGAGCGACAACATGGCATAATCATGGCCTTGTTTTACCGCCTGCTTGTGCTGCTCGCGAAGCTGTGCAAACAGCGCGCTTCTGGACTGTACAACTTGCCTTTCCGCCTGCGCAAAAAGAAAGCTGATCTGGTTGCCAAATATCGGGAACAGGGATTTTCTTTTCCGGTAGTTGACTGCATAGGGCACACAATACGCCTCTCCCTGACGGTCACTTCCGGACTGCTCTATTGCCCGCATCATGCAACCAATAAAGTACAATGATATACCTGTCATGCCGGTATTTTTTATTGCCTGTACCGTAACAAGATCGCTTACATCCTTACTCAAGGTGACCACTTTCAGGCCTGGTTTTTTTACAGAAGACTCTTTTATCGCAGGTAACACACTTGTGTATTTTTCTAATTTTCGTATAGAGGTAAACGCCTTGTACACCGATTTTATTTTTCCCCAAAGACTTAATTTATTGAGCATTGACTCAACAATCGGATAATCCAGTTCGGGCAAATCTTTTTCGGTGTTAAAGATATGATGCAGAACCAGCTCAGCACCTTTAGCATCACACAGCGGGTGAAACCAGCGAAGCATAATAAAACTATGCTGGGCTTCGACGATCACGTGTAGTTCTATGGGGGCTATTTCAAATGGCGAAACGGGGGTATTAATAATCTCAAGAAACTTCCTGTTACGTTTATCTTCAGAATTTTTCTGAGCCTTTAGCGCATAAAAATAGACCGGCAATTGCTCCTGCTTAGACTCCTGCCAGTGGTACTGCCTGCCTTTACGGTAGAGTCTCGCAACTGAACGTGGAAATCTTTCTGCAAATACCCGGCATTTCTGCCTGAGCGCTGCTTCGTCAACCACGCCATCGAGTTCGAGCACGAGACCGCAATTATTACCTGCGAGCCCTGATGACCGGATCTCGTGATCCATCATCAGGGTAAAATGATCTGCCGGATTTAGTTTTTCTGGCATCGATGAACTACGCCGCTTAATGATGACGTTTTATCCAGCCTTCCAGACTTTTTAGCGTTCTGAGATTATCCGGAACCAGTTCATCATCAGGCAGTGTCACACCAAATTCTTCTTCAATGAAAATTACCAGACGCATTATTCCCATGCTATCGAGGCCAGCTTCCAGCAAATCATCCGTCTCGCTAAACTCATCTGTGTTATCGATGAACACCAGCTCTTTAAAAATAAAAGTTTTTAGTTTTTGCAGCATGAATATTTACAACCAGACTCTTAAGGATTTGAGCAGACAGAGAAATTTTTATTCAATTAAAGACCGCTTGCGGTGGGCAATGCCCAGTCAAAAGTATTTCCTGCACGCGCCAAACTCTTAGGCCGGTTCTTTCAGATATGAAAGATACCTGCCTAAGCACATGGCTCTGATTAATTAGCCAACTTGACGACTTCACCCTTAAACGTCACGCCCGCTATCACACCACCCGCACCACATTCGTATTCCGTTTCACTGCTTACTTCGTTTCTCTTGTAAAAACTGCGAATATTTACAATGGCATTCCCGCCTTCCCGGATTGCCCTGTCCTGAAATGAAATCATGGCGGACAAAAATGCCCACTCACACGCCCGTTTGTCCGTTTTATTAAACGCATTGGTCTTTTTATTTGTCATTACTTCACCGAAGTTTTTAGCGATAGCCGGGTGGCTCTGCTTGCCGAAATAGAAACGGATATTCTGATCAAGCTTGCTTTTAGCCGCTTCATTTTCAAGCGCCTCGCTCAGGGAAAACATATTCCGGGTATCCCGTGCCTCAACACTTATTGCGGTCACCATAAACAGCGCTGACATTGCTGCCAAAATATAAGATTTCATGCCTGTCTCCTAAATTATCATTTAAACTCAATAAACCGTACCTGATATAACCTGCTGGTTCACGCATGCTGCGTTTAGCCAATCTGGCCGTTTATCTCACTGATCTATTATAAGTATGGGACTCACAAAAAAAAGGACTATTTTCAACAGCAGCCCATAAGCACCAGCGCCGTCCAGACAACACTATATAGTCGTCCACCTATGTCAGGCGCTTGGAATAGCAAGCAATATCTTTTATTCTTCGCAGCCTATTTAGCATTACTTCCCTGCGGCAATACCCAGATCTAGAATTATAATAATGTTCATAAAACAAATCCTGATTGTACCCTTGCGAATGGTTCTAACAGCGTATTGCTTTGTGCAGTTTGCAGTCCAGGTGCTGTGGCTTGGAAAATGGCAAATGCCCCAGCTAATGAAGTGCGGCGGCGAGCGCACTACTGCACGCACGCAGGCTTTGCACGCAGCGCACCGGCATGTCTCCGCTTATCTGGCCACTTTGAGCTTTCTGCAGCTGGTGAAATTCAAATTTGAAGGGCAGCCCTACGGCCAGCCTTGCGTTGTCGTTGCCAACCACCCAAGCCTGCTGGACTTTATCGTTTTTTTAAAGGATTTTCCCAATACAGTCTGCCTGTACAAATCGCAGTCGTTAAATAACCCCATCCTCGCTGCTTTCTTAAAAGTAGGTGGCTATATAGAAGGTATGGATGGCACAGCCATTGGTAATAAGCGCATCATTGCTTCCTGTTGCGAGCGCCTGGATGAGGGACACCATGTGGTATTTTTTCCCGAAGGCACGCGCTCCGGGTCGGCCACCGATCTCCTAAAATTTAGAACCACGGCATTCCATGCTACGCTAAAATCCGGCCACTCCCTGCAGCCTATTGCAATCTATTGTCGGCCACTGTTTCTGGGTAAAAATCAAAAATGGCTGGAATTTTGCCGTCACACGAATCATATGACCATACGCTATTTACCCGTTATACAAATCAATGATCTGCCGGAAGACAAACGCACTGCATCCGGTCTTGCTGATGCTGCCCGGCAAAGTATTTCCACCGCTCTTAAAAAAATGTCAAATGATTAAGGCTTGGCGTCAAACTTAATTCAGCCAGATTTTCCGGCGCGCGCATTCAGGTAGGCCCGTTGCGAAATATCATTCCACTGCATCACTTGATCCCGGAAAGCGGTAAAGGACTCAAACACTTTTCGTGAAACAGCATCCTTACTGGCAATTTCGCTGACCACTTCATCTGAAAGCTGGCGTAATTTTTCCAGCACTTCGTCCGGTAAACGCCTCACATCGACCTGGTGTTCATTCGTCAGAGTTTGCAGCGCCTGGTTATTTCGCGCCGTATATTCCGCCAGCATATCCTGATTTGCCACACGCCCTGCATGCAATACGATGGCCTGCAAATCTGCCGGCAACGCAGCCAACGCTGTCTTGTTAACCATACATTCCAAGGTCGTACCGGGTTCGTGCCAGCCCGGGTAATAATAATATTTGGCGGCCTTGTGCAGACCAAAAGCAAGGTCGTTATACGGCCCGACCCACTCGGTTGCGTCGATGGCACCCGATTGCAATGAAGTAAACAATTCACCCCCCGGCAGGCTGACCGGCGTACCACCAGCGCGTGCCAGCACTTCGCCACCCAAACCGGGAATACGCATTTTTAAACCCTGCAGATCTGACAAGGCATTGATTTCCCGGTTGAACCAGCCAGCCATTTGCACACCGGTATTCCCAGCCGCCATGGGGGTCAGATCAAACGGTGCATAGACTTCCTGCCAAAGCTCCATGCCGCCGCCGTGATACAGCCAGCCGTTCATTTCCTCCGCCGTCAGGCCAAAGGGTACCGCCGCGAAAAACTGTGCGGCTTCGCTCTTGCCTTTCCAATAATAGGCTGCGCCATGACCCAATTCCGCAGTGCCCCGCGACACGGTGTCGAAAACTTCAAAGGGTGGCACCAGTTCCTTGGCGCCATAGACCGTCACTTCAAGCCGCCCACCGCTCAGCTCATTGATCAGCTTGGCCAGATAATTTGCGCCCGTCCCGAGCCCAGGGAAATTTTTTGGCCAGGTCGTCACCATCTTCCACTTGATGGTCTGGCTAGGCTTCGCACGTGCCGCCAGGGCAGGCGCATCTGCATTAACAGCTTGCTGATTGCCACAGCCAGCGGCCAGCAAGGCGCCTGCCGATGCCAGACCCGTTCCCAGCCGCTCGATAAACTGACGTCTTCTCATGGTTTTCCTCATAACAGGGTATTTGAGATGGCTGCCTATTCTACGGACAGCGCATAGATTCTGTACTAATAATTAATCCTTGCAAATTGTTATAGTTATGCCATTATTCTAAAAAGTAGATTTAAAAGATAAGCTAGCTTACTGCTGTAACTAAAGATTTTATAATCCCATTGCAGAATAATGGCATAAACCATAACGTCAGTGGCCGGAGGAAGTATGTTTGAAGCAGCAGACCGGATCGGTCAGCGTTTTCCGTTCTGGTTGTTTTTAGGCTATTTGTTCACCTTACTCGCCGGTTTTGCGCTGGCTGGTTTATTTGGCATCCTGGATGCTCCTCAGCTGGAAGCATTACTAGCACAGGGTATCGTTCCTGCGACTGGCCTGCTGTTTGTATTCTGGACCTTGTTTTCTTTCCAGCGTTTTATCACCCCGTTTACACAATGGTTGCAGCAACACCCGCAAGGTGGGCATGCACCGGATTATCTGCACCGCCGCCTGGAGGGCTTTAGCCTTAAATTCTGGCGTTTTCAGGTTCTGTATGTCCTCATCAGTCCGGTTGTGACCTGGTACGCCTTAAGTCAGCTGGGTCACAGCCTCGATATCGCTAGCCTTATCCAGTTTACCTTGTTGCAAACGGCGGCCGCAATTCTGATCGGCATGCCCAGTTATCTGTACGGGGTGAATCAATTAGGCAATATCGCCGAGCTCATCGTCCTTGAGCTGGTACACGTTCGCCTCAAAACCCGCATGCTGATGCTGACAGGGGTAATCCCGATCACGGCATACCTGTTACTGGCGGATTATTTCTGGCTGAACAACCCAAACACAAATAACACGGCATTGGCGATCCCACTGGCGCTGATCGTCATCGCCATCGCTATTTGCTGGCAGGCCGTCAAAAGCATGCAGCAAGCATTAGTCCCCTTTAAGGGCTTGCTTGAGCGCAGCGGTGCCTCTTCACACGCCGATCTGTCTACACTCAGGCCCGCCTCGATCGACGAAATCGGTCATCTGACCCAGACACTCGGCAAAGTTTTCCGCCGCCTGGGTGATAAAGAAACGCATATGCGCGCCATTGTCGATACCGCTGCGGAAGGCATCATCGTGGTCAGCAATAAAGGCATCATCGATACCTTTAACCCGGCCGCAGAACGCCTATTCGGCTACCTGGTACAGGAAATTCAGGGTCGGCACATGTCGATGTTGTTACCCAAACAATTTAATAACCAGCAAGCTATAAAACCGCATTACGAAGAACAAGAGGTAGAGGCCGTCCACCGCAACGGAACGCGGATCATTGTGGCGCTGCGTATCTCAGAAATGCTCATCAGCAACCGGCGCATGTTTACCTGCATGGTCGGTGACATCACCCAGCGCAAGACAGCCGAAACAGAATTAGTAGCGGCTGAATTACGTTACCGCGATTTGGTGGAAACGGCCCACGACCTTGTCTGGAGCATCGACAAACACGGTTGCTGGAGTTATTTGAACAGCTCTTGCCAACAAATATACGGCTTGTCTGCCGATGACATGCTGGGCAAACCGGTGACTGATTTCAGCGCCTCGGGACACACTGAACAGGACACGCACGCCTTCTCTGGATTAGCCGACAGTGAAGATTTATACCAGTACGAAACGGTGCATATGGATAGTAAAGGCAGGCAGCACCACTTGAGTTTTAATGCCCGCTGCCACCTGAATGCAGGCGGCAAGGTCGTCAGCATCAGCGGTACAGCGCGCGACATTACAGAGCAAAAAGTCTTTCATAAAAAACTGACCTATCAGGCAGAACACGATACCTTAACCCATCTCTTCAACCGCCACTATTTCCAGCAGGAACTGGAACGCACAGTTGCCCGTGTTAGCCGTAATCCAGATGCACCTTGCGCGTTATTTTATATCGACCTGGATCAGTTCAAGTATATAAATGATACATTGGGCCACGCAGCCGGTGACCGCCTGTTGATCGAAGCCACACAAATGCTGCAGAACCATGTGCGCGAAGGTGATCTACTGGCACGCTTCGGCGGTGATGAATTCACCCTGTTGTTATATAACATCAGCGCTACGGATACGCAGCAAGCGGCAGACCATTTCCGCAGCCTGTTTGAAAATTACACGTTTATAGAAAATGGCAAGAGCTTTAATATTACTTGCAGTATCGGCATTGCCTTGATTGATGCTTCGGTGATTGATGCTGAAGAAGCGCTGTCACACGCAGACCTGGCCTGTAATATGGCAAAAGCACAAGGCCGTAACCGCTGTAAATGTTACGACCCCAACGATACCAACAAAGCCGGTATGGCAGAAGACATGGGGTGGGCAAGCCGGGTACGGGAAATGCTGGATCAGGATCGCTTTCACCTGGTTTACCAGCCTATTATGTCGCTCGCCGATGACCAGATTCAGAACTACGAAGTCCTTGTGCGGATGCGCTGTGACGATGGCGAAATCATTCTACCGGGTGGTTTCATGCCGGCCGCCGAACGCTTTGGACTGATCCACAGTGTGGACCGGTGGATTGTCCGTCATGCACTTGAACACCTGGGCAAACTTCACCAGCGCAAAGAAGCTGTTTGTTTTTCGATTAATCTGTCCGGCAAGGCTTTTGATGACGAAGGCCTGTTACCCTTCATACAGGAGTTAATGGATAACAGCGGCGTACAACCGGATAAAGTCTGCTTCGAGATTACCGAAACCTCGGCCATCGCTAATCTTGCAGCGGCGGAAAAGTTTATCAGCGCATTGAAAAAACTTGGCTGCCAGTTTGCACTGGATGACTTTGGTTCGGGATTTTCATCATTTACTTATCTGAAACACCTGCCGGTAGACAAGCTAAAAATTGACGGCAGCTTTGTGCAGGGACTGGCAAACAGCAGCGTTGATCAGGCCATGGTCAGGTCAATGAATCAGGTAGCCCACGCGCTGGGCAAGGTAACCATTGCCGAGTACGTCGAGAACGCAGCAACATTGCGCCTGCTACGCACTATAGGTGTTGACTATGCGCAAGGAAATTACGTGGGCAAACCACGCGAAGCATTAATTAATATAGCCCGCCCGGTCAGGCAGATGCTGAGAAGTGTTGAACCTTTGAACTAAAAATCTCGGGGAATTTCAGCGCATCCGGTTTTTGTTAATGGTATCTATATTGTAGGAGCGGTTAAAACCGCTCCTACCGTAAATATTTCTAGAAAAAAAGCATTATTGTGACGAAGCGGCAACCTTATTGTTATCACGGTCGCGACCACCATTGGCGATAGCTACTTTCACCCGGTGAACACCGTCCTTGAGGCAACTAATATTAGAAGCCGAATCAAATTTGCATTCAACTTTATGCTGCTTTGACCAGCCGGTTTTAACCTTGAAGCCTTGCGCCTGTTCATCACCATAAGCCAAGGTTTCCTCCTGCTCCTGCAATACCACATCCAGCACTAGATTCCGGTAGATTACGTGGAAACTATACTCGGTTTCGCCAGGAGTAATGATCGATTTAACGCGATATTTAATAGTCCGGCCTACGCTGGATTCGCGTATCTTATGGCTATAACAAACCAGCCTGCCCCCTTCCTCTTCACACTGATTAAGTTCGGAAGGCAGAAAGCTGATTGACTTACCCTTACTATCCCAGTTTTTCTTTGCAAGATACTTTATATCCTGTTTAGGAATGCTCTTTGCTACCGCCATTACTACTGGTTTTGCGCTTTTATTAGCGGCTCTTATTTTAGCTAATTTTACTTCTGCCGCCCGAATATCACGCTCGCGCTTTTTCTGCGCAGCCTGCCTGCGGGCCCGATCTGCTTGCTTGCTGGACTTTGCTGCTAACTGTTGTTCCCTTGCAAGCCTCGCCTCACGCCGCTGCTGCATCTTTACTTCTTCTTGTAAATTGATGATTTTGCCACCCGCACGCTTGTAGCCATTCTTGTCCGCCTGCTGGTACCAGTTAATTGCTGTATCGTAATTACGGGGAACACCTCTGCCATCGGCAAAAGCTTCCCCCAGATAGTACTGCGCCAGCACCTGACTGGAGGCAACCTGGTTAAATAAATCTACCGCAAGTTCCGGATTCGACGGTACACCATCACCTTTATAATAGATTATCCCCAACTGGGTAGCCGCCTTTTTATGTCCCTGCTTTGCCGCCTTTTGTAGCCAGGCCGTCGCAGCTTGTGCGTCTATCTTTGTACCTTTGCCACCAATCAGCATACGACCCGCTACATATTGTGCTTCTGCATCGCCTCGTTTGGCTTTCTTTTGCGTGACACTAAATGTCTGCACGTTACCTTCCATGCGTGATAACTTGCCAACGGCGAGGTCGCTATCATTATCAGCTGCCGTTTTTAACCACTTAATGGCTTTGTCACGATTCGCGCTCACGCCCTGACCTTTGAGATACATAATGCCAACTTCATACTGAGCATCAGCGTCACCGTCTTTGGCATCCAAAAGATTTTCAGAAAAAAGGGTTGTCCACACATCGGCTGCGTGGATAGGAAGTGCAACTGTAACCAGCAAAATGCTGGCCAAATAAAACCGTTTCATATTTTCACCTTGTGATAGCATTCGATAACTGTCTGGCAGATCCGTGCTATTTATATAATCCTTATGATGTAAGTCCTATCGACAAGGTGAAAATTATATTGATACTGAATCACAAAATATTCAGCGAAGAATGTGACTTGATTAACAATTTTCCGGATTAACGTGAAACCCGTCACACAAATATAGGCGTGTATTTCACAAGCTATTCAGGTTGGCATAAGCGACCACCAGCCACTTGGAACCGGCGGCTTCAAAATTGACCTGGACGCGGGCGTGACTGCCCTGCCCCTCATAATTCAACACCACACCTTCACCAAAACTGGCGTGGCTGACGCGTTGACCGAGACTGAAGTCCCCACCGGGTTCTTGGTGGCTTAGCGGGTGGAAACTGGCGGTACTAACCGGGCGGGATAACTGTACCTTGGGGCGGATTTCTTCAATAAGATTGTCCGGGATTTCCCGGATAAAGCGAGATGGCACACAGTAATTATCATTGCCGTGCAAACGGCGGTGCTCGGCGTAACTGATCACCAGTTCTTGTTTTGCGCGGGTAATGCCCACATAACAAAGCCGCCGCTCTTCCTCGAGACGGTGGTGGTCCTCAATCGACCTCCGGTGCGGAAATAACCCTTCTTCCAGACCACTCAGGAAAACAAAATTAAATTCCAGCCCTTTTGCAGAATGCAGGGTCATCAATTGAATACAATCTTCCCAGGCGTCGGCCTGGCCTTCACCCGCTTCCAGCGCGGCGTGTGACAGAAAGGAAGAGACGATATCCATTTCTATTTCTTCACCGGCTTGTTGTTTGTTGGCTTCAAATTCGCGCGCTGCATTCACTAGTTCATCAAGGTTTTCCAACCGTGCCTGGCCCTTTTCGCCTTTTTCTTTGGTGTAGTGCTGCCGCAACCCGGCCAGCGCAATAACATGTTCGGCTTGTTCATCCAGGGGCAGCCCGCCGCACGTAGAGAGATCGTTCATCAATTTTAAAAATCCGGCCAAGGCATTGACAGCCCGTGCGTTGAGTAACTTTTCATCGACCACTGTTTGTGCCGCCTGCCACAGGCTGATTTGCTTTAGCTTGGCCTGGTCACGCACTTCATCGAGTGTCCGCTGGCCGATGCCACGCGGCGGTTGATTGACCACACGGTCGAAAGAAGCGTCGTCTTCACGATTGAGCGTCAGGCGCAGATAAGCCAAGCTATCCTTAATTTCCTGGCGCTCGAAAAACCGTAGGCCACCATAAACCCGATACGGCATCCCGGTTTGCAGTAACCGTTCTTCAAAAACGCGTGACTGGGCATTCGAGCGGTAGAGGATTGCTATTTCACGCCGGGTGTTGCCATTCTCAACCAAATGTTGCGCACGTTCGATTATAAAGCGCGCCTCATCCTGTTCGTTTAAAGCGCAATACAGTTGCACCGGCTCGCCGTCTTCACCGTCCGTCCAGAGGTTTTTACCCAGGCGGTCACCGTTATTGGCAATCAACGCATTAGCAGCTTTTAGAATGACTGCCGTGGAGCGGTAGTTTTGCTCCAGGCGCAAGGTGCGCGCACCCGAAAAATCTTTTTCAAAGCGGTGCAGGTTATCAATCCGCGCCCCACGCCAGCCATAGATAGACTGATCATCGTCACCGACAATCGTAATATGGCAGCGCTCGCCAGCCAGCACCTGCAGCCAGGCGTATTGAATCGTGTTGGTGTCCTGGAATTCGTCGACCAAAATATGCTGGAAACGGTTTTGGTAATGTTCCAGCACAGCCGGTTGTTTTAACCAGAGTTCGTGAGCACGCAACAACAGTTCGGCAAAATCCACCAGACCGGAACGCTGACAGGTTTCCTCATAAGCCTGGTACACCGCTAACTGCTGGCGCAGGTGTGGATCACCCTTGTGTTCTATGTGTTGGGGCCGCAGACCTTCATCCTTGCGGGCATTGATAAACCACTGGATCTGCCGTGGTGGCCATTGGGCTTCGTCCAATTCCATGGCTTTCATGATGCGGCGGATGACGCGGTACTGATCATCTGAATCCAGGATCTGGAAGGATTGCGGTAAATTAGCCTCCTGCCAGTGGGCGCGTAACAGGCGGTGCGCCAGACCGTGGAAGGTGCCGACCCACATGCCGCGCGCCGGCACATTGATAAGCTGCTCGATGCGTGAGCGCATTTCACCCGCGGCCTTATTGGTAAAGGTCACCGCCAGAATACCGTAGGGTGAAAGACCTTCAACCTGCACCAACCAGGCAATCCGGTGTACCAGGACACGGGTCTTACCACTGCCCGCACCAGCCAGCACCAGTAACGGAGCCTGTGTAGCCGTTACCGCTTGGCGTTGCGCATCGTTGAGGGGTTCAATAATTGACGACACATCCATTGCTGTATTCTAACAAATGCCAGCGCAAATGCGTCGCTGTTTGCGGGGCAGCAGCGGTTTAGTGTGTCCGGCTGGCGTTGATTCCGCAACTGTTTCAATGGTTTTTATTTTGGTAAATATTGGCTAATCTTCTAGTGTATGCTACTGCATTTGATGGTTAACAATTTGAGGTTACTTTTATGGCTACTGGTATCGAACCCCGCAAAGATGATGAGCCGGGCTATATCGTCGGCTGGCGCCACAGAAAAGAATTCAAAGCCGGTAAATACCGGGATGAAGTAATGACTTACGGTGAAGCTATCAAAAAAGCAGAACAGTTAACCGCGAAAAGTCAGGACACGGTTTACTGGGCCGAGGCTTTACAGGAGTAAAACAGCCGGTCATCGCGGTATACTATGCCTGTATGCCAGATGACGTTAAACAGCCGGTTTACTTGTACCAGAAAAACAACTTGCTACAGGAAGAGTCCGGGCAGCTCGCAACACAGTTCAAGCTGCAGTGTACCGATACCCCGCCGGACGGTGCATTTTATCTCACGCTAACTGAAAAGGGGCTGGAATTACACCAACAGGGTAAACCGTCGCCTGGCCCAATAACGGTAGAGTTTGCCGGTGGCGCACTGGGTCATCGCCGCCTTTATGGTGGTGGCCGGGGCCAGCCGCTGGCACGCGCCATGGGTCTAAAATCCGGCTATAGCCCTACCCTGGTCGATGCGACCGCCGGTCTGGGCCGTGATGCTTTTGTGCTTGCCAGCCTGGGCTGCAAAACCACCCTGTGTGAGCGTTCACCGATACTCGCCAGCCTGCTGTATGACGGACTTAGGCGTGGCGCACAACACCCGGAAATTGCTGACATCATGCAACGCATGACCTTATGGTACGGTGAAAGCTGTGACTATCTAACCGGGATTCCAGCCAAGCAACGGCCCGATGTCATTTATCTGGATCCTATGTACCCGGACAAACAGTCGTCTGCGCTGGTAAAAAAAGGCATGGTCGCCCTGCAACAACTCATCGGCCCGGATCGCGACTCAGAGCAGCTGTTTGGGCTTGCGCTGGAAATTGCGCGCAAACGCGTTGTTGTCAAACGGCCAGTTCACGCGGACTGTTTGCACCGGCGTAAACCTCACAGCTGTATAAGCAGTAAAAATACCCGTTACGATATCTATAGGGCATGAGGCAGAACCGCGCCACCGTGTCGCACCACGGCCAGTGAACGCGGCACAAAAATATCCACTTCCCGTTCACTTTCTATAACCAGTTTCAGATCGGGCAGACCGGTATTGGAGACGGGTAATGCCGCGCTATCTTCGCCCATAGAAGCCAGCCGTTCCGGTGCAATCAGCGAGAACTCTACAGGCCAGGCAATCTCCTGATGTTGCGGCACCAGTGCTTCAGGAATATCTTCCAGCACACACTCAAACGATTCCCCCTGACACAAGTGGCTTTCGACTGGAAACTGGAAGTCGCCCCCCTCAATCCGCTTACAGAAAATAACCGGGTCTGAAAAACACTCAATACGCAGTTCCATTTTGAAGTGCCCGGGCTGTTTTTCCGAACGGTCAATGCGAATCCAAAAATCCAGATCCCGCTGGATCGACAGGCGTAAGGGGTCGCCCAGTGGCAGGCGCGTTTCCTCACGCACACGGCAACCAAACACCGACAGCCAGGACTGTGAGTATTCGCGTAACAAACCGGCGTATTCTTCCTTTTCACCAGACTCAGTCGAAAGTTCGATCACCACTGGCTTACCGATATAGCGTTCGAGGATCGGATCATAGGCATTTCCCACCGCACCCAGGGCTTCTGAGCCAATTTTTTTCAGGCGGTCGTCCTGGGTTCGGAACAGGGACATGGAACTCGTGCCTTTCATGCGCGTCAGCAGCATACCCATCGACTCATTGATGGCATCGCGGAAAGTATTTAGAAAATTCTGCACCCGCCGCATCAGGATTCGAATCAGGCCTGGGCTATGGGTGCGTTGGATTTCTTTTTGCCGGCGCTGCTGATTCTCCGGTGTCAGTTCGCTATGAAAACGGTACAGCGATTGCACCTGCTCGATACTATCCCGGAACAGAATGTAACTGGTTGCCAGATTACCGCGGTGGTTCTGAAAGGCTTGCGCATAAACCAGCTCAAGGCCATTGGGGTAGACCTCCATCTGTCCCCAGATACGTTCATCATTTAGCATCCTGACCACGGCATGAAACCCCTGCAGATCGGCCAATACCTTGTCACGCTTACGGCGCTGTAAAAAACTGCCGACCAGCGCGGTAATAAAAACCAGGAAAATACTCAGCAGTAAAATCGTATCCACAACGTGCTCCATTTCCTATTGTTTGGTGGCAATTGTATACTCGTCATCAAGCAAAATCTTGGGAGAGTCTGATTATTTTACATAGCTTGTCATGGCGGACGCCACTAATATACACCCTGCTTATGCTGCATTGGACAGGCTATGCTTGTGCTGGTAATACTGATGAAATTACTGCAGATGAACTATCGAAACAGATAGAATCCGGTGAGGCCCCAGCGATTCTTGATACTCGATCCGGCTTTGAATACAAACGCAGCCACG
>CAYPEL010000062.1:0-14725 GCA_964409635.1 uncultured Gammaproteobacteria bacterium | reverse complement strand
TAAAGTAAGGATCCAAGGGGGCTTTTAAAAAAGCCCCCTTTTTTTATTTGTCACTCCCTACATCTACAGGCAATCTGTTTACCGGGAGCTTAACGCCGCCGTTTGATCCACATCCAGGCACCGGTCAGGCTGAGCAGGATGAGCAGTACGGCTGATGCATCAATTAACCAGGGGCCGAGTGGCCCAAAGAAACGTCCGCTGTGTAAATCCAGTAAGACCCGTTCCATGGGTAAGACTTCGCCACGGAAGTGGTATTGCAGCATCTTTTTCAGATGTCTATCGGTAGGTGTGGCTGTTGCCCAGCGTATTTCAGTTTGCTCCCCCGTCCAATGTTGCCAGCTAAGGAAGTCATCTTTTGAAGTATATAAATCAATACTGCCTTCAATAACAAACCGGCCGGACGGATCCAGGCCAACCTGTTTCATGCCCGCGGGTATTCCGTCTTCTTTTCCCAGTTGCTCGATGAGTTCACCGGTGTTAGTCATTAATAATATCCGGTCATCAACGGCGATAAGCAGCATGTCATTCATGCTCACAGCGCCAATCAGCGTTTTATAGTCGCCGGGTACTTCCAGTTCACCTATGTAAAGGTGTTCACCCATCAGCGTAATGTAGCGTTCTTTGACTATGAAGGAATGTAATTCATCCGGCGCCTGTATGCCGTACCAGTCGAGCACACCGTCGGATTGCACATGCTGGCTGTCAAACTGAAAGTATTCAGTGTGGTTGAGCAGTACACCCGTCACTGCCACCAGCACCATGAAGCCGGCCGCCATGATGCCCATATAGCGGTGCCATATATAAAATGAGCGGAGTTTGAAACGATTTTTTCTATGGTGTTGTTTGGGCATCGCCAGTTTTGATAGTGCTAGCCAGATAAAGCGCCAGTGTAGCGAGTTTTTTCATAGCGCGTACAGATAGCGTGGCGCCGGATATACCGTCGATGTTTCGACTCAGTACGGATTTATCATTCAGGACGGCCCCGGTGAACTGGTCAGTAAAAAACGCATGGCGAATTTCCCAGCCGCGGCTTTCGCGGAAAGTGAGCACCTTGATAGTCTCCAGGCGCTGCTCGTTGATGACCAGGCCGACAGTGATAGGCTGATCCTTGCCGATTTCTTCCAGTATCCAGGCGCTGCGACTGCCTTGCTGCCAGTAACGGATGCGCAGGCTGTGATAAGTATGTCCCAGAATATCTTTTGTCCGTTGTTTTTTGGCGCCAGTTAGCCATACAACGGCGGCTTCCGGCGTCTTGCCATTAAAGGTATCGTTTAGAAAATCATCCGCGCTCTGGTAGACACCACGAGCCGTAGCATTGGGTGTGTTTGAGGCCAGGATAACGGCTAGCAATAAGAAACGGACAAGCATAGATATATTTTTATCAGCTGGTTAGAAAAAAGCGGGGCGCATACGCGCCCCTATTGTGCCTGATCTTACTTTACGGATAGCCGTTTAAAACTGATAACCGACCCCGAGGTTGAAGCCGTTATCATTTTTGGTAGTGCCTTCATTGTCCTGTTGTTGCCAATCGGCTTTCACTACAACATCCGGGTGTGGCCAGAAGTTAACACCAAAATCGTACTGTTTACGCTCGGATTTAGTGCTGTTGCCTGCCTGGTTATCCCACTGGTTGTAGCGTGCAAACAAGCCTATTTTCGGTGTAACCTTGAAAGAAGGTTCTATGTAGAAGCCCTGTTGCTCATCGTGGCCAACTGCTGAGGCACCACTACCGTCCACGTCCCACAAGGCGTACAGCGCCCGCAAACCAAATGGCCCGCGTTCCACATCAGCGTGTACTTCATACAACCAGGCGCTGGCATCGTTATCTTCACCCTGGGTAATGTTATCCTGATACTGGATTGCTGCGGCGAGTTCAACTCCCGGCATACCGGTCCACTTGATGCGGCCGGTGGCAGCCAGATCAGTGGCATCGGCATTACTGGTTTTCTGGCGGCCTCGGCGGATATTGTAACTGCTATTATTCAGACCTTCGTGTATCGCCAGGTCGTAGCCCCAGCCCGGTGCCAGTTCACCATTCAGTGCGGCGCCACCTACCCACCAGGTGGTCGGAATGATATCTTTTTCAACCGGGTTGCGTTCCACGCCGTAGAAAGTAGGGGGTTCGTGTGTTTCATTCATAATACCTACCGGTATTAAAAACAAACCACCTTTTACACGATGATTCTGGCTCAGGTCATACTCGACATAAGCCTGTTCCAGTTCTACTTCACCTGCTTGACCTTCACCGGCTAGCGCGTGCTCTAATTCAAGCTCTGAAAAAAACCGCAAGTTGTCGGTGAACTGGTGACCGAAGAACAGCACAAAGCGATGGAAATCGATTTGTTTCTTGCTGTCGAGGTTGTTGTAGTGCAGCTCACCATATCCACCGATCTGGGTGTTTTTGCTTAAGCTTGAGGCGGCAGAACCGCTGCCGCTGAGCTGTTCCGCCACTTCGATTGCTGCTTCAGCTTTTTCATCGGTTGCCTGCTGGCCGGATTTCAGGGACTCAATTTCCTGCTGTTGTTTTTGGATTATATCCCACATTTCTTCCTGGCTGGGGGGGGTTGCCGCTATGGCACTGCTGGCCAGAAATCCGCTGGCGAGCAAGAATAATGCGGTTAACTTGCTATTTTTCATATTATTAGTCCTAATTTTAAAGGTGTTTAGAATAATTAGCAGGCAGGATTATAAGTAATGATAAATCAAATGTAAATCATTCTTATTCAGAGTAATGGTAGAAAGCGTGTATTTTATGGGATTACCTGTCGATACGTTGGTTAAATCCATGAATTGGGTGATAAACTACCTATAACGAAGTTGTCGTGCAAAATTGAAGGAGAAAGGTATGAGTCAGACAAGTGAATTCGCGCCGTCATTGAGCGAATCAGACATCCGTTTAACACCGGCGGCTAACCTGAAGATGGCCGAACTATTCAATGACATTGATGAAGACCTGGATGCAATTCGTGTTTTTGTGTCGGGTGGTGGCTGTGGCGGCATGTCCTACGGTATGACCTTTACCGATAGCAAAACCCCCTATGATTGCGAGCTTAGTGCGGACGGTTTTAACTTATATGTCGATGCGGTGGCGTTGAATTACTTGCGCGGTGTGGAAATCGATTATGTTGAACGTTCAAGTGGTGCAAGCTTTGTGTTTAACAATGTCTTTGCGGCAACCGGTGGTTCCGGAACCTGTGGCACCTGTGGATCGGCTGGTGGAGGTTGTGGCTGAAACGCCGAAATAGTATTTCCACTAAGCACCAAAAGCACCCGCGTAAGCGGGTGCTTTTGGTTGCGCCCTCGAATAGCTATCGTATTGCCGCTTATCTCAAGGCGGCTGAAAACCTGCGCGTCGATAGCCTGGTGGCCTCACCGGGAAAACACTCGTTGGTCAGCGCCGTGTCTTCCGGATTACATGTCGATCTTAATGATCCGTCAGCCCTGAAAATATTACTGGCTGCGTCGCAAGTGCAGCCCTTTCAAGGCGTGATCGCAACCGATGATTCCGCAGTCGAATTAGCCAGCCGAGTTGCACAGCAATTAAACCTTCCGCATAACCCGCCTGATGCCGCTATGTTTTCCCGACGTAAGGATCTAGCACGGGCTTGTTTGCATGCTGCGGGTATAGCAGTGCCGGCATACTGCGTCATCAATCTTGAGACTGCTTTGCAGCCGCAACTGTTGGACTTAAAATATCCGGTTGTGATAAAGCCGGTGAGCCTTTCAGCCAGCCGCGGTGTTATTCGCGCAGATGATGATGCTAGTTGTATGAATGCCATTAAGCGAATCAAGCAGATACTTGCTGGTGAAAAACAATTACCCGCCGATGAAAAAAATCAACTATTGATAGAACAATATATACCGGGAGAAGAAATTGCGGTTGAAGGTTTGCTGCGTAATGGAGATCTGGAGTTATTGGCGATATTTGATAAACCGGATCCCATGCAGGGGCCGTATTTTGAAGAGACCTACTATATAACACCATCCCGTCACAGTGCTGAGATTCAGCAAGCAGCACTGTTGACAGTCCAGGATGCCTGTCGTGCCTATGGTCTGGTGGAAGGGCCTGTACACGCCGAGTTACGTATCAATAAGGCGGGACTATGGATTATGGAAGTTGCCTCGCGCACCATTGGTGGCGAGTGCGCACGCTTGCTGACCTATGGAACAGGGCATGATCTTGAAACGCTGGTGATTAAAAAAGCCCTGGATGAGCAGGTCAATGTGGGCGAACAAAATGATGCGCTGGGTGTATTGATGTTACCGATGCCCGGTGCCGGTATTTTACGCCGCATTGAAGGTATACAGGCAGCGCAAAAAATAAAATACATAGAGGAAATCTTAATCAGCGTGCGGGAAGGCTATGAATTAGTGCCATTGCCGGAAGGTGGTAGTTACTTGGGCTTTATTTTTGCGCGCGCGCCTACACCGCGATTAGTCGAAGCGGCACTTAGAGAGGCGCACAGTCAAATGGATATTATTGTTGCGCCTGTATTCAGAATGGTGGATGGTCGTTCATGACAGTCGGATGTTATTTTATGCAGCATAACCGGAAAGATTAACCTCATTCAATGTATAGGCTTATTTCTTCGCGCCAGGTGGTTTGAACCCATCCGGCATTTGACCCAGCTCACCTTCCTTGAATAGAAAACCCAGCATATGTTTCTCGATCAGCTCGATGCTTTGCAGGTCGGCGGTGCTTAAGCCATTTTCATTAATGATCATGGTCAGGCGTTCCAGCCATTGTGTCCAGCCTTCTTTGGATACCGTGTCATAGATACGTTGGCCTAGCTCGCCAGGGTGTGGTGGAGTTTCCAATCCTTCAGCTTCACGTTTCAGCACGATGCATTCAACCATTCGAGTCATGTTCTACAGCCTGTATCAAGTATTAAAAAGGTCTAACCACAGCAAGTATCACTACCAGCATCAGAATTATAGCTGGAAATTCATTAAACCAGCGGAAAAATATAGCGCTATATCGATTTTTTCCTTGTTTGAAGGAGGTTACCAGTTTCCAGCAGTAAATGTGGTAGACAACCAGTGCTGCGACTAAGGCCAGTTTGGCGTGCAGCCAGCCCCCAGTCAGTGGCCAGTGCCATTTGAAAAGCAATACAAAGCCAAAAATAGCCGTGAGCACGGCGCCAACCGTCATAATCGCAAATAGTTTGCGTTCCATAATGATGAAACGCTGATGGCCAGGCTCGTCGTTACAGTCAGCGTGATACACGAATAAGCGAGGCAGGTAGAACAGTCCGGCAAACCAGGTCACCATAAATATGACGTGCAATGCTTTAATCCAGAGCATCGCTTAAATTACCGAGTTTGGCCGTTTGCACGGGTAACATGGATGCGATCAGCTTATGTATTTTTTGTATATCCAGTTTACCTGTTTTCTGGTGCACGATGCGGCCATCGGGTGCGATCAAAAAAGAAGTGGGTGTGAGGCGCACATTACCGAAGGCCTGACTGACTTTGCCGTCAATATCCAAGGCTATCCGGTAGGGGAGTTGCTTGGTCTTGACCATGGCGATGACGTGATCTGGCCGATTCCGGGGAACTGCAATGCCAATAATTTCCAGACCTTCAGGGGACAACGCTTTGTACAGATCAACCAAGTGAGGCATTTCCTTAATACAAGCCGGGCAGTCAGTTGCCCAGAAAGTGACCAGCACAGGTTTACCCGTCAGGCCGGTAAGCTGGATAGACTCACCTTGCAGTGTTTGCAGCGCGATATCCGGTGCGCGCGATAGGCCAGCTGGTGTTAACCAGACATAAGCGAGTGCGCCAACCAGTAGCAGTCCAAACAGGCCAATCAGCATAGGTTTGGTATTCATGGCAGAAATACTAGCGGTTATGGTTTCGCTTCGGTAGCGTTTTTCGCATCACCCGTAGCCTTCCCGGGGTTTTCGCTAGTTTCTTGTTCAGCGGGGTTCACCTCAGGCTCCTAGTGACTACACGCCTTGCATGCAACTGAGCTGGGGTGGGAATAGGTTAATGCCCTTGTGCCGCTGTTATTTATCGGCTGTCCGTGTCTAAACAATTGCCGCTCGCAAAGACGCCAGGAAATATATTTAGTATGCTTTCGGTAACAAGCACTTATCACCTCGCGAACTTTGCGTCTTGGCGGGAGTCATTTTTTCTGGGTGGATGCTTACACAGTTCTAAGCGTTAAGGAAATAGCATGATCAAAGTGGGTGTCGTCGGCGGAACGGGTTATACCGGTGTGGAGTTGTTGCGCTTGCTGGCAGCCCACCCGGATGTCGAAGTGCAGTGCATTACCTCGCGCTCAGAAGCCGGTAAACCGGTATCTGAGCTATTTCCAAATTTACGTGGGCACCTGGATTTACAGTTTGTAGAACCGGATCCAGAGAGTCTGGGTGCGTGTGACCTGGTGTTTTTTGCCACGCCGAACGGCATCGCGATGACGATGGCCAAACAGCTGCTCAACGCCGGGGTGCGCTTGATTGATCTGGCGGCGGATTTTCGATTGCGCGATGCGCAGTTGTGGCAAACCTGGTATGGCCTGGAACACGCCTGCCCTGAATTGTTGGACGAAGCGGTCTATGGCCTGCCGGAAGTTAATCGGGCCGCGATTAAAGAGGCGCGGCTGGTAGCCAATCCCGGCTGTTATCCTACCGCGGTGCAATTGGGTTTTCTGCCTCTGCTGCGTGCTGGCGTAGTTGACGCGGGCAGCCTGATCGCTGACTGTAAATCCGGTGTCAGCGGGGCGGGGCGCAAGGCCAGCGTAGGCGCGTTATTCAGTGAGGCGAGTGAAAACTTCAAGGCTTACGCCGTGCCGGGTCACCGCCACCTGCCAGAAATCCGCCAGGGGCTAGCGGCCGTCACGGGGCAATTACCCGGGCTAACCTTTGTGCCTCATCTGACGCCGATGATCCGGGGTATTCATGCGACCTTGTACGCGCGGGCAAGCCACAGCGGCACGGATTTACAGTCAGTGTTTGAATCAGCCTACGTTGATGAGCCCTTTGTTGATGTCTTGCCGGCGCAATCTCACCCTGAAACCCGCAGTGTGAAAGGCGCGAATCATTGCCGGATTGCCGTCCACCGTCCAGCAGATGGCGATATCATCGTTGTGCTTTCAGTGATAGATAATCTAGTAAAGGGTGCGGCCGGTCAGGCGATACAGAATATGAATATTATGTTTGCTAGACAGGAAACGGCCGGGCTGGATGCGATTGCCCTGTTGCCTTGAGCGCATTGTTAAATTTAAGTTAATGAAACAGAATACACCCCGTGTCTCCACAAAATAAATTATTTCAATTTGGGCGCAATGGCTGGCTTGCCTTGTTGCCAGTGGTGGTATTGATCGGTTATAGCACCTGGCTGTATGACTATGGCAAGCGCAATGCCTCCCAGGAGCTGGTGGATCTGCGGCAAGCGCATAAAACCTTGCAAGGTAAATTTTCTGGCCTGAAAGAAGAAAAGCGCTCTTTGGCTAAAAAGTCAGCCATCCATGAACGCTCGAGCCAGGTTGACCGGCAGGCTAATCTGGGCGTGCGTAATGAAGTTGTTGCGTTACAGGATGAACTGCTTGATGTTCGAAAGGAACTCGAATTATACCGGGGTATCATTTCGCCAGGCGATGTAAAGCCGGGGCTCAGGGTGCAGCGGCTTGATATAGAAAGCGGGGATCAGGATGGGCTTTTTCTATTTGACCTCACTTTGACCCAGGTAAAACGCAGTGGCCGGTCTGCGCAGGGCATAGTTGGACTGGAAGTGATCGGTGAGGATGAGGGGCTTACAGCGATACTGGTGTTCGAAAAACTCGCTGACAATGGAAATAAACCCCTGAAATTCAAGTTTCGCTATTTCCAACATTTCCAGGGGGAAATACGATTACCAAAGGAATTCAAGCCGCGGCGGATCAGCGTAAAAATCACGCCACAAGGTAAAAAACAGCCCTCTGCCGTTGAGAAAGAGTTTGATTGGCCTTTTTAGCCGATTGCCATACTCTCAATTGCCAATCGTAGCGGCGAATTTAATGCTTACCACGGGGTCGAATACGGCGAGTACGATGCGAATAAATTCGCACCTACAGCTGTAATACTTGACTAGAATAGTAGGAAATCAGATAATTTAGGTTAATATAAGTGTTTCTGGAGAAGGTGATATGTCAGAAAATCTAGCGCAAGAAGTGGATCAGGCAGAAAGTCTGCTGGATTTTAGTGATGCGGCGGCGGCCAAGGTTAAAAGCCTGATTGCCGAAGAAGATAACCCCAATCTTAAGCTGCGGGTATTTATTTCGGGCGGCGGTTGCTCAGGCTTCCAGTATGGATTCACCTTTGATGAAGCCATCAATGAGGGAGATACTGAAGTCGAAAATAACGGCGTTATGCTGCTGGTTGACCCAATGAGTTTCCAATACCTGACAGGCGCGACAATCGACTATAAAGATGACCTTGAAGGTGCGCGCTTCGTGATAGAAAACCCAAATGCCACCACAACCTGTGGTTGCGGTTCTTCATTTTCTGTATAAAATTCTTTCCTAATACAAAACACATGTGATCAGAGGGGCGTTTAACGCCCCTTTGTTATTCCGCTATTGTGCCGGGTGGGGCTTGCAGGCAAATTCCACCCGGCCGATTAGTACTGGAGAAGGCTATGAGCGATTACTTACCCGGTCTCGAAGGTGTCCCAGCCACCCAATCCAATATCTCGGATTTGGATGGCAGCAGGGGTTTATTAACTTACCGTGGGTATCGTATCGTCGATCTTGCCCGGAAAAGTACGTTTGAAGAAACTACCTTGTTGCTGCTGGATGGCCGCCTGCCTACCCCTGCCGAGCTTGCAGAATTTGATGCAGATCTACGCCGTAACCGCGTCGTGAAATATAACGTGCGGGAAATTATGAAGTACTTACCGGCAACCGGTCACCCGATGGAAATGCTGCAAACCGCCGTCGCGAGCCTGGGAATGTTTTATGCCGGTGACGAATGCCTGACTGGCTCGGATGTCTGTGAAGACCTGTATTATGTCCATAACATGTCGGTGAAAATTATTGCCCGCATGGCGACGCTGGTAGCGATGTGGGAGCATGTGCGCAATGGTTATGACCCAATTGCGCCACGCAAGGATCTGGGTTATGCGGAAAATTTGTTATACATGTTTAACGGTGAAGACCCTGATCCCCTGCTTGCGAGGATCATGGACGCCTGTCTGATCCTGCACGCCGAACACACCATTAATGCCTCCACCTTTGCTGCATTGGTAGCCGGTTCAACACTCGCTAGTCCCTATCTTGTCATCGCTGCAGCCATTGGTACATTAGCCGGTCCGTTGCACGGCGGCGCTAATCAACGGGTCGTGGAAATGCTTGTAGAAATTGGCCGGCCTGAAAATGCCAAAGCCTGGCTGGATAAAAAACTTAAAAAGAAGACCAAGATTTGGGGTATGGGTCACCGGGAATACAAAATTAAAGACCCGCGCGCCACGATCCTGCAAGAAATGATGCACGAGTTGATGGCGGCACGCAGTGGCAATATGGGGCCGTTGTTTGAAACCGCGATGGCGTTGGAAGAGGCCTGTGAAGAAAAACTGTCGCCGAAAGGCGTGTTTCCGAATGTGGATTTCTACTCGGGTATTCTCTATAAAGAAATGGGTATTCCGCCGGATCAGTTCACATCTATTTTCGCCGTGGCGCGCTCGGCTGGCTGGCTCGCGCACTGGCGTGAGCAGCTTGGCGATAACCGGATATTCCGCCCGACTCAGATGTACGCCGGGCACTCCGAACGCGATTATGTGCCAATGGCAAAGCGTTAGCCGGTATTTCTCGCTACCTTTCTATCAACCAGTGAATTGCGTATTAGTACAACGATCATGCCTGGTAGATCCCGCCGAGTATCACGGGCTTGTTTGCCCCGGTTACAGATGACAGGTTTGAGCTTTTCTTTTCCAGCGCCTGTTTTGCAAACCAGGCAAAAGCAATCGCTTCAACCCAGTCAGGGTGAAGGCCATATTTTTCCGTACTCTCTAGTATTATTTTCGGTAGCGATACCCGCAGTTGCTCCAGCATATACGTGTTATTTATACCGCCGCCACAGATGAGAAGCCGTTGCGTATTGCCGGCATAAAATTGTAGTGCGTCTGCAATAGTTGTGACGGTCAGCGCCACCAGTGACGCCTGTACATCTTCTGGAGGAATCTTTTCAAATTGTTGTAGTACTCCATTTAACCAGGCCAGATTAAACGCCTCGCGGCCAGTACTCTTGGGTGGCTTGATTTCGAAGAAGGGGTGCTTGAGTAGGCACTTTAAAAGTTCGGAGTGTACCGTGCCACTACGCGCCCATTCGCCGGCTTGGTCATACCTGTTGGTAGAATGCTGCGCGGTCCAGGCATCGAGCAAGACATTCCCGGGGCCGGTATCGAAGCCTAAAACATCATCCTGGGCTGTGGCTAATACAGTTACATTCGACATGCCGCCGATATTCAATACCACCCGGTTTTCTTCTTTACTACTAAAAACCTGGCGGTGAAAAGCGGGTGTCAGCGGTGCGCCTTGCCCGCCGGCGGCCATGTCACGGCGCCGGAAATCAGCGACTGTTGTAATACCTGTTTTTTCGGCGATGGTGTTGGGGTCGCCAATTTGCAGGCTGAATGCCACCGGGCCATCAGGCTGGTGTAGAACAGTTTGTCCATGGCAGCCGATGGCATTGATAACGTCTGCGGTCAATCCGGCCTTGTTTGTCAGGGCGGTTACCGCTGCTGCAAAGCAGCGGCCGGTTTCGATATCGAGTGATGCGTACTCGGTTAATGAACTATCGGGATTCTCGGCCAACGCCAACAGACGGCTTTTAAGGCCGTCTGGCCATTGAACATTCAAGTGCTCAAGTAGTTTCGGTGCAGTGGTAGCTAAGTCGCAAAGGACAGCGTCGATGCCGTCCATGCTGGTACCGGACATCAGGCCTATGTAGTATGCCCTCCGCACTCAAGAATACCCCATTTCCAGCACGCATCTTTTCGCCAATGGCGGCGTTGCAAAGCCTTGCAATAGTCCCGCTATTACTGCGTCTTTGCGCCTTGCCCTTGACGAAAATCTACGCACTGTAAACGGGGTATTCTTGAGCGCGAAGAGCACAGTTAGGCAATGGTATTATTTAAGTGCGATGGACTCGTGTTTGGCGAGCTGCAGTAAGGCCAGTGATGACTCAGTGACTAGCTTGAAATCCTCACGGTATTTTTTAGGTAGTGGTGATGCGCTGGGAAGTTTAACCGTCAGTGGGTTGCGGTGAGTACCGTTGACGCGGAATTCGTAGTGCAGGTGTGGGCCGGTTGCCAGGCCAGTGCTGCCGACATAGCCGATGATTTGTCCCTGCTGTACCCGGCTGCCACGTTTCAAACCAGATTTGTAACGCGACATATGGGCATAGAGGGTGCTGTATTTTGTGCCGTGTTTGATGACTACGGTTTTACCATAGCCACCTTTTCTGCCCTGGTAGATGATTTTGCCGCTGCCGGCAGCTTTTATCGGTGTGCCTCTGGATGCCGCATAGTCAACACCCTTGTGGGAGCGAATCCGGTTAAGAATAGGGTGTTTGCGCCCCAGGCTGAATTTTGAACTGATGCGTGCGAAAGATACTGGCGAGCGGATGAACGCCCTGCGTAGGCTGCGGCCTTCAGGCGTGTAGTAATCAACGTCACCTTTGGTGTTTGCAAAGCGTAATGCCTGGTGCGTCTTGCCCCGATTGGTAAATTCTGCGGCGATGATATTGCCAGTACCAATCAGTTCCCCGTTCAGGAAGAGTTCTTCGTAGACCACGGCAAATTCATCGCCACTGCGAATGTCGAGTGCAAAGTCGATATCCCAAGCAAATATATTGGCCAGTTCCATGGTCACTTTTTCAGGTAGCCCGGCCTTCTGTGCCGCCATAAACAGGGAGTTTTCAATGCTGCCGGCGGTGCTTGTTGTCCGTCTTTCCGGTACGGTTACGATTAATTGAGTTTCATAACTATCGGCAGTGCGTTTTACCTGGATAGTATTCAGCGCATCCAGATCGTAGTTTAATTCGAGCAGGCCTGCTTCATCGGAAATCAGCAGATTCAGTTTCTGACCAGGATAGATACGGGTCAGTTGTTTGGCAGCCGGCCCGCTTTTGAGAACAGCGTGCAACTGGCTGGGATCCAGGCTTTCTTTAGCAAATATTTTTGCCAGGCTGTCGCCGTTTTTTACGGTGACCGTTTTCCAGTTTTGAAGAATTTCCTGAGCTACTGCGGGCGTTGGTGCAGTTTCTGCTGAGGCGGGAGCAACGGCACTATCTGGCTCAGGTTCACTTTTGCCCGGTTTCGCGCTGACCTCTGTTTTACTGATGGTTTCTGTGGACTCGACAGTAACACCCGGTAAATCCAGGGGTGTTTCCTTAATACGCAGCGCCTTGGCATCATTGGAGGGAAGTGACAGCAAAACCACGCCGAGCAGCGGGAGTAATAAGGCAATCCAGTGGATTGGAGTCAAAGAACGTGTGCGCGCTGCCTGCCTGCTGCCTGTGGATGCTTGGTAGTCGCGTCGAGAATCTGGGCGGTAAATCACAGAATTTCCTTGAATTTCAGTATGGGGAACTTACTAAGCTACGCGGCTCAGGTCAACAGCCATTTCTAATATACCGTTGAAAATCGTAAATAAATCTATCAAATATGTCACTTTATCGGCTTTTAAACGGAATCCTGATGATAATTTAGCCAATAGTCGTAGCACCTGAGCCTGCCCTGAAAGCGGGATTTCGAATGCCCTCATGTGAGGGCCACAGATTTACAGGGCTGTGCTAACCTTGCGCGTCTTTAATTAACAAGCATACGGAGAGCGTCACCCATGGGGCATGCGGCGGCACTGGCACAGATTAAACGCGGCGCAGATGAGATTCTGGTCGAAGCAGAATTGGTAAAACGGCTCGAAGAAGGTCGGCCATTACGCATCAAAGCTGGTTTTGATCCCACGGCGCCCGATTTGCACCTCGGTCATACGGTACTGCTAAACAAGCTGAGGCAATTTCAGGAACTCGGTCACGAAGCGATTTTCCTGATCGGAGATTTCACCGGCATGATCGGCGATCCCACGGGTAAGAATGTCACTCGAAAACCGCTGACACGCGACGCGGTGATCGACAACGCCAAAAGCTACGAACAGCAAATATTCAAAATTCTCGATCCGGAAAAAACCCGGGTGGTGTTCAATTCCAGCTGGATGAATGAGTTTAATGCGGCCGATCTGATCCAGCTCGCGGCCAAGCATACGGTGGCGCGCATGCTGGAGCGGGATGATTTCAGCAAACGCTATGGATCCGGGCAGCCGATTGCCATCCACGAATTTATCTACCCGCTGGTGCAGGGCTACGATTCAGTGGCGTTGAAAGCTGATGTTGAGTTGGGCGGTACGGATCAGAAATTCAATCTGCTGGTCGGCCGCCAGCTGCAAGAGGCGTATGGGCAGAAACCACAGGTCGTGTTGACCATGCCGATCCTGGAAGGCCTGGACGGGGTGCAGAAAATGTCTAAATCACTGGGTAACTACATCGGTATTGCCGAGGCGCCCAATGAAATGTTTGGCAAGCTGATGTCAATTTCCGACGAGTTGATGTGGCGGTATTTTGAGCTGTTAAGCTTCCGGCCGCTCGACGAAATTGCAGGCCTGAAGCAGGCTATTGCAGAAGGACGGAATCCGCGAGATGTGAAGTTTGAGCTTGGACAGGAGCTTGTCGCACGTTTTCATAACCGGCAAGACGCTGAAGCAGCGCAACAGGCATTCATCGCGCGGTTTCAGAAAGGTGCGATACCCGACGATATACCCGAGGTTCAACTGGTGGCGGGTGGTGATAATCTACCGATTGCCAATTTGCTCAAGGCTGCCGGGCTGACCTCAAGTACCTCGGAATCCCTGCGGATGCTCAAGCAAGGCGCAGTACGGGTGGATGGTGAACGCGCTGAAGATAAAGGCATCTCTTACCCCGCCGGGGTCAGCCATGTATTTCAGGTTGGCAAACGCCGCTTTGCCCGGGTTACCTTGAGCTGAATGAGTTATAAATTAAGCCCTTTAAGCACGCTTGAAAGCTTGCATTCAGGGTCTATAATTTAATGGTTGACGGGTTTTGGCCGG
Organism: uncultured Gammaproteobacteria bacterium; assembly: GCA_964409635.1. GTDB lineage: Bacteria > Pseudomonadota > Gammaproteobacteria > DSM-19610 > DSM-19610 > CAYPEL01. Next base: position 621 of record CAYPEL010000062.1, on the reverse strand, counting down.
ACTGTATAATGCCCGGTTTTCCGGTTGCCAGTGTGGGGCCGGGGCAGTAATAAAAGTCAGCACAAGCTGTTGACGGCCAAGACTACATCAGTCATACTTGATGGTCTTCGCTGGCCCAAAGCGCCAGTGTGTTCTTTAACAAATTGATCAGATAATTTGTGTGGGTGCTTACGTCGAAAGAATTGCGCAGCTAAAGCAATTATTCGATGGTAAGTAACTCGTTAATATTTGAGTATTACGAACTATCGAGCCAAGATTTGTTGCCATAAGCAACAGCATGATTGAACTGAAGAGTTTGATCCTGGCTCAGATTGAACGCTGGCGGCATGCCTAACACATGCAAGTCGAACGGTAACGATGGAAGCTTGCTTCCAGGCGACGAGTGGCGGACGGGTGAGTAATGCATAGGAATCTGCCCAGTAGCGGGGGACAACCTGGTGAAAACCAGGCTAATACCGCATACGCCCTACGGGGGAAAGCAGGGGATCTTCGGACCTTGCACTATTGGATGAGCCTATGTCAGATTAGCTTGTTGGTGGGGTAACGGCCTACCAAGGCGACGATCTGTAGCTGGTCTGAGAGGACGATCAGCCACACTGGGACTGAGACACGGCCCAGACT
>CAYPEL010000061.1:7361-14969 GCA_964409635.1 uncultured Gammaproteobacteria bacterium | reverse complement strand
TGCCGTGAACGTTGACAAACTGACTTAACCCGTCATTATCATGTTGAAGGACTACTAGATCAAACAGGAACCGAGAGGCAACTTGACTATGAAAAAATTAAACACACTCGCTCTACTTGTTGCAAGCATGTGCAGCTACCAGTCTGCCATCGCCGGCGGTGATGCAACAGCCGGCAAAACTATTTCTGAACAATCCTGCCAGGCCTGCCATGGCGTTGATGGTAATGGCTCCAATAAACAATATCCGAAACTGGCTGGACAACATGCTGACTACCTTGTTAGAGCGCTAAAGGACTATAAGAGTGGTACCCGGAAAAATCCGATCATGTCCGGATTTGCTGCAGCGCTATCGAAGCAGGATCAAAAAGACGTTGCGGCCTGGTTCAGCTCACAAAGTTCTGACCTTACGACTCTGCCCTCACCCAATCAGGTTCAGTAAACTAAACCTAATTAAAAAGGCGGTCACAACGACCGCCTTTTTTTATACGCTTATCTACACCGATGCCGTTGGCTACAGGTTCGCGTGTTAAGTTTTTCTTGACATTTAAACAAACTCTGCGAAACTCTAGTTAATGTATTTCTCCCGAGAGGGGCAGGCTTGAACAAAGGCCTATCTAAACCAGTTCTTCGCAACACCAGAAAAAACCGGTACCTTGCTACCGGGTGGCGCGCTTCACACACTCTTATTTCTGCAAATCAACCTGGATACAGGCCTCATGCTCTTTCTTAACAGGAACAACATGACTTATTCTTTGTTTGCACTTGGAGGTAACTGGTCATGAATGCTGTTGTAAAACAACCAACGCACCAAATGATTGTTCTAACGTACGAAGATATGGAATGCCGGGTATTGCAAATTGCCGGTGATTTCAATGACTGGATACCCGATCACAATGTTGAAACCCGCAGGCTAGATAACCGTTGGCAGAAAGTTTTTACAGTCGAGCCGGGCACTTACGAATATCAGTTATTGATCGACGGTAAGTGGCAACAGGATCCAACCAATTCATTAGAAATCCCCAATGATCACCATGGGGTTAATTCAGTGTTACGCGCTGTGCTGTAATTGCTCCACCTACTTGACGGCTAACTAAGGGTTGGCGTCAAACGAGTCTCACCGGTTGGACATCCGCCAACACTTCGACAGTAGTCTACTAGCTCAGAACCGGTAGCACGGTGCATGGCGCCGGCCACACCCCACCCCCTAACAAGGAATAATTTTCAGCATTTACAATAACATCCATAACTAGTGTAGTAATATCCTGGGTAATTACCTGAATCATTTTCAGCCTGTAAGCTCGTTGGCATAATCTATGCTACAGATATTGGTATGGATATTAATCATAGCAGTGAAGATCAAGCCGTGGAAAATGGCCCCGCCAAGATTCCATTACAACTCGTTACCGTCTGCCTGGAGAATGGCCAGCACGGCGTGTTTATCGGCTTACCGCTGGTTAGCGATAAAGTGCCGGATCAAAGTAATCTGGTGGACGATATCTGGTTTTCAAATATTCAGGAAGTCCCAGATAAAATGGCGCTGGGTGAATTGATCTCACTGATTCAGTCACAGCTGTGCCAGTGCCTGGACACCCTACAATAGCCAGTAAATATCCCATCAATCTTTGAATAACGGAAAAAAACGTACCTTGTGCAGGCTGCACCACCCGTTTAGCACCTGAAACGCTTAGTTCACAATCACCAAACGCACCGCATCCAGCCGCAGTCCAGCGCCACTCAACGCTTTACCGGTAGCCTCCGACAGCAACTGCAAGTACTGAATCTCATCATCACGCACATTCGGATTTACCACCTGCAATTGCTTCATACGCTCAACTTCAGCACTCAGTTCCTTATCTGCCTTTTGCGCAGCTAGTGCAACGATACTTTTTAATTGGCTTTCTGCATGGCGCAGCGCATGCTTATACAATGATTTAATCTGTACCTGCTGGCTACGCAATACTTTTCCTGAAGTCACGCGGTCACGGCGCAGGCAATAACCGTCTATCGTTTCTGCAGGCATCGATTCGCCGATTTCATTACCCTGCATATCAACCAAAACACGAAAAGTTTCCGCCTCAAAAAAACGCTTCATATCAAGTTGTACCGGCGTGCTGCACTCGACGGCAAACAAGGCCTCCAGCAATAACGGTTCTTTTTTCCACTGCTCATTTTTAATAACGGTAACCGCACTATTTCCCATTTCTGTTGTATTCAAAACCTCCAGCAAAGCTGCAACCAAGGGATGTTCCCAGGTAATGAACTGGACGTCATCGTTTTTTAAAGCAACATCACGCCGCAAACAATAGCGGATTCCGTCATCCGGCAACCCCGGCAAGGCATCAATATGCATATGCTCAGACGGTCTGGCAAACCAGATGTGGGCGCTAAGCTCTTCGGTATCTATACCAAAAGCATCAAAAGCCCGGTTCAAGAAATCATCCAGATGTCTGTCATAGCCGGCGTTATCGATCGCTTCAATCAGCGATTGCGCCACTTGCAAATTATTGGAATTAAATTCAAGCAAACGGTCGCGGCCCTGCTGAACATTCGCAACCAACGTCTGATGCATTTCCCGGGTATCACTGATCAATGCATCAAGATCACAATCACCGCTAGACAAACAACTAACCCGCTCACCCAGTTGATCGAAAACAGTCACACCATCAGCACAAGTTGACTCAAAAGCATCCAGACCTTCGTGATACCAGCGAAACATCCTTTCATCCCGTGTGCCGGGCAAATAAGGCACATGAATCTGAATATCGAATTGCTGTCCGATCCGGTCAAGCCGGCCAATACGCTGTTCGAGGAGATCCGGATTAGCCGGCAAATCGAACAACACCAGATGATGTGCAAACTGAAAATTCCGGCCCTCACTGCCGATCTCAGAACAGATCAATGCTTGTGCGCCCTCTTCCCTATCAGCAAACCACGCGGCCGCCCGGTCGCGGGCAATTAAATCAATACCTTCGTGGAAAACACCTGTCAGTACGGCATACTTGTCTTTCAAAACTTCCGATAACGACACCGCTGTTTCAGCGGCCGCACAAATCACCAGTACTTTTTCAGGTCTCAGCTCACGTAACAAACCGGCTAACCATTCCGTCCGTTGTTGATCTTCTACCGATAAAGCATCAAATGACGCATGGTTTTCAAAACCGCCTTGATCTGAATGACTGAGCGCTTGCGCTAAGTTATACGGAATTACTATACGTTGTGGAAATCCTGATATCGCGTTACGCGTGTTACGGAATAACACCCTTCCAGTACCATGACGATCAACCAGCTGCCGTAAAATACCGTGCGTATCCTCCAATGAATAATCGCCCAGCAGCGCTGACAAGGTGGCTTGCTGTTGTTTGCTTAACGGATGGCTGTCGAGCAAACTATTTACAATAGTTGCGATCGGTTGATAGCGTTTTTCATCCTCACAAAAGGCCTGAAAATCATGGAAGCGATGCGGGTCGAGCAAACGTAAACGAGCAAAGTGACCGCCACGCCCGAACTGCTCCGGCGTTGCAGTGAGCAACAGCACGCCCTTCGAATCATTGGCCAGTTGTTCGATCAGCAAGTAATCGGCGCCAGGCTGATCAGCGTGCCATTGCAGACGGTGCGCCTCGTCAACCACCAACAAATCCCATTCTCCTTTGATGGCTTGCACATGCCGCTCAGGATTTTTCTGGAAAAAATCTGCACCGACCAGGATCAGCTGCTCTGCCAGGAACGGGTTCTCTGCATCGATAGCCAGACAACGCTCTTCATCAAAAATACTGAAACGTAGATTAAACCGCCGCCACATCTCGATGAACCATTGGTAAACAAGATTTTCAGGTACTACAATAAGCACACGGTGCGCACGCCCGGTGAGCAGTTGCTGGTGGAGGATCAGACCTGCTTCAATTGTTTTACCCAGTCCAACTTCATCTGCCAGTAGTACCCTCGGGGCACTGCGCTGGCCCACTTCATTGGCAATATACAACTGATGAGCAATCGGCTCGATGCGTGCACCCAGTAATCCACGTACCGGAGACCGCTGTGCCTCACCAGCCCAGCGCGCTGCATCCTGGCGCAACTCAAACCAGCGGGTTTTATCGATCAACCCCGCGAGTAACCGCTCCAGTGGACGAACCAACTGCATGCGATGATCTAGCCGTGTTTCCGGCAGAACCACGACCGCGCCCTCAGCATCATGGCAGGTATATAAAAGGATACCTTCTTCCTCATCGACCGATTGCACCGTCAAGCTGCGGCCATCATGATCACTGATCGCATCACCTGGCTGAAATTGCACGCGGGACAACGGTGCTTCCTCACGCGCATAAACCCGCTGCTCCTCACTGGCAGGAAATAAAACGGTAGCCGTTCGTACATCGACCTCAACAACCAGCCCTAATCCAAGGCCTGGTTCTGCCTCACTAATCCAGCGCTGGCCGGGTAGCATCTGTTGCACTCGTTATGCCTCTCATAAGGTAAGACAAAAATATTTTGTAATGATAGGCATTTTGACTTGGTGCGTCACGTTGAAATTTGTGAGTGAGATTTGTATTCGTGCGGATTTAGTCCTGAGATAAACGCCCGTGATTAAGAAGACCAGCCCAAAAGTGGCAGATTTATTTAATACTAGTACTCCGACAACATGGTATTGATGGGTTCAGTCAGTTTGCCAACGTTCACGGCAAGGCGCGTCATTGCCTGCGCACTGTGCCTTGCTGCGCAACACCACAGGGTCGCTGAACCTGTCATTATCATGTTGAAGGACTACTAGTGCAGTTATGCACTGTCAGAGGACTTGAAGCTGATAAGGTTTTGTAACTCTTTGCTAAAATGGTGGCTATGCCCTGATTCGAACAGGGGACCCCATCATTATGAGTGATGTGCTCTAACCAGCTGAGCTACATAGCCATTGTAGGTGTAGATTGAGAAATGGGATCAGAATCCAATATCTCAGGGAGGCGCAATTTTAGGTTGTTGTAGCGTTTCTGTCCAGTTAGCGTTGTCAGACATTGAAGCGGAAGTGCATTACATCGCCGTCTTTTACAATGTAGTCTTTACCCTCAAGGCGTAATTTACCGGCTTCCTTGGCGCCCTGCTCGCCTTTGCAGGCGACAAAATCATCGTAGCCTGTGACTTCGGCGCGGATAAATCCTTTTTCGAAATCGGTGTGGATGACGCCGGCCGCTTGCGGGGCAGAGGCACCAATCAGCACTGTCCAGGCCCGGACTTCTTTGACTCCGGCGGTGAAATAAGTCTGTAGACCGAGTATTTGATAGCCGGCACGGATCACTCGGTTTAAGCCCGGTTCTTCCAGACCCAACTCATCGAGGAATGCCTGCTGCTCATCCTCTTCGAGTTCTATCAATTCAGATTCTATCGCCGCGCAAACTGCAACTACTTCTGAACCTTCCTTGGTTGCCAAGGCTTGTATGACATCCAGAAAAGGATTTTCTGTAAATCCATCTTCCGCAACATTGGCGATGTACATAGTGGGTTTAATGGTTAACAGGTGAAGATCATAGAGTTCTGCGCGCTCATCCTCGTCCAGATTCAGTGCCCGCACCATATTGCCTTCATCGAGTTGCACTTTGACCTTCTCAAGCACCACCAGTTTGGCTTTGGCATCCTTGTCGCCGCTCTTGGCCACTTTTGATACTCGCTGGATGCCTTTTTCTACAGTTTCCAGATCTGCCAGTGCCAATTCTGTGTTGACTATTTCTATATCGTGAAGGGGATCGACTTTACCGGCCACGTGAATGATGTTGTCATCTTCGAAACAGCGTACCACCTGGGCGATGGCATCGGTCTCACGGATATTGGCGAGAAATTTATTTCCCAGACCTTCGCCTTTTGAAGCGCCCGCAACCAGGCCTGCGATGTCTACAAATTCCATGGTGGTAGGAATTATGTTTTGCGGCTTAACGATGTTAGCCAGTGTATCCAGGCGCGTATCTGGAACAGCGACCACGCCTACGTTTGGGTCAATGGTGCAGAACGGGTAGTTTTCCGCCTGGATACCGGCTTTAGTGAGTGCGTTGAATAGAGTTGATTTACCGACGTTGGGTAAACCTACTATGCCACATTTAAATCCCATAATTTTTAGCCACTGAAGATACCTGGATTACCAAAATATTAAATTAATTTAAAACCTTGTAAAAGATTCGCTTATCAGTCTCTGATGTTTTCCTGAGAACTTGTAAGTGCGGTTTTAACCGCGATCCGTGACAGCACTCATCGAGGTTAAAACTACTCCTACCGGATAAAGCTTCGGTTCAATTCCGGCTGTGCAGCTGATGCATCGCCTTCTCAAACTCACCGGTAATTATTTCTGGCATGACCCGCAAGGTATCATCGATGGCTGCGCCGATTAATAACTTGTCCTGTTTCGAAGGTTTTTTCAGCACATAATCGACAACCTGGCTTTTATGACCGGGATGTGCAATACCCAAACGCAAACGATAAAAGTCCTTGCTGCTAAAATGGCTGATCAAATCACGCAGTCCATTGTGGCCACCGTGACCGCCACCTTTTTTAAGCTTTACAGTGCCAGCTGGTAAATCCAGCTCATCATGAACAACGAGTATTTTTTCAACCGGGATATTATAAAAACGGCTCATTGCACTGGCTGACTGTCCGCTGCGGTTCATATAGGTCATGGGCTTCAGTAAGCGGCAATCCGCACCCTGCTCGTGACAACGCGTGATTTCACCAAAAAAGCGTTTTTCATTTTTGAAGGTGGCGCCACAGTGCCTGGCAAGCGCATCAACAAACCAAAACCCGGCGTTATGCCGGGTTGGTTCGTGTTCAGCACCGGGGTTTCCCAGCCCGACTATTAACTGAATCGCAGACACGCCTGGAAAGACAAATCAGGACTCTTTATTTTCCTCTGCATCACCCTCTTCAGCGGCAGCTTCATCACCCTCTATCGCAGGGGCTACAGGTGCCGCCGTATCTTCTTCAACAACCGCTTTGCGCTCATGAATCGATACAATTGGCTGGTCATGGCCTTCACCACGCGCCAATTCAACGAGTACACCGCTTTCCGGCACTTTCAGATCGGACAAGTGTAATGAATCACCAATTTCCATTGCGGATATATCAATTTCGATATATTCAGGCAGATGCTTCGGTAATACATCTAGCGCAACTTCAGTCAATTCGTGACTCACTAAACCACCACCGGTTTTGACGCCAGGCGCAATATCCGCACCGATAAAGTGTAACGGGACGTTTACGCGGATGCTCTTGTTCTCATCGATGCGCATAAAGTCCATGTGCATGATGGTTGGTTTGCTGGGATGGCGTTGTAAATCGCGCAATACGACTTTACTCGCTTTTCCGTCAACATTGACAGTCAGTATGTGCGCATAAAAGGCTTCGTGCTCGAGGCGTTTTACCACATCATTGTGCGACAAGGTGATTGATTGTGGATCTTCATCACTGCCATACATAATGGCAGGTACTTTGCCTTCAAGACGCAGGCGGCGGCTCGCACCTTTCCCCATATCCGTGCGCTTTTCGGCTTCTAGTTCAAAAATTAACATGACGTTACTCCCGTCTTAACAAGTTTAAAAAACTCTCCCGCGACCAGGAGAGGCACTACTGTGAAAAAGG
>CAYPEL010000061.1:0-7261 GCA_964409635.1 uncultured Gammaproteobacteria bacterium | reverse complement strand
TCTTCATCGCTGATCCTGCGCATGGCTTCTGCCAGCATTTCCGCAATACTCAGCCGACGGATACGCGTACACGCCTGCGCATCAGGGCGCAGCGGGATGGTATCGGTGACGACCAGTTCATCAAGATCTGATCCTTCAATATTGGCAATTGCCTTGCCCGATAAAACCGGGTGCGTGCAGTAGGCAAAAACTTTTGTGGCGCCATTATCTTTCAAGGCACGCGCCGCCTGGCATAAGGTGCCTGCCGTATCGACCAGATCATCCACGATGACACAGGTATGCCCTTCAACGTCGCCAATAATATGCATGACCTTGGCAACGTTTGCCTTGGGCCGGCGCTTATCAATAATCGCCAGATCCGCGTCATCCAGCCGCTTGGCCAGCGCCCTGGCACGGACAACACCCCCCACATCGGGTGATACCACTTTCAAATTCGGATATTTTCGCCGCCAAACATCGCCCAACAAAATGGGGGATGCATACACGTTATCTACCGGGATATCGAAAAAACCCTGTATCTGATCCGCATGCAGATCAACCGTTAATACCCTGTCAGCACCGACATTGCTGATCATTTTGGCAACCACTTTCGCCGTGATCGGCACCCGCGCCGAGCGTGGCCGCCGATCCTGCCGCGCATAACCCATATAGGGGATCACTGTTTAATACGCGCTGCCGATGCCCGTCTTAATGCATCAACCATGACCATCAATTCCATTAGATTGTCATTGGTGGGCGCACAGGTTGGCTGCACAATGAAAACGTCCTTACCACGGACATTTTCCATAATTTCGACCATGATCTCGCCGTCACTGAACTTGCTGACCACCGCCTTGCCCAGCTGCAAATGCAAAAATCCGACAATAGCTTGGGCAAGTGGTGGATTTGCATTCCCAGCAAAAACCATCATGCGGCTATCTTCATCTGCCGGTTGTAACGCCTTCATGCCTGTTTACACCTGTTTAGCAAAATTTAGTGTTAACCAGTTTTACTTCAATTAGTATGCAGCGCCATCATGTTGCCACTAAAAAACCAACGGCAACATCGCACACTATAATATGGCTGGGACGGCAGGATTCGAACCTGCGCATGCGGAGATCAAAACCCCGTGCCTTACCGCTTGGCGACGTCCCAATAAGTATTACTTCGCCAGATCGTCTAACCGGCAGTTCAGCGGAGAACGATTACACCCGCGCGCCACAAACCCCGTCCAATCTGCGGGTAGTTGCGCAAGCACCGACTGCGCCTGCTCAGCAGCGGTAAAGGCAGCAAACACACAGGCACCACTACCCGTCATCTGCGCCGGCCGGAACCTGGACAACCAGATAATCACCTCTGACACTTCCGGATAAAGCCGCTCTACCACTGGCTGTAGCTGGTTTTTACACCGCCCCGAAAGAAAGTCGGTTATTGTGATCTGCGGGCTGTTCCGTGTCAATTGCGAGTCGGCAAATATCACGGCGGTAGAAACAGTGACCGCAGGCTGGATTACCAGAAACCAGGCTTCATCCAATGTTTTCATCGGTGTCAACAGTTCACCGATACCTTCAGCCCACGCGGCCTGCCCCTCGATGAAGACTGGCACATCGGCGCCAAGCGATAACCCGATATCCAACAATTGCTTACCCTCAAGTCCAAGCGACCAAAGCCGATTCAGCACGACCAAGGTAGTGGCGGCATCCGAGCTCCCACCCCCCAGGCCGCCCCCCACCGGCAGGCGTTTATTAATTCGTATATCAACACCCAGGCTGCTTTGACTTACTTCAGCCAGGCGGTTGGCCGCGCGTAACACCAGATCCTGGTCAGGATGGATGTCCTCATTGCCTGAAATTCTACGGATTTTGCCGGAATCGTTAGTATCGAACCACAGGTCGTCGCCGTAATCGAGAAATTGAAACAGGGTTTGTAATTCGTGGTAACCATCGGGCCGGCGGCCGGTAATATGCAAAAACAGGTTGAGTTTAGCAGGCGCCGGCCAGGAACCGTCTGGATTTGTCAACGAAGCAGTACATTGATTATGCGCCACGCTATTTACAGACCATCGGCAGCAGGGATGCTGCCGCTGAGCGCACAGGGATGTTTCACAGCGGGTCTGTAAATAGCGTGGCGCATAATCAATGTACGTATTAGCAAGTCATTTCACTCACGGCAGGTCATTGAGCTGCCATTCTCTTGCTATCAGTTTGACCCGGATATCACCATTCGCCAGTTTCAATTTTACCGGCAAGTTCATACCATCAACCGGCTGGTAATCACTGTATTCAATTTCCCAGCCTGCCTGATGCAGGCGCTGCAGGCCGCCGCCCGCATTTAAACTATGCCGTTCAGCTTGTCCGGCCACCGGCACACCCAGTATCCAGTAGCGCAGGCCACTGATCGGGAATGACCAGCCGGTCGCTTGATACAACAGTGCTTCAGGACTTTGCGCCACCCGAACCGGTTGACCCGTCTGCATTAACAAGACTCTATCTGGATTGCCTGCCAGTTCGACCAGGCCACGGCCTAACGGGCCGTGGATACGAATGCTGTAATCATCACCGGTCTGCCGCCAGCTAAATGAAGCCGTCCAGCCATCGTCACCGGTTTTCACACCAACCCGGCCGGAAGCCCGCCAGGATTGGAGGCCCGCCACACTGGCAAGGTGTGCCTGCCAACGTTGTTCAGGGTTAGCAACCGGCGGTAAGCGGGTGGCACAACTGGCCACCAGAAGCAGGCTGGTTATCGCGACAAGAAAACCACGCATGAAAAATTTTACTTAGAAAAACGTTCGAGCGTTTCGATCAGTACAGGATTTTCAGGATCCTTCTTTTTGCCCTGCTCCCAAATCTTCCTGGCGCCCGCCTGGTCGCCTAGCGACCATAAGACTTCACCCAGGTGTGCAGCTATTTCAGCATCGGCCGTTTGATCATAGGCTTTTTGCAGGTATTCCCGGGCTTGTTGCAGATTACCTAATTTAAACTGTACCCAGCCCATGCTATCGATAACAGCAGGATCATCCGGCGTTAGCTTAATTGCTTTTTCAATATACTGCAGCGCTTCCTGATAGCGGCTGGTCCGGTCGGCCAGTGTATAGCCCAGCGCATTCAGTGCGCGGGCATTATCCGGTTCAATCAGAATAATTTTCAGCAGATCTTTTTCTGCCTTATCGAGCAGGTCAAGTTTTTCTGCCACCAAAGACCGCGCATACAGCACTTCATAATCTTCCGGGTGCGATTCGAGGTACGTACTGAATAAACTGTAAGCTTCTTCAGACATCTTGTTGTTGGAAAGCAGATTGCCTTCAACCAGCAGCAGACGCTGTGCCTGAGCGGGTTTGGTAAAACGCAAATTCTTCAATCGGGCACGCGCCTGATCCATCTTCCCGGTTTCTGCTTCGATACGGGCAATACGAATTTGGACTTCTAGCCAGTGATCCCCCTGATCTACTTTGCTGTACCACGCCAGGGCCTGATCGTATTGCTTATGCTCTTCAGCAATGCTGCCCAAATAGTATTGCGCCTGTACTTTCTGGTAATCCAGCTCCAGTAACCGGAGAAAACTGGATTCAGCCTCTTTTAATTTCCCCGCTTCAAGTGACAGCAAGGCCAGAGAATAGACAACCTTTTTATTGTCCGGCTGCGCCTTTACCAGAATTTTATACTGGGAGCGGGCGCCTTCCAGATCTTCAAGATCCACCAGCAGGCGGGCATAAGCCAGACGCAGCTCTATATCATCCGGATTTTTTTTAATCGATTGGCTAAGTTGTTTACGGGCCAACTCGCCCTTACCTTGCTTGAGTGCAATCTGGGCGCGTAATATTTCCGCTGGCGCCCAAGCAGGGCGTATTTGCAGCACCTTTTCAACTTCACTGTTTGCCAGCGCCCAGTTTTCACTGTGTACTGCCAAGCGTGCGTACGCAAACCGCGCATCAGCATCCTCCGGCCGTTCGGATACTAAGCGTTCCATAACGGTCAACGCGCGTTGTTTATCGGGTTCCCGCGCGAGCATGCCGAGCAAGGATTGATAGGCCTTATCGGTATCGCCGTCACTGTGCTGAATCAGATAGCTCAGCTCAGTTTGTGCTTCTGCATCCAGGCCACTGCGTAACGCCAATGCAGCATAGGCCTGGTGCGCTTGCTTGTTATCCGGGGCCAATTCCACCCACCGCCGGGCGGCTTCCAACGCATACGCCTGCTGCTTGCCGAAAATGGATATTTTCAAGGCACGCTCAGCCACACGCGGATCTTTTGAATTACGCGCCGCTTCAAGGTAACTTGGCGCCGACACGTCCATGCGGCCACGCTGGCCCGCAATCTCGCCGAGCAGAATGGCATAGAGCAGTGAGGGAGTAAGCGCTTCTTTTTGAGTGAGAGACGAGCTCTCAGGTTCTTTGCTGTCAGAAACTGGCTTGCGTGAATCGTTTGCCGTCTCATCAGGCTCCGTCTGTTGCGATACAGAGGCGCAGCCTGTCATCAACAGCAATGCCAGCAACAAGCCGATCCGGCCGCTTTGTTTTATCCAGTTAAAACCAATCATTTGATCCGGTATTTCAGTCATGTTTCATGATGTATATTGGGGTCACTATACGCAAATCACTGTCGCCTGAACAACGCCTTAGAACCAATACCTTGCATTCACAGGAACCATAACGCAGAATTTCATGTTTGCGTTATCCATGGCTCCTGCATCCGCCCGTCTATGGCCCTAATCACCCTCGGCATCAATCATCGTACCGCGCCCGTCGAATTGCGCGAACAGGTAGCTTTTGCCAAAACCCGGCTGGCGGGCGCCCTGCAGCAACTCACGGCCCTGCCGGGAGTAAGCGAAGCCGCCATCCTTTCGACCTGCAACCGGACCGAAGTGTACTGTGCGGGCACGTCAAATGCTGCCCAACCGGTCACTGACTGGCTCAGCCAATATCACAACATCGATGCCAAATTGATCATGCCGCACCTCTATACTTATCCGGATGCCGATGCCGTACGCCATATTCTGCGGGTCGCCGGCGGACTCGATTCCCTGATTCTCGGCGAACCACAAATCCTCGGCCAGGTTAAGCAGGCATACCAGGAGGCCACGCAAGCAGGCACCCTGGATCAACTCCTGACGCGTTTATTCCAGCACACCTTCTCAGTGGCAAAACAAATTCGCACCGATACTTCAATTGGTGAAAGTCCGGTCTCGGTAGCCTTTGCTTCGGTTAGCCTGGCGAAACAAATATTCAGTGATTTTGATCAACATACTGCTCTGCTGATCGGTGCCGGAGAGACCATTGAACTGACTGCGCGGCACTTGCGTGAACAGGGCTTGGGTAAAATGATTATTGCCAATCGCACTCAGAAGCACGCGCATCAACTGGCTGTCAGGTATAACGGCTATGGCATCGGCCTTGACGAAATACCCGAGCACCTGGCCGAAGCCGATATCGTAATTTCATCCACCGCCAGCGACAAGACTATTCTTGACTATAATATAGTCAAAAAAGCATTGAGCAAGCGCAAGCACCGCCCGGTGTTTATGGTCGATATTGCTGTGCCACGCGACATTGATTCCAATGTCCGCAAGCTCGATGATGTCTATCTCTATACCGTGGATGATCTTCAAGAAGTCATCCAGGAAAACCTCCAATCGCGGCAACAGGCGGCCGAACAAGCCGAGGAAATAATCGATGTCCAGGTAGGACGGTTCATGGCCTGGCTGCGCAGCCAAAGCGCAGTCACCAGGATTCTGACTTTACGTTCGCAGGCCGAGCAGCAACGCGACCAGATACTGAAACAGGCCCGCCGCCAGTTGACGGCTGGGAAAACCCCCGAAGAAGTCATGCAATATGTAGCCCATACCTTGACCAATAAACTGATCCATGAACCAACCAAACGCTTACGCCAGGCGGGTGAAGACAATCGTGAAGACTTAATGGACGCACTCATGGAAATTTTTAAACCGGATCAGAAGCCGTGAATCCTTCACTCACGCGAAAGCTGGAAACCATCGTAGAACGCTCACAGGAAGTCAGCGCTTTGCTAGCCGATCCGGAAGTACTGGGCGATAACGACCGCTTCAAGTCTCTGTCTGTTGAGTATTCTCAGCTGCAACCTGTCGTACAATGCTTTGATGCCCTGCAACAGGCAGAACAAGACATCGGTTCTGCCCGGGAAATGACCAATGACCCGGATCCTGAGTTGCAGGCAATGGCCAACGAAGAATTGCAGCAGGCCGAGCGCAGCAAAACCAAGCTGGAACTCGAATTACAAAAACACCTGATACCAAAAGACCCAGACGATAATAAAAACGTGTTCCTGGAAATCCGCGCCGGTACAGGTGGTGATGAAGCCGCCATTTTTGCCGGCGACTTGTTCCGCATGTATTCGCGCTACGCTGAAAGCCAACGCTGGGGCGTCGAAATCATTAGCCAGAATGAAGGTGAGCATGGCGGTTACAAGGAAATCATCACACGCCTGTCAGGACAGGACGTTTTTTCCCGGTTAAAATTTGAATCTGGCGCGCACCGTGTACAACGTGTACCGGAAACCGAGTCACAAGGACGGGTTCACACCTCGGCGGCCACGGTTGCTGTATTACCCGAGGCGGATGAGCAGGAAGCTGTCGATATAAACCCGGCTGACCTCAAAGTAGATACTTACCGCGCTTCGGGCGCTGGCGGTCAGCACATTAATAAAACCGATTCGGCGGTACGCATTACACACTTGCCAACCGGTACCGTGATTGAATGCCAGGACGAACGTTCACAACATAAAAACCGCGCCCGTGCTATGTCGCTGTTGGCAGCGCGGCTACATTCTGCCGAACAGGAAAAACGCCAGGCAGAAGAAACAGAAACACGGCGTAATCTGGTCGGCAGCGGTGACCGCTCGCAGCGTATCCGTACCTATAATTACCCGCAAGGCCGGATGACCGACCACCGGATCAACCTGACACTCTATAAACTCGAAGACATTATGCAGGGCGCACTGGATCAGGTTATTGAGCCACTCATCAGCGAAGACCAGGCAGACCGCCTGACCGCTTTGAGTGAATCGGCCTGATCAGCAACTGTATTATAGACCTGTATCCCCCACCCACCAGCAATGCCAACACTCTCACAACTGTTGTCAGAGGCAACCGGAAAACTCACCGCATCTGCCAGCGCCCAGCTGGATGCGGAAATATTACTGACCTATACGCTCAATAAACAGCGCAGTTACCTATACAGCCACCCTGAGCAAGAGGTCACAGAAAGTAAACTGATAACTTTCAGTTCACTCATAGAAAAACGCCAGCAAGG
>CAYPEL010000060.1:0-15018 GCA_964409635.1 uncultured Gammaproteobacteria bacterium | reverse complement strand
AAGCGGAACACACCATAGCACAGCAGGAACATACCTGAGATGGCATACAACGGTGGCCGACTGGAGTGATAGGTCCATAGGATAATAAATAATACCAAGCCTTCCAGCAGCGCTTCGTAGAGCATGGAAGGATGGCGAGGCAGCTGATCGACAAAGGGGAACACCATGCCCCAGGGTAAATCCGTCGGGCGTCCCCACAGTTCACCATTGATAAAATTACCGATGCGTCCGGCGCCTAGACCGATGGGCACCCAAGGGGCTATAAAATCCGTCACTTGAAAAAAAGTCCGGCTGGTTTTTTTGCCGTACAGCCACATAGCGATCAAGACACCGATCAGTCCGCCATGAAATGACATGCCGCCCTGCCAGATGCGCATGATCATCAGCGGGTCTTGTATAAACAACTCAAAATTATAAAACAGGATATAGCCGAAACGGCCACCGAGTACGACCCCCAGTGCTCCGTAAAAAATAATATCGCTGATCTCCTCTGGATTCCAGCCAGAATTGGGTTGCCTGGCGCGCCAACTGCCATAGAGCCAGCTACCGACAAACCCGATCAGATACATTAATCCATACCAATGGACGGCGACGGACCCGAAGCCAATCGCTACTGGATCTATGTTTGGATACTGAAGCATGATTTCAAATATTTCCTGTTACTGAGTTTCCAAGATAACTTTCTGATTCCTTCATTGTGCCACCCAGTTGGGTGCCGCCCGCAGGGGTACGGCAGCCAAGCGTACAGGGAGTATTCACAGCGCCCCAAAAATTAGTGGCACAATGAGGAAGTCCGAGACGCCTCAAAACAAGCTTACGCATTTGTCAGTAAGGCGTCGAGACGCTGCGGGTCATTCAGCAGTTTCTCAGCTGGCAATACCAACAGGCGTCCACTTCTGTACGGCTGATCAAATACTACATCTGAGTTATCCACCGCCAGGCGCCGATCATACATGACCAGATAGCCCTGTGGGTTCTGCTCCAGCCAGGCTTGCAGTGCTTTTTTATCAAACGGCAGCGCAACAATTGGTTTTTTTAGACGCCCCAGAAAATGGAACTGGCCATGATACTTTCCCAAATGAGCAAGCTGGGTATTGTGTGATTGTAACTCAGCGAGTGTCTGGCTCATGACCGTCAAATCATAGGCCGGGCGCAATAGGGGTACCACGCTCAGGTGTAACAGCATAAATAATGCCGCGCTTGTCAAGCTGATATATCTGAGCTTCTGCAACATCTCAGTAGACTGGCCGACATTAACAAGTAAACGCGCCAACAGTAAAGCCAGCAACGGCAGGATGGGTAATAAATATTTCGGCTGTTTGCCGCTGATCAGACTGAACACAAGCAATGCCGGTATCACCACGGCAAAGATGAATTTTGTACCGGGTTCATCAAGTGCTGATCCAGCGCTACCCATAGCACGCCAGATTGCCGGCCAAAATAACCAGGGTAACAACATCGAGGGTAACGCCAGCAAATACAGCCACCAGGGACTGCGGTGGGCAAATGAATCGACCACGCGGCCAGCGGACTGTCCCCAGAAAATAGCTTCACGATACGCTTCTCCCCCTGCAAATCCTGCAGGAAGCGCCCAGGCAAGTGCAATGGCTGCCGCGATGATTAGGCTGGCTAACAACCCAAAGTACCCGCTACGGTGGGTAGGTTCACCGCGCCACCAGGGTGCCAACAGCGCAACAGGCACAACGAATAATAAGATGACTGGCCCTTTAGCCAGCACACCCAGACCGGCCGCAAAACCGGTTATCAACCAGCCTCGACATTGCCGGTTATCAGCAAGTAACAGTCCTTGCCAGGCCAGCAAAGCAAACACAGTCAACAATAAATCAAACTGCACCAGCGTCATGAATAAAATGAAAAACCAGCCACCCAATATCAGCCAGGGAACAAAACTTTGTATCTCAACTGATAGACTCGGCCACAAGCGGCGCGCAAGTACGGTACTTTGTATAATCACCAGCAACGCAAGCAACGGCGGCACTAACCGTGCCGGCCAGTCGTGGACACCGGTTACAGACCAGGCAGCATGGATTAGCCAGAACAATAATGGCGGCTTATGACTATAGGCTATATCGTTTAGATAGGGCACCAGGAAGTCATGCCGTTGCCACATTTCCCAGGCAACTGACAAGTAGCGGGTTTCATCAACAGGCAGGAGTGGCCGCGTTATGAGTGCCATCACTGACACGCCAAGCCAGAGCAAAATCAGGAGTGGCCATTGCAGATAAAATTGCGGCAGTTTCAGAAGCCTGGCTCCAGTTCCGTGCGAACCCGTTCGCGGTATCGGCGGTATAGCTGTGCTCCCAGCAACGCAGACAGAATAAAGAGGACAACACCCACACCAATACGCTGCCCAGGGTCGACATGCACACCGCTGCCAATCAGCGTAAATATCAGTGTCTGCGGAATATAGCCTAGTGCTGTGCCTGAAAAAAACGCAAGCCGCTGGATACGCATGGCGCCCGCGGTAAGATTGACCAGTAAATTACTCCCCGCGGGCAGTAAGCGAATCATCAGCACACTGGTAAAAGTGTTATCTTTAATAAACGCTGCCATACGTTGCATTCGCAGAGGAAGTTTTGCCGAACTGAAAATTACCGAGCCCAGATAACCATAAGTAAAGCTCATGACACAGGCGGCAACAATTGCCAGCATGGCGAGAACGGCGCCGCTTGAAAAGCCAAAACCGTAGCCCGCCATGAAGGCGACAATCTGGCGCGGCAGACCAAATGATGCCAGGCTGGCCGCAAAGACAACAAATAAAACTTTCCCCTGCAAACCCTGGCCACGGATCTCGCTGTCAATCCAGTCCTTATCCAGCACAGCCGACAAATTTCCCGAATCGATCAACACCACAAGAATGATCAGACCAGCGATCAACAGCAAGCCTTTCACTATACGCCGGAATGTAAACATGGTGGTTATTTTAACTCGGTCACTTCGGGTTGCATGCGGCGGCGCTGCAACCAAATGACACCCAGCAAGTCGATAATCCCGGCCCATAGCCGGTTATTGATTCCGTACTTGGAAACACCGTGCCTGCGCGGCCGGGTATGAACTGCAACAGACAGAGTACGGGCGCCCGCCCGCTGTGCCAGCGCCGGCAGGAAACGGTGCATGTGGTTAAATGCCGGTAATACTAGAAACAGTTTGCGCGGAAACAGCTTCAGACCACAGCCAGTGTCGGGCGCAGCATCGGCAAGCACCCTGGATCTAACCGCGTTTGCCAACCGCGATGATAGCCGTTTAATAAAAGAATCCTGGCGCTTGCCACGCTGACCGGCCAACATCAACCAATCATCCGGTGCTTGCTCGAATCCTTTGAGTAAACCAGGAATGTCAGCCGGGTCATTCTGGCCATCACCGTCAATCGTTACAATTATTTCACACTTCGCTGCCTCAACACCGCTGAGCAGCGCAGCACTCTGGCCGCATCGCCGGGCGTGACGCAACACACGCAACCTGGAATTATCAGCGCAAGCAATACGCAGGCGCTCTGTTGTCCCGTCATTACTGCCATCATCAACGACAATAATTTCATACTTATCTTCAGTCACCAACGCCATCATCATTTCTTCCAGCAAGGGAAGGATATTATCTGCTTCGTTATAGACTGGAATCACCACCGAAAACCGCATTATTCCCCCCGGAATTTTCCGGATTTTGAGCGCATGAGGTATATACTCATCGCGGACAGATTTTTACCGCGTGTATTTCCCGCTACCTGAACGACAGGATAAAACAAGTTGCACTATACCAATCACCTCAAGCATGAGACCAGCCCTTATCTGTTACAACACGCTGAAAATCCGGTTGACTGGTACCCCTGGAGCAGTGCAGCCCTGGATAAGGCGCGCAGTGAAAGCAAACCCATCTTGCTATCCATAGGCTATTCGGCCTGTCACTGGTGCCACGTGATGGCGCACGAGTCTTTTGCAGACCCGGCCACCGCCGAGGTGATGAACGAATTATTTATTAACATTAAAGTAGATCGTGAAGAGCGCCCGGATCTGGACAAAATCTATCAGACCGCCCACCACCTGCTGACACAACGCAGCGGCGGCTGGCCGTTGACACTGTTTCTAACACCGGATCAACAGATTCCATTTTTCGGTGGCACCTATTTCCCGAAACACGCGCGTCACGGCCTGCCTGCCTTTACTGATCTGTGTCACCGCGTAGTGGCTTTCTACCACGAAAAACAGCATGAAATCGAACGCCAGAACCAGTCACTCATCGACTTCATGGCGTCCATGAACCAGGCCGGACAAAACGAAAATACCCGCCTCAACTCCATGCCGATTGATGCCGCCCGCCAGCAGCTCGAACAACAATTCGATGCGCACGATGGCGGCTTCGGTAATGCCCCCAAGTTTCCACACCCAACCAGTATTGAACGGCTACTGCGGCACTGGTCTGCCAGTCAATCAACGGGGCAGGAAGACAAGCGCGCATTGCATATGGCCCTATTCACACTCGAACGGATGGCGCGCGGCGGCGTGTACGACCAGATTGGTGGCGGCTTCTGCCGTTATTCGGTCGATAAACAATGGATGATTCCGCATTTTGAAAAAATGCTCTACGATAATGGCCCGCTGTTGTCACTCTACGCCGAAGCCTTTGCCATAACCGGCAAGCCACTGTACCGGCGCACAGCACAAGAAACCGTGGACTGGCTGGTGCGCGAGATGCTGTCTCCACAAGGCGCCTTTTATTCCAGCCTGGATGCTGACTCAGAGGGTGAAGAAGGACGGTTTTATGTCTGGCACCGGGAACAAATCCTGTCAATCCTCAGCCACAGTGAATACGCCGTTGCCGCGAAAAGATTTGGTTTTGATCGCGAGGCCAATTTTGAAGGCAAATGGAACCCGCATGTGTTCCAGTCACTGGATGATATCGCCACTGAACTGGATATCGGTATCGCAGACGCCCGGCAACAACTCGCTGGAGCGCGGCAAAAGTTATTTGCTGCGCGCGAACAGCGTATCCGTCCCGGCCGCGATGACAAGGTGCTGGTTTCCTGGAATGCACTCATGATCAAGGGACTGGCGCAGGCAAGCCGCCACCTGGCGCTGCCTGGCTATGCACAAATAGCTGAACAGGCGCTCGATTTTATCCGCGCGCAGATGTGGAAAAACGGCCGCCTGTTAGCCACCAGCAAAGATGGCCGGGCGCATTTAAATGCCTATCTTGATGATTACGTTTTTCTGATCGACGCAATTTTAGAGTTACTACAAGTGCGCTGGCGCAGCCAAGACCTGGATTTCGCCCAGCAGCTGAGCGGGGTTGTCCTGCAACATTTCGCTGACCAAAACGGCGGCTTCTATTTCACCGCCGATGATCATGAAAACCTGATTCAACGCCCAAAACCACTCACCGATGATTCCCTGCCGGCAGGCAATGCCATCGCGGTTAAAGTACTCAGCCGGCTAGGACATCTGCTCGGAGAAACGCGTTACCTGGATGCTGCAGAGGCGAGTTTGAAGTCCGCCTGGCAGGCTATCGAACAAACACCTTACGCGCATACCGGCCTGCTACTGGCACTGGAAGAGCACTTGAATCCCTTACAGATAATCGTAATACGCGGTGAGTTAAAATCTGCCGAATCCTGGTTACACCTGGCCGGACAAAGCTATACGCCACGCCGCTTGAGTTTCCTGATACCGGACACAGCACAAGATCTTCCCGGCCTGCTGGCTAGCCGCACACCGAAAGACAGTGTGGTGGCTTACATTTGCCAGGGCATGGCGTGCCAGCCACCGGTCACAAAACTAGAAGACTTCAGGCAGCAACTTGAGCATTAGCCGCCTTTCCCACTACGTTTCGCAGTCTTTTTTATATCTGTGATAGCAGTCACACTAGCGCGCAAATGCCACCGAAACCTTTGATTTCATGACATTTTACCTATAGATTGAAATTATTCAATAAACCCATGCTCAAAGCATTAAATCATTTATATTCAACAGCTTGCTGTATATGCCGGGACAACCCGGGGACTTCTTAAGCTGTTAAATCTGTCGCCGATCAAATACAGTAAGCCATAGCGGCACTGGACAAGGTCATGATCATGAGAAAAAACCTACTGATTGTTAGTAGCACACTGCTCCCCCTGATGCTTTCAGGCATGGTAACTGCGGGAGAATTTTCGACTACTATTCCCATGCAGCACAAGGGTGCTTCGACTTTTTATGTCACGACTGAAGTTGCCGGACTTGATACTGTCGACTTTATGGTCGATACCGGCTCAGGTTACGCTACGATCAACGAAGAAACTCTGGCCGTGCTCATGCAACAACAAAGCGCCAGTTATATAAAAGATCTCGAAGGTATCCTGGCTGATGGCAGCCGCCTGGTGGTACCCGTCTATAGAGTAAAAAGTATGAGCATAGGTGGTTCATGCGATCTGGAAAACATTGAAGTTGCAGTGTTTCCAGGTAATACGCGGCAGATTCTAGGCCTCAGCGCCCTGCGCCAGGCTTCACCGTTTATTTTTTCCATTAACCCGCCGCAACTGGTGCTCAGTCACTGCAACAGCAGCATCGCCACCAAAACCAAGTCGGAAAACCAACCGGTTGTCGAAGTGCAGGAAGAAACCTCCGAAAAAACCCCGGTTTCACCTTCATAGCTTGTAAATAAAAGCCCATAAAAAAACCCGCACGCCTCTCACTCGAAGCGTGCGGGTTTAATACAGACAATTACCAGACTGTATTTATTCAGCAGGTTTTTCAGTTTCAAATGCACTGAATTCTGACGCATCCAGCTGACCATCCTGGTTTGCATCAACGGCACTCCAAGTTTCCATTAATGCAGGGTTTGCTTCAGCTTCGCTGACTGAAATAGCACCATCGCTATCGGCATCCAAAGCTGCAAATGATGCACCGGCATCACTTGAACCAGCATCGCCTGTGATTGCATCAGTAACTGCAGCGGCGGCATCACTAGCCGTGTCACCAACAGCAGCAGTCGCTTCTGCAGTGGCATCAGCAGCAGACTCTGCAATATCCAGAGCAAAGCTTGTTGCGGTGAACATACTTGCGAATAAAGCGGCGGAAGAAAGAATTAGGGTCTTGCTTGTCATATCGACATATCTCCATACATAAATTAGGCCTAATGGCACATGCCAATTCTAGTTATGGTTGAAATGAAAGCAATATAGTTTTTTGTATACCCTGCATTAAATTATTTTCAGCACAATAGGATGTCAATCTTATGGCGCATTTTAAGCGGCTGAAAAATATATAGTATTTAAACAATTCATTAAACTCAGGCGATAATACATGTCGCTGAATCAAGACACATTTTTCTTCCGATAATAATTTATAACACCTTAAAACAATAGGATTTATTGCTCAGTCGACAGACACACCGTAAAGCGCAAATGATGCACTTCAGTATCAATATTCTCCCAGCCTGCCGGGAATTGGGAGCTGGCACTTGCCAGCAGTTCTACCTGTAAAAGCTGCGCGTTAAAAATCAGGCTACCCGCCAATACCAAGCTTAGTGGAAAAAACCGCATGCCATATTATTCAGGCCGTACACCCATCGCGAAACGTGTGTCGACATCCATCCATAAACCTTTTTCGTTGCTAAGACCGGTGACAAATTCGAGGTGGGCATCCTGAAAAGCCTGGCGGTCAGTTTCCGGCACTTGCAGATACAAAGCCTGCATCGCCGTATTGTTTACAATCCCCCACCATTCCTGCTCATCACGCAGGTAGTAACCCAGCTGTTTATTAACGACAAGGGTATTTTTCAAACCCGCACCCGTCAGCAGGCGGTGACAGTGATCTGTCGATTCGATACGCTGACTGCCAAATGGGCCATCGGGTAGCACAACACCAAACTGCTTGAGTTGCTCGACAAAATTGTTAAGCATGGGTTGGAACGCCGTAGTTTCAAAACAAGTAAAAGCCACTTTTCCGGCTGGCCTGACAACCCGCACCCATTCTTTTAGCGCAGCTTCCATATCCGCGATAAAAAACAAGCCATAGGAGCATACGACGGTGTGAAAGTAGCTTGATTTAAAATCCAGTTTTTCAGCGTCCATTTCCTGCAGATCGATATTCGTCAGCGCCATTTTCTGGATATTGGCTTGCGCTTTGTCGAGCATGCCGGTTGACATGTCTACGCCGGTCACCCTGCCTGACGAACCCACCGCTTGCGCCATGGCAATGGCAACCATGCTTGTACCGGTTGCCACATCGAGCACTTTCGTGCCGGGCAAAGGCTTTACAAAATCAACTAGCCGATCAGCGCAGATGGGAAAGAAGCGAGTCGCCGGACTATCGTATCGGCTGCTGACTTCATTGAAGGTATTCCGAACGTTTAATTTATGTTGTTTGGCATCCATTAAGCTTCCTCGGATGGAGACAGCCATTTGCTGCGGCATTTAGTGGCTTTCACCCACCCTGCATTTTACGAAGCCTCATTTAGGGTTGACGTAAACCCTAAGGGGGAAGCTACCAATACCACGCGCATTACAAACTCAATGCTTCGCCAAAACTTTCCTGATAACGTTGTTCAAAATCGTCCTTTGTAAACTTATGATTCTGCGTACCGTGGGTTTCAATTTTTATAGCGCCCATCAAGGCGGCAATGCGGCCGGTCACTTCCCAATCTAACTTGTTCAGCATACCGTACAACAATCCACCGCGGTAAGCATCACCACAACCCGTTGGGTCAACCAGCGCAGTGGTTTTTGCTGCGGGTATATCAAGCCGCTTGCCCGACACAAAGATATGCGAACCTTCACCGCCACGGGTGACAATCAATGCCTCCACCTGGTCGGCAATTTCGTGAGGCGACCAGCCGGTACGATCTTGCAGCACCTGGGATTCGTAATCGTTGACACAAACCCAAGTTGCCTGACCGATGAACTTTTTAAAATCATCACCCGTATAGAGAGGCATGGACTGACCGGGGTCAAAAATAAACGGGATACCGGCTTCAACAAACTGAGTCGCATGGTCAATCATTCCCTGGCGACCGTCGGGAGAAACGATACCCATGGTGACGCCTTTTGCCTCACTGACGGTCACTTCATGTGCAAAATCCATCGCCCCCGGATGGAAGGCCGTGATCTGGTTGTCATCCTGATCTGTGGTGATAAATGCCTGCGCCGTGTAGGCATTTTCAATCTGCTTTACGTGGGCACGGGAAATATCGTGTTGATCCATCCACTCTGCATAAGGCGTAAAGTCTTTACCAACAGCTCCCATCGCTAAAGGCTCCCCACCCAATAACTTTAGATTAAAAGCGATATTGGCAGCACAACCGCCGAATTCGCGGCGCAGTTCCGGCACATGAAAAGCAACATTCAACATATGCACCTTGTCCGGCAAGATATGATTCTTGAACTGATCCTGAAATACCATGATAGTATCGTAAGCAAAGGAACCACAAATCAGGGCTGTCATATACAAATCACCTATCGTTTAGAATTCGAAAACAGAGTTGCTTAGACAAACACTATAACAGCCCAAACAATGCATACATTAATCAGCGATACAAAGACGACTGCTGACCCGATATCTTTGGCGCGCCCCGACAGTGGATGATGCTCATCACTGATACGGTCAACCACGGCTTCGATCGCAGAATTCAATAACTCAAACACCGGTACCAGCAAGCAAACCAGTATCATGATGGCTTTTTCTGTCGCCGTATCGCCCAACCAGAGCGCAGCAGGAATCAGTAGCAGACAGAGAAATAGTTCCTGCCGAAAGGCCGCCTCGTGACGGAAAGCCGCAGACAAGCCGGCCATTGAATAGCCAGTAGCGTGCACTATCCGGGCAAACCCCCTTTTACCAGGCTTAACCATGTCCTTGCCAGCGCAGATCCAGTTCACGGGCGGCACGCACATCATCCAGCCTGCGTACCGGCTGCGTATAAGGCGCTTCGTGTAAAGTTTCTACATTTTCTTCAGCTTCGCGTTTTATATCGATCATTGCCTGAACAAAACCATCCAGCTCTTCCCGTGCTTCAGTTTCAGTGGGTTCAATCAGCAAACACTCCGGCACCAGCATCGGAAAATACGTTGTGGGTGCGTGAAAACCAAAATCGAGTAAGCGCTTGGCAAAATCCATGGCTGAAGCACCGTGCATTTTTTGTTGCCGATTGAGTGTGACGATAAATTCGTGGGTGGCACGACGCTCCGGGAAAGCCAGGTCAAAACCGGCATCGGCCAAACGCTGCATTAAATAGTTGGCATTCAAGGTAGCAAAATCAGCAACTCGATGCATACCATCCCGCCCTAACAGGCGTGCATACACGTAGGCGCGAAGCAATACACCCGCATTCCCCATGAACGCCGACATACTGCCAATCGATTGCGGCCGAACTGCTTCAGTAATCCAGTAATATTCAGCGCCGTCAGAACCGACCAAGGGTACCGGCAGGAAAGGCTCCAGGCGTTGGTTAACGCCGACCGGACCCGCACCAGGACCACCACCGCCGTGTGGTGTGGAAAAAGTTTTATGCAGGTTCATGTGGATCACATCGAATCCCATATCACCCGGCCGCACTTTACCCAGAATCGCGTTAAGATTAGCGCCGTCGTAATACAACAGGCCACCCGCTTTATGTACTAAGCTGGCGATTTCTTCCATGTTGCGTTCGAACACCCCCAGTGTCGATGGGTTCGTCAGCATCAAGCCGGCGGTTTGCGGGCCAAGCGCCTGCTTTAAGGCTTCAATATCCACATCGCCCTGCTTGTCAGTCGGAATTTCCCGTACTTTATAACCGCACATCGTTGCGGTCGCCGGGTTGGTACCGTGCGCTGCATCCGGCACCAGGATTTCGGTCCGTCCACTGTCATCTTTTGCAGCGTGGTAAGCACGGATCATCGCCACCCCGGCAAACTCACCTTGCGCCCCCGCTGCCGGTGTTAACGACACAGACGTCATGCCCGTCACATCCTTAAGTATCTCCTGTAATTCATACATGCAGGCCATAAACCCCTGACCGGCAGATTCCGGCGCCAATGGGTGCCGCGCCAGAAAGCCCGGCAGCATCGCCAGCTTGTTACAGGCGCGCGGGTTATATTTCATGGTGCAGGAACCGAGCGGATAAAACTGTGTATCTATGGAAAAGTTTTTCTGCGACAGACGTGTGTAATGACGCACTACCTGCATTTCCGAGACTTCAGGCAGTGCTGGAATAACTTCACGTAAAAAAGTCTTGGGTATGCCGTCTGCCGCTAGCGCCTCTGCAGGCGCCTGTGCATAGGCACGGCGGCCGGGTTGTGAATGTTCAAATATCAGCATAAAACTTTCCGTGTATTGCGAGGCTATTCCTCAAAGTGCAGCTAAGGCTTTATCGTAATCCGGCTCATGGGCAATTTCCGGTACCAGCTCCGTATAAACAACTTTGTCATTTTCATCGACAACGACGACTGCGCGCGCGCAGATACCCGCTAACGGACCATCTTCCATCAATACACCGTAGTCTTTGGCAAAATTACGGCTGCGCATCAACGAGAGTGCGATTACATTATCTAAGCCTTCTGCACTGCAAAGCCGGCCTGCGGCAAAGGGGAGATCAGACGAAATCACCAACACAACCGTATTATCCAAACCCGCTGCGGCTGCGTTAAACTTTTTAGCAGATTCGGCACAAACACCCGTATCCAGGCTGGGAACAATATTAAGCAGTTTTTTCTTACCTGAATAATCCGCCAGACGAATATCCTTCAGTTCACCATCAACCAGATGAAAATCCGGCGCCTTGCTGCCAACTGAGGGCAGCTCACCATTGGTTTTAACTTTATTGCCTTGAAATGTAATTGTCGCCATCTGACACCTCCTGGGGTTAAGCCATCTTTGGTTGTACCGGACAACCGGTACTTACCTGTTTATCGATCATGCGTGCAAGGTGATCCTGCAACACGGTCAAATCCGCTTCGGTCTTGGTTTCTGTTGCACAGACCAGTAGTGATTCGCCAAGCTCCGGGTAATCTTCTGTCAATACATAACCAGGCTGGACATTATGCGCATAGAGCGGGCGCAATAAATCTTTTAAGGGTAAGGCACTGTGCATGACTGCTTCATGAAAATACGGCCGGTTAAACCGGGCTTGCATGTGCTCATTACTCAGTTTTTCAACCAACATACTCGTATTGGCATGACTTGTCAGGGCAATCCGACGCAAGCCTTCACCTCCCAGCAAAGCCATGTAGATGGTCGCCGCTGTCACCAGCAAACCCTGGTTAGTACAGATATTCGAGGTCGCTTTTGAGCGGCGTATATGCTGCTCACGCGCCTGCAAAGTCAAGGTATAACCGTCCTTGCCATCGCGATCCACCGTACGCCCAACAATACGGCCAGGCATCTGCCGAACCCATTGCTGGCGACAACACATAAAACCAAAGTAAGGGCCACCGGAAGATAATGGCACACCTAATGGCTGGCCTTCACCCACAACAATATCTGCACCCTTCTGCCCCCACTTGCCAGGTGGCTTGAGTAATGCCATCGCCATGGGGTTCACCACAGCAATAACCAGAATGTTATTCGCGTGCGCCCAATCGGTCAGCGTATCAGTCTCTTCCAGTACACCAAAGAAATTGGGCTGGGGGATAACCAGCGCAGTGATGTCTTCACCGCTATAACCCTCAAGGCTGGCAGGGTCGATATGTCCGCCTTTGCTGTCATAATCCAGCTCCACCAGTTCGATCTTCTGGTTACCTACAAGGCATTTAGCCGTCTTACGGTAATTCGGATGTACTGTACGCGGTAACAGTACACGCCGCGATTTAGATTTCCGGTTAGCGCGTACCGCCATCAAGACCGCTTCCGCCAAGCCGGATGCACCGTCATACAGTGAAGCGTTAGATACATCCATCTCCATCAAGGACGTCATCATCGACTGGTACTCGTAGATCAATTGCAGGGTACCCTGGCTGGCCTCTGCCTGGTAGGGCGTATAGGCACTGTAGAATTCGCCGCGTGTCGTGAGCTCCCAGACTACAGCAGGGATATGGTGTTCATAGGCGCCGGCACCGATAAAACACAGCGGCCGACCATCCTGTTCTGCGCGTTCCAGCATGAGCCGGGTAATTTCATGTTCGGTCAGCGCTTGCGGTACACCGGACAGTTCACCGCACCGTAATGAGGCAGGGATTTCGTCGAACAGGTCTTCGATAGCATCGGCGCCAATGGCCGACAGCATTTCGCGTACATCCTGCTCAGTATGTGGATTAAATGGCATACAAGCTCAGTGATCTTCGGCTTCCAGAAAAGCCAGATAAGCCTCTGCATCCATCAGCGCCTCGGCAGCCGATACATCAACCGGGCGTATTTTCATAAGCCAGCCAGCGCCAAAAGGATCCTGGTTAACGACTTCCGGGCTGTCAGTGAGTTCTGCATTCGACTCGACCACCGTACCTGCTACCGGCGCATAAATATCTGAGGCGGCTTTAACCGATTCAACCACGGCGCAGGCATCTTCTGCTTCCAACTCGTGATCAACTTCCGGCACTTCAACATACACCATATCACCCAACTGATCCTGGGCATGGGAGGTTATGCCTACGGTAACCGTACCATCATCGTTTACTCTGACCCACTCATGGCTCTTGGTATAATGCAGGTCATTTGGTGCTTCACTCATGATTAAAATCTCCTAACGCTAAATAGTAAACAACTCATAACGCCACTAGTGGCTTACCGTTGCGGACAAACGGTGGTTTCACAACCCGTGCCTTCAGCAAACGCCCGCGCACATCGACCTGACAGGTATCGCCGGTTGCTTTCGGTACCCGCGCCAGCGCAATAGCCAATTTAAGGGTCGGTGAAAAGCTGCCGCTGGTAACTTCGCCTTCGCCAACCCCGTCGACAACCACTTTTTGGTGGTTACGTAAAACGCCTTTTTCTTCGAGCAACAAGCCGACAAATTTTTGCTCAGCACCGGAACTGCGTTGTGTTTCCAGTGCCGCACGGCCAATAAAGTCCCGTTCCGCCGGTTCCCAGCCAACCGTCCAGCCCAGACCGGTTACCAAGGGTGAAACAGTTTCATCCATGTCAGTACCGTACAAGGCCATACCTGCTTCTAGCCGCAGTGTATCGCGGGCACCCAGGCCGCAGGGCTTTACGCCGCGCTCCAGCAAATTGTTCCATAAGCTGGGGGCATCCGCCGCGGGCAGGATGATTTCAAATCCATCTTCGCCGGTATAACCGGTGCGGGCGATAAACCAATCACCCGCTTGATAGGCAAAAAATACCGGCAGTGCGTCTACCTTTGCCCTTGCATCAGTACCCAGCTCATCCAGAAAATGCCCGCGCGCTTCTGGCCCCTGTACAGCAATCATGGCCAGTTCAGGGCGTTCTTTTACAACCACGGAAAAAATAGCAGCTTGTTTTTCTATCCAACTCGGGTCTTTATCACGGGTCGATGAATTGACAACCAGGCGAAAATAACTTTCATCGATAAAATAAATAATCAGGTCATCGATTACACCGCCTTGTTCGTTGAGCATGCAGCTGTAAAGCGCCTTACCCCTGTTTTGCAGCTTATCAACATTGTTAGCCACCAAACGCTGCAGAAATGCACGCGTTCGATCGCCGTGCAGATCGATGACAGTCATGTGCGACACATCGAACATGCCAGCCGCTTTGCGCACCGCGTGGTGTTCTTCTATTTGCGAACCGTAGTGAATGGGCATATCCCAACCAGCGAAATCGACCATTTTCGCGCCGGACTGAAGATGTGCTGCGAATAAAGGTGTACGTTGACCCATGGTTACCTGCTATTGGATGAATAAAAGAGGAAAGACAATACAACAGATCCCGCCTTCGCAGTCATCGCCCCTCTGTCCGGTAACCTGAGAGTGTAGGCGCAGAACTGCACCTGATCCCCTTCGGTGGGCTGCTTGAGCCAGCCGCTCTCCAGAGTCAATCTACGGGATTCCCCGCGGTTGCCACGATCCATTTGCCTGAGCGTTTCCGGGCGAGTTGCGCCTTCGGCGGCCGGGCTTATCCGGCTCTCTCCCGCAGCAACGAGATT
>CAYPEL010000059.1:0-15081 GCA_964409635.1 uncultured Gammaproteobacteria bacterium | reverse complement strand
GTTCGCGGTTGGCTGATTTCGCCTCGGGTGCGTTGTAGCTATTAATTTTAGAGGTGCACTTAACCCTGATCCGCCTCGACCACCTGTTCAGGCGTCGGCATCTCGATGGTTTTCTGCGGCCAGGCTTTTAGAACTGCCGAGACCAGAGTCGCCAGTGGAATTGCAAAGAACACCCCCCAAAACCCCCAGATACCGCCAAATATCAACACCGCAAGTATAATTGCAATGGGGTGCAGATCGACGACTTCCGAGAACAGTAAAGGCACGAGCACATTACCGTCCAGCGCCTGAATAATACCGTATGCAAGAATCACGTAACCGAAATCGGCACTCCAGCCCAATTGATAATAAGCGATTGCTGCGATAGGCAAAGTCACTACGGCAGCACCGATATAAGGAATGATAACCGACAAACCGACCAGTGTTGCCAGCAGCTCAGAATATTCCAGCCCCATGAAGGTAAATGTAATATACGTGACTATTCCAACTATCATAATTTCCCAAATCTTGCCGCGTACATAATTCGCTACCTGAATATTTACATCGTGCCAAACCTTTGAAGTCAGCGCACGGTCACTTGGCATGTAATGGGTAAACCAGCCAAGAATGCGCTGTTTATCTTTCAAAAAGAAAAACACCAGCATTGGCACCAGCACCACGTACACCATGATGGTGATAATACCCAACACCGAAGCTACCGAAACTGACAGGAACCGCTGGCCGAGCCCTGCCAGCTCAGAACGGACGGTGCTGATGACGTCATAAACCTGCACTTCACTGATCAGATCAGGGTATTTTTCCGGAAGAAGCAACAACGCCTCTTGCCCCTTACTGAGGATGCTTGGCAGTTGCTGAAAAAGTTGCGTCACCTGGTGAGACAAGCGCGGCAGCATGCCCAGTAAAATAAACACCAGCGCTACCATGAAAACCAAAAATACCAGCGATACCGCAAGATTCCTCGGTACACCGATACGCCGCATGGGCATAACTATACCGTCAAGCAAATAAGCCAGCACAAGCGCGGCTATTGCTGGCGCCAGCATCCTGCCAAATGTAACTGTGACTGCCAACCCTATCAGCAATACCAGGGATAGTGCGACAACCTGGGGATCGGCGGCATAACGGCGGAACCACAGCCGGACTTTATCCATTAGTCTTCCCCTGCTACCAATTTCCGGTACTGCTCGCGGAATATCTCTTCCAGTTCATCGATCACTCCCACTGCCTCCTTGCCTTGTAAAATATGCTGTGTCATCAGGTCTGAAGTAACACTCAGCATTTTTCTTTTATCGAGCATGAAATAACTTTTAGACAGCCGTTTAACGGCAGCAACAACTCGCTCGTCTTCGGGGCGCGGTAATAGTTCAGGTTCTGGAATTGGTTCCGGCTCGATCTGGGCTGGTAGGGTTGTAACAGGCATATCTGCTGAATTACGTTGCGCAAGAAACTCGGCAAAGCTTAGCAAGCTGCTTTGACCGGTTGGGGAAAGCGACTCAAAAATAGATATCAGCAGCTGCTGATTTTCATGCGAACTCATCAACTCAATGCGTCAGCGTGCGCCTTACAATAGCTACGTGCAAAATCCAGCAATTCATCCATGGCGCGGTGACGGAATTTCTGTTTTTGGTGTACAAAGGAAAACGGCCTTTCCAGCGACGGGTTTAGATTCAACGCCATCAGTGTACCCAGTTTGAGTTCTTTCTGTACCGTGGCACGCGATACGATGGAAACCCCCATACCCGCCTCAACAGCACCCTTGATTGATTCAGGACTGCCCAGCTCCATGGAAAAATTTACCTGCGCCGGATTAACACCCTGCGCAATCATATATTCGTTGATCACTTCCCGTGTACCCGATCCTTCTTCACGACAGATATAGGGGTGCTCAAGCAGTTCAGTGAGCGAAAGAGATTTCAGATTTGACAAGGGGTGCTGTGGTGATACCACAGCGACCAGCTGATCCATACGACAGACTTCGACGACCAGATTTTTATTCAACACCGGTGATTCAACCACGCCCAGATCGATGACATTGTTCTCGACCATTTGCACTATACCGTCGGAATTAGATACCTTGAGGTGCAGATTGACATCCGGGTACTGCTTTTTAAAATCGCCGAGCAACGCAGGCAACATATATTCTGCAATCGTAGTACTGGCACCAATCATCAACACGCCACTGATATCGCCGGTCATTTCCTTAACCGCGCCTTCCATCTCTGAATATAACTTGAATATCTTGTCGGCATACTCGAAAACGCGCTGGCCCGCATCCGTCAGGCTGATTCTATTGTGGGTCCTGTCAAACAAACGGGTATTGAAATATTCTTCGAGTTGGCGCACCTGAAAAGTCACAGCAGGTTGTGTCATGTGCAGTGCTTCTGCTGCTTTGGTAAAGCTCAGCAGGCGGGCCACTGTGTGAAAGACCTGTAGTCTGCGATCTGCCATGGATTTCAACCTCGTTCTGCAACCTGATAGGGCCGTAAAATCTGCTAGCCTTATATATTTTGGGTTAGATAAAATAAATTGATCAGGGCGCGTACCATACAGCAGATTGACTGATTTTGCATATATTTTCTGCCTTATCGGCGCCGTGCGCTATGCGATAAAAGACAGCCCCCCCAAAACAAAAAACCCCGGACAATGCCGGGGCTATTGTTAGAAAGGCAGGCTAGTATCTAACTTCCGGCCACTTCCTTTAATGCCTTCTTGATGGCATTGGGGCTCTTCATCAACTTCATGAAACTATTGTCGCCCATCATTTTCAGATCCGGATACTGAACCGCCATCCGGAAACGCATATGTAATGCAACGACCTTGTTACCATCGACCATGATTTCATAGGGCAGATAGGCCGTACCTTTATGTTTTCGGAAGTCCACGGTACTCATGATGAACTGGTCATCCATGGCTATGTCTCCATCGCCGGGCGCCTTGCGCGCAACACCAAATACCGTCACATCATTTGGCAGGTCCAGGCGGTACACTTTTGAAACACCGGCGACTACATCAGACAAGTTTTGTTCGACTGCCGCTACGGCCTGCGAATGACTTGCGTATTGGGCAAGCTTGTAAACTTTATTGAAGCGTTCCATGCCAAAAGTATACTTGTATTTTTTCAACTTGCGCGCCGTCAGCCCCTTCCTTGAACCAAAGGTTTCCTGCGCGCCCAGCGCCGTTCTCAATACCTCAGTTACTCCCGCAAGGTCTGATTTCAAACGGTAAGCCTTGGATAGATAAACCGGATTGGCATACGCCACCTGAACTTCATTACCCACTTGTGTTACAGCGACACGCCAGGGTGCAGCAAAGCCACCGTACTTGGTTTTCTGAGCAACACTTATCAGCTCATCGTTTGTCACAACAATGACGTGCGCATTATCAACGAAGGTGTCTTTATAAGGTGTAAACTCACCCAACATTCTGAACCCTGCGCCTTCTAAGGCAGCCTTTGTTTCCATAACTTTAGCATCGAATCCACCCTGACTGGTTGATGCAAGCACAAATGGCTTGTACCTGTCAGCCGCTGCAGATGCTGCAACTGGCGTCAGCAGAAAGCTTAGCGTTATCAGTAAATGAACTATTGTCCTAGTCATTATATCCTCTCCTTTCCTGTCTCATACTTCTCTAAAAATATTAAGGGTGCCGTATGACACCCTACACTCACCACTTAGAATTTTTTCGCGTAACTGATTTCGATGGAATTTTGCTGCATGGCATTCTTGGCGCCAAAGCTGAAGCCTGCAAAACCACCCGTTGCAGAACCGGTATAGGTCGCCTCCGTATCATTCCTAAACGCATGCATATAGGTCACAGACACTTCACTATCAGCATCTGGTGCATAGGTAAACCCAGCTGTGACGTGTTTTTCAACAACGGCGGGGGCTAATACATTAAAGAGGCTTTGATCATCATCATAGGGCACTTCAGAATAGTTAAATCCGGTTCTGAATGTCCACTTGGGGCTGTAGGCATAATTCACACCGATCTTATAGACTGTGGCATCGTCCCAACCAAAACCCCAGCCATTATCCGAACCCAGCGGGTTTGAAACTGCAAAAGGCAAGCCGTTAGTATTTGCACCAGCCAGCACTGCCGCAAAGCCGTTAAAGAATTCATCGGCTGTGGGGCCTTTGTTGGATATAGCCGCTACTTCACCGTACAGAATACGACTCACATCTGCTGCGATAGTTAATTTTGAAGTAACTTCTATGGCAAGACCGACTCCGTACGTAGGTGGAATATCAAAATCGCCCTGTTCCGCAAACAAGCCAGCATAATCATCAAACTCCTGCATATAGATTTTCGAAGTTGCGGATGCACCGAATGAGACAGGACCAATTTTGCCCTGATAGCCGATACGCGCACCGCCGCCCCAGGCATCATCATCACCCTTATTTGTTACATGGCCAGGGTCACTGGAAAAGCCTTTAAACAAACCCAGGCCATAAGCACGAAAACGCTGATAAGCAAGCACAGGGGAAAAACCAATTGAATGATTCTGACTGAGTTGGTAAGCAATTGTGGGGGTAATTAACAATTGCGACAGGTTAATACCCAGAGACGGCCCAAAATCAGGATCGGCCCCAAGGGCAAGTAAAACAGCTTCAATATCGGCCGAGGGCGCACCTGCACCTTCGATTAAACCCGCAAAACCAGATGGCCCACCAAACCCTGAAGGAACACCA
Source organism: uncultured Gammaproteobacteria bacterium (assembly GCA_964409635.1). GTDB lineage: Bacteria > Pseudomonadota > Gammaproteobacteria > DSM-19610 > DSM-19610 > CAYPEL01. The sequence continues at coordinate 10,393 of CAYPEL010000059.1, read as the reverse complement.
ATAACCGGTACAAATGCATTTGTAAAAAGATTTGTATTATAACGGGTATTCATTCCACCGTTCGCCAGGATAGCTAAGCCAGCAGTCAGTCCATTACCAAGATCCTTGGAAAAACCTAAATTTGGAATCGCAAATAATGTAGCACCACTATTTGCATTTGCCTGGACACCGGTGGGTCCTAGACCCGTAGAATCGACAGTCCCTTCGCGCTGCGGGTTAAAAATCTCAACACCACCATCAATGCGTGTGCCAATGCCAACCAAGGTGGCAGGATTTATCCCCGGTGCAAGGGCGTCCTGACCATAGGCCATACCTGCGCCAGCCATACCCCGGTTTTTTGTACCGTAGCCGATTTTGAAATAACCATTAGTAGCCTGCACAATGGGTGCCATTACCAGCGCTGTGGCAACTGCCAGTGTTGTTAATGCTTGTCTCAGAGTATGTCTCATAATCTCCTGTCCTCATTTAGTCATTTATTGACAGATATCCGTCAAGTGTCAGTGGTTTTTATACAACAGAAATGTACCCAACCAGTCACCTTCATACTGCTAAACGATTTGCATTTTAAAACCGTTGAAAAACCGTCACTTTGGTGTAACTTAGCAATAAGCGCGCCATAATTTTAAAACTGGACTACTGCAAATAACAGGCAATAAAAAGCCGGGCATATGCCCGGCTTTTTTTACATCCTTGTGATACTAAATTCTTGAATTATTTCAAGCTTTCTTGATCATAAATTCGAACTTGCCACCCTCTTCCTTGGATTCGAGTAACTCATTACCTGTCTGCTTAGCAAAGGCTTCAAAGTCTTTAACCGAACCAGGATCCGTTGCAATAATCCGTAGCACTTGACCACTTTCAATAGTGCCCAGGGCTTTTTTTGCACGCAGGATCGGCAGGGGGCAATTCAACCCTGACGCATCTAATTCTTCATCATAGTTTGACATCTTGACGACGCTCCTCTCATAGAATAACGATAGTTGGAATCTGTTGTTTCGAAAAAGACGCAACTTTTATAAGGTAAGTATGCGCCGAACGCAAGTCTGACACTGATCCGCCTATACTAGGCCAGCTTGAAGCTTGCTGGCTAATAGCCCTACAGTCGGATGCAATAACAATAAATCAGTATATCATTGACAGCTTATGTGAATCCAGTAAGCATAAGACCAGCCGTTGTTAGATTTATGAACTCCGCATGCCTTAACCGAGTCAATTGAGAGTATAACCTAATACCCTGCGAGTATTCGTACGTACTAAAGTAGAGGCTTTTGCACTATAGGGGTATCACTTAAAAACCAGCGAGACTAGGAATGATTGCCTTCAAATATTGGCAGATAACATATACCCTTTTGTTCTTATTACTATTTAATCCAGCAAAAGCAGATTCAGTCAATAGCAGCCTACCGGATATCGGCGATTCGGCCGGCGCCTTCCTATCTCCCGCTCAAGAGCAGAAACTCGGTCAGGCGTTTATGCGCAGCGTCCGCCAGCAGGCCCGCCTGGTTGACGACCTGGATGTTAATAATTACCTCGAAAACCTGGGGCAACGGCTGGCGGCTGGCAGTACTGCCCCCAATCGGCAGTACCAGTTTTTTATGGTCGATGACGCTTCAATCAATGCGTTTGCCGGACCCGGCGGCTATATCGGGGTCCACAGCGGTCTACTCAGGGCAGCAAAAAATGAGAGTGAACTCGCCGGTGTGCTGGCACACGAAATCGCCCATGTCACTCAGCGCCACCTGGTGCGCGCTTATGAAGCCTCGAACCGGCTCGGCCTGCCCACGGCAGCAGCTATGCTCGCTGCTGTGTTACTCGGCGCGGCAACCAATAGCGATGCGGGGATTGCAGCAGCCGTCGCCGTTCAAGCCAGCAGCTTGCAGTACCAGATTAACTTTACCCGGGCCAATGAAAAAGAAGCTGACCGTATCGGCATCCAGACCCTCAGCCGGGTGCAGATTGATCCGTTTGGCATGCCAGATTTTTTTGGCCGCCTGCAACGCGCCACCCGCTTATACGGAGAACGCCCACCAGAGTTTCTAAGCACTCACCCGGTAACGGCAAACCGGATTGCCGAAACGCAAGCCCGGGCCGAACAGGTGGGTCACAAAGGCAGCCGTGACAGCCTGGATTTCCGGTTAATAAAAGTGCGTCTGGATATTTTAAACAGCCATAACCCCAACCAAAAAATAAGCCAGTACCAGGCGATGATAAAAGCTGATAAGGACTCCGCCGCCGCCCGCTATGGCCTGGCGCTTGCGTTTGAAAAAACCAACCAGCTCACCCAAGCGCTACAAATCCTGCAATCTCTGCACCGTAAAAATCCGGATTATATTCTTTACCGCACCACACTGGCCCAGTTACAGCTACAGAAAAAACAGCCCAAAAAAGCCCTGCAACTCCTATCCGAAACGCTCAAACTCTACCCACGCGACCTCACAGTGACGGCGCATTACGCACGCACCCTGCTGCACAGTAATCAGGCCACAAAGGCCAGAGATGTGTTGCTTGACCTCTTGCAAAAACCTTCTGCCCAACAACCTGCAACCTATAAATTACTCGCCAAAGCAGCGAGTGCCAGCGGGCATGACTGGCAAGCGCGCCAAGCGAGTGCTGAAGCTTACTATCTTAACGGCCAAACCAGTGCAGCGGTCGAACAGCTTGAGCAGGCGCTCAAGCTAAAAGATATCAACTATCACGACCGTGCGGCTATGGAAGCACGCTTAAAAGAGTTCAAGCAGTTTGCTCTGGAAGAAAAAGACGAGTCTTAAACCTAGAAGAAACAGGTGTAACGCGCCCTGTGAATAGTGCACATCCGGGAAGAATATCTCTCGCCAAGGAATAAAGGCGGCTGAACCGGCGTCAAACCCAGGTACGACCAACTTATAGAGGTCGGTATTAATTATTTAGTGTTTGCTTATATTCAAATAAGTGCTTTGCATTCCGGGGACTTGTAACATTTGCCTTTTGACTTAAGCCCTTGCAGCAGGCTATAGTCGCAAAGTCTTTAACATGCCAATAACAGGGCAGTGGTTATAAATATAATTTACAACCATCGCCTAGAGCAGTATTACAGCTCTTTCGCAAAAACGCCTAAGGAGGACACTGATGCAGAAAATTTCTGGCATCTTTACATTAGCAAGCTCGGTGCTGGTGCTTACTACAAGCCTGGCACTACTTCCTGCGGTCAGCTCGGCCGCTGATTCAACAACGGCTTCTGTACTTGAAGAAGGCAAGAAAATCTCCTTCGACAGAAAAAAAGGCAACTGCCTCGCCTGTCACGCAATTGAAGGCGGCAACCTGCCGGGCAATATCGGGCCTCCACTGGTAGCCATGCAAGCACGCTTCCCGGACAAAGCCAGGCTGCGCGCTCAAATCTGGGATGCCACAAAAATTAACCCCAATTCCATCATGCCGCCGTTTGGTTTACACAACATCATCAGCGAAAGCGAAATCGACAAAGTCGTCGAATATATCCATACGCTTTAGTAAAGCGTCAGTCGATTAAGGAGAAAACTTGTGACTAGTATGAAACGCAGGACATTACTCAAAGGCAGCGTTGCGACAGCTATTGCTGCCAGCGCCGGGCTGTTGATCCCCAAACAGGTTTTGGCCAAATGGCCGGCCAGCGCTTTCGAAGCAAAAGAAGTTACCGCTGCTATCACAGCACTGGCGGGTTCAAGCACAATGTCTGATAGCAGCGACATCGCTATCAAGGCCCCGGATATAGCAGAAAACGGCGCCGTTGTTCCCGTCTCTGTAACATCCAATATCAGTGGCACTGAATTCATCAGCATTTTGGCTATAAAAAATGCCACCCCTCTGACCGCTTCTTTTAATATGGGTAAAGGTGCAGAAGGCTTTGTTTCAACCCGCATCAAAATGGGCAAAACCTCTGACGTCATTGCCATCGTTAAAGCCGATGGCAAGCTGTATACCGCGAAGAAAGAAGTCAAGGTCACCATTGGCGGCTGTGGCGGTTAATCTGTACAGCCAGCCCAAACAGATCAAGTTAATATTTAAGAGGAATTTTTCATGGCATCTATCAAGCTTAGAGCAAAACTGAAAGGTGAGACCACCACCGTCAAGGCGCTGGTCAGTCATCCAATGGAGACTGGACTTCGCAAAGATAAAAAAACCGGCAAAGTTATTCCGGCGCATTTTATCCAGGAAGTTATTTGTGAGCACAAAGGCAACACAGTGATGACCGCCTTGTGGGGCGCTGCAGTCTCAAAGAACCCTTACTTGTCATTCAGGTTCAAGGGTGCGACAAAGGGTGATACAGTCAAGCTAACCTGGTCTGACAACCAAGGCAAAAGCGATACCGCCGACGTCAAAGTCAGCTAACGCAAAGAATGACCATCAAACTGGAGGTGGTAAACCAATGAAAGCATTTCTGACCGTCGCTACTGTTATAGCTCTTCTGGCAACAAGCGCAGCCAATGTAGTAGCCAGTCCCCAGGAAGATCTGAAATCGTTCCGTGATTTCTATGCAAAACGTTTTCCTAATGTTCCTTTTCAGGACTTTTCCAATGGCGTGTATTCAATCGACAAGGCATCACGTGAACAATGGGAATCTATCGAAGAATTTCCGCCTTACGAACTGAATATCGAAAGAGGTGAAACTCTGTTCAACACACCCTTCAAAAACGGCAAATCGTATGCAAGCTGTTTTAAAAATGGCGGCAAAGGCATCAAGCAAGACTACCCCTATTTTGATACGGCATCCGGTCAAGTCAAAACACTGGAGCTGGAAATCAACGAATGCCGGGAAAAAAATAGTGAAGAACCGCTGAAATGGAAAAAAGGTGCCATCGCTGATATTTCTGCCTACATGACCTACACCTCCCGGGGTAAAAAAACCAATGTGGTTATTCCCAGCGATCCACGTGCCCAAGCTGCCTACGAACAGGGCAAAATGGGTTTTTACGCCAAACGCGGTCAGCTCAATATGGCCTGTGCCGATTGCCATCAGTGGCACGCGGGCAACCGTATCCGCGCCGATATTCTGAGTCCGGGAATCGGTCAGACCACCCACTTCCCGGTGTATCGCTCTAAATGGGGAGGACTGGGAACGCTTCACCGCCGCTATGGTGGCTGTAATAAACAGGTACGCGCCAAGCCCTATAAGGCACAGAGCACTCAGTACAGGAACCTTGAATATTTCCACACGTACATGAGCAACGGGATCGATCAAAACGGTCCAGGCGCCCGCAAGTAAGGCAAAAGTTGAGTTAAAAGCCCGGTTTATCCGGGCTTTTTTTTCCACTGGAATTTGCCGGAATAATCCCTGGAAAGATACGTCTTTCCTATCTACAAGCTACCGCTCAGGAAAAAGACCATGACCATTTCACGACGCGAATTTTTACAAATGCTAGCCGTTGCCAATGCCTCAGGTATCTCTTTGGCGGGTTGCAGCAAGAGTGATGCGCCAGCGACTACGAGTACAGGGAGTACAGCTGCCAAAGTAGCCTCAACACCTTATGAAATTCCAGCTTTTGGCAATGTATCGCTGATGCATTACACCGACTGCCACGCCCAGTTACTGCCAATCTGGTTCCGTGAGCCCAGTATCAACATCGGTATCGCCGGTATGCAGGGCAAACCGCCACACCTGGTCGGCAACAAAATGCTGGATTTTTATGGCATCAAACCGGGAAGCCCGGAAGCGTATGCCTTCACGTGCCTGAACTTTGCTGAAGCCTCACAAGAATTCGGCAAGGTGGGCGGCTTTGCCCACTTGCGCACACTGGTCAATAAAATCCGCGAACAACGCCCGGGCAGCCTGTTACTGGACGGAGGCGATACCTGGCAGGGTTCCGGTACAGCTTACTGGACCAACGCCCAGGATATGGTCGATGCCCAAAAACTGCTAGGTGTCGATGTCATGACCGCACACTGGGAAATGACCTATGGTGCGGATCGTGTAAAAGAAATCATCGAAAACGATTTCCAGGGACAGATCGATTTTGTCGCCCAGAATATTGTCGATAACGAATGGGGTGAACCGGTATTCGAGCCTTACGTCATCCATGAAATTAACGCTGTCCCAACTGCGATTATAGGTCAGGCCTTCCCTTATACGCCGATTGCCAATCCCCGCTACATGGTGCCGGACTGGAGCTTTGGCATCCGCGAGGAGCGCATGCAGGAAATGGTCGATGAAGCTCGCGGCAAGGGAGCACAGGTTGTTATCGTGCTATCGCATAACGGTATGGATGTGGATCTTAAGATGGCCTCACGCGTCACCGGTATCGATGCCATCATGGGCGGCCATACGCATGATGCCGTCCCGCAACCTGTCGAGGTCGCTAACGCTGGGGGTAAAACCCTGGTGACCAACGCCGGCTCAAACAGTAAATTCCTCAGTCTGCTTGATCTGGATGTCAAAAATGGCAAGGTGGCAGGCTACAAATATCACCTCATTCCGGTGTTTTCAAACTTGCTCGAAGCCGATGCGGAAATGTCTGCGCACATTGAAAAAGTCCGCGCGCCCTACCTGGACAAGCTGTCTGAAAAACTCGCGGTAACCGATGACCTGCTCTACCGCCGCGGCAATTTCAACGGCACCTTTGACCAGCTAATCTGTGATGCACTCATAGAGGTTCAGGGTGCGCAGATATCCTTATCGCCGGGCTTCCGCTGGGGTGTCAGCGTTTTGCCGGGAGAAGCGATTACCTTTGACCACGTTATGACACAGACAGCGATCACTTATCCGACGGTCACCCTCAACAACCTGACGGGTGCGCGCCTCAAGGAAGTCCTCGAAGACGTGGCCGATAATCTGTTTAATGCAGACCCTTACTACCAGCAAGGCGGCGATATGGTACGGGTTGGTGGCCTGAAATATGCGATAGACCCAAGCGCTGCGATTGGTTCTCGTATTACCGATATGGAGTTCGACGGCAAACCACTCGATGCCAGCAAAGAATATTCAGTCGCTGGCTGGGCCAGCGTTGCGCAGCCCGTTGAAGGCCCGCCAATCTGGGATGTAGTGGCGGAATACCTGCGTGCTCAGGACACGGTAAAAATCAGCGAACTGAATGAGCCGAAAATCAAAGGTGCTGAAAACAATCCGGGGTTCACAACGAGCTGTGGCTAACACTAGCAAAAAAGGGGGCCGGGATAGTTAATATTCCAGCCCCTTTTTAATTATCTGGTGGGTCGTGTAGGATTCGAACCTACGACCAATTGGTTAAAAGCCAACTGCTCTACCGACTGAGCTAACGACCCGTGTTTTCAAAGCGCCGAATCATACCGTATACAGCTGTGGCTGTCATTCCCCGGGCGGGTCAAACGGCATCCAGGCGGCGCATTGCTTTAGGTAACAGTTTCAGGTCGACCAGCCCGGTCAGCAGGGCATCGAGATAACTGGCTTCGTTTTCGTAAACCAGCTTGTAATACTGGACTTTCATGGTCAGCGCACTGCCTAGCACAATACTGGCAAAGGTGATAAATGAACCCAGCGCCAGCGTGGAAATACCCGTAATCGCCTGTCCGATTGTGCAGCCCAAGGCAAGCACGCCGCCAAACCCCATAAGAATTGCGCCGATAAAATGGCTAATAAAATCACTGCAAGAGGCAAACCACTCAATCCGGAAAGAACGGCTCAATACCGACCATAAAAAAGACCCCAGTATGACTCCAATTAGCGCCACAACACCAAAGGTAAGATAGCTTCGATCCAATCCAGCCGCACCATAACCCAGCGTTTGCCCCATCGGGTTGATAAAGGTAAAGGATTGCGGGGCAAGTGGACGGCTATCCGCTGGCTTGCCCTCCGAAGACTCCGCCAGAAAATCCCAATCACTCACATAAGATTGCAATGAATATTGAGTATCATCCAAGTCAATGGAAACCATACTGGTCACGTACCAAGCCGCTAGCACAGCAGCACCGACGACCAGTCCGCCAAAGATGTTGTCACCGCTTTTTCTAAAGTCAGCTGATTTGAAAATAATAATTAATAATGCAAATGCCAGTATCGTACCGATGATCAAGCGGGTCTGGAGCGCCCCTTCACTACCTGAAATTAATGTCCCAAGATCTGAGCCTGCCCCGAGGTCTACCGCCAACGGGCGTATCCAGTTATAAAATAACACCGTGAACAGCGTTTGGTCAGAACCAGGGAATGGATTTACCATAAAATATGCAATGACTGAAATAATCAGCACCACCATAACCGATTTCAGATTGCCACCGCCTATCCTTATGAGTGCTTTATTGCCGCAACCACTGGCCAGCGTCATACCGATCCCAAACAACAGCCCACCGAGTAAATTCTCAGCCCAAATAAACTGTCCGGCCCGGTAGGGAGGAAAACTACTGTCCGCCTTCACCAGACCAGCATGCTCAAGTATGACCACCCCGAGTAACGCGACTGCAATCGCCAGCAGCCAGGCACGGAAGCGTCCGCTATCGCCGATATTCACCAGATCCGACACGGCGCCCATAGTACAAAAATTGGTTTTGTTAACAACCGCACCCATCACCAGGGCAATTGCGAAAACCGCCCATAAAAAGACGGACTGCGCCGCTGCAAAATTATCAAATATCATTATGCGTATCCCTCAGCTGAAACTTGCTCATCCTGTCTGACTATAGCGCGTAGGGTCTATAATACCCGCCTCTGTAAACCCTTGAGTCCGCAATTGGCATGACTCACAGCGGCCACAGGCGTTACCATTTTCATCCGCTGCGTAACAGGAAACCGTATTTGAAAAATCCACACCAAGCCCGATACCGGTATGGATAATGTCGGCTTTACTCATCTTGATAAGCGGCGCATGGATTTTGATCTCATGGCCTTCCACTCCGGCTTTAGTTGCTAACCGGGAAAGGCGCTGAAAGGCCGCTATATATTCCGGCCTGCAATCCGGATAACCGGAATAATCCACCGCGTTAACACCTATAAATAAATCACCAGCGCCCACCACTTCAGCCCAGCCCAACGCCAGTGAAAGAAAGATTGTATTACGCGCTGGCACATAGGTTACCGGTATCCCTTTGGAAGCGGTTTCAGGCACAGCAATCGAATGATCTGTCAGGGCAGAACCGCCAATGGTGCTCAAATCCAACTTAATCACCTTGTGTTCGACTGGCCGCAACATGGCTGCCACGCGGTTGGCAGCTGCCAGTTCAGCAACATGGCGCTGGCCGTATTCTAGACTTAAGGCATAACAGGCATAACCCTGCTGTTGTGCGATCGCAAGCGTAGTTGCAGAATCCAGCCCACCGGATAACAGCACCACTGCTTTAGGAGATTCTCCTAGTTTCACCGGCCCCGCTCATTACCCCAGAGATATTTATGTAATTGAATCTGGAAGCGCACCGGTAACCGGTCCGCCACGATCCAGTCAGCTAATTGCTGTGCGGCCAGTTGATCGTGACTGGGGGAAAACAGCACATCACACTGCTCAGTCAGGCTATGCTCTTTAAAAAAGTTACAAGCCCATTCATAATCGTGACGGTCACAGATAACAAATTTCAGCTGATCACCCGGCACAAGATAACGCAAGTTCTCTAGCTGGTTTCTATCGGCCTCCCCAGAGCCAGGTGTTTTTATATCGACAACTTTGATAACCCGTTTATCAACCTGGCTCACATCCATGGCGCCACTGGTTTCCAGAGATACCCTGAAACCCGCATCACATAGTTGAGTGAGCAAATGCAGACAACCTGCCTGTGCCAGCGGTTCGCCTCCGGTCACCGTAACGTATTGCACCGCATAGCCAGTGACCCGATCAACCAGTTCTGAGAGCGTTTGCTTTTCGCCACCTTGGAATGCATAAGTGGTATCGCAATACTGACACCTCAGGGGACAGCCGGTTAACCGTATAAAGGTAGTGGGGATACCCACACTGTCCGCTTCGCCCTGCAAAGACACAAAAACCTCACTCACCCTGAGCACAGCTGCTTCATTTTCAGGTTGAATCTGGCTGAGTACACGGCTGTTCATTGCCGTATTGTAGCGGGTTTTGGCTGGAAATTCCGTGTGATCACCTTAACAAGCAGTGCTTCTCTTTCTCCGTACGCAAGTTGTCCGGCCTATTCTTTTTGTGACTCGCTGTGAATACATCCCTGTACGCTCGATAGCAGCATCCCTGCTGCTGACGGTCACAAAAAGAATAGGCCGGACAACTTACGCACTCACTTTTGCAATAACTGCTTGTGCAGCACAACTAATCAACTGCTTTGTACTACCAACCAGGCAGCACGTTGCTTATGCACACAGGGTTTGCAAACCATCGGCAGCAGTGATGCTGCCGCTGAGCGTACAGGGATGTATTCACAGCGTGTCTGCAAACCCTGTGTGCATAAGCAACGTACGTATTTAGTGTAGACAGCTTATTGGTTAATGACCGTCTTTCGACATACGCTGGAGGCGCTCCCTGGC
>CAYPEL010000058.1:0-15103 GCA_964409635.1 uncultured Gammaproteobacteria bacterium | reverse complement strand
CCCGTCATTATCATGTTGAAGGACTACTAGTCCAGCCTATCTAAAACCCGCCTTAAATCCGCAGCCAGTGGCGCGCTCACTTCAATACTCCGGTTGCGTTCAGGATCATGGAAAGACAAATAATGTGCGTGCAAAAACAACCTTTTCAAGCCCAGCTTGCGCATTGTCTCATTAAATCTTTTATCGCCATAGCGTTCATCACCGGCGATTGGGTGGCCTGAATAGGCGGCGTGTACACGGATCTGGTGGGTGCGTCCGGTCTCAAGTTGCGCTTCAAGATAACTTGACCCGTGCAGGGTTTCCAGCAATCTGAAATGGGTAACGGCCGACTTTCCCTCTGTATCAACATGGACCATCCGCTCACCGCTGCGCAACTGGTGCTTTTTAAGCGGTGCATCAACCCGGCGTGGTGCCGATGAGCAATCACCCTGAGCCAATAACAGGTAGCGCTTGGTCACCGCATTTTCGCGTAGCAAGGCGTGTATCGTTCGCAACTCACTCCGCTTTTTGGCGATCATAAGACAACCCGATGTCGCCCGATCCAAGCGGTGCACCAGCTCCAGATAAGGTGCATCCGGGCGCAGAGCCCGCAGTGCTTCGATGACACCAAATTTAAGCCCGCTGCCGCCATGCACGGCCATCCCGGAAGGTTTATCGAGAACCAACAGGCGTTCATCCTCATAAATGACACGGTTTTGCAGCGTCTGTTGCGCCTGCCCTGGCACGTAGCTTTCCTTGTTTTCGCTAACCCGTACCGGGGGCAACCGCAACTTGTCACCCGATTGCAAACGGTAACCAGGTCGTATCCGGCCCCGGTTTACCCGTACTTCTCCCTTGCGGAGGATTCTATAGATCCGGCTTTTGGGTACGCCTTTAAGGTAACCGAGCAAAAAGTTGTCAATTCTTTGACCCGCCTGGTCTGGGTTGACCTCAAGCCATTGCACGCCGGATTTAGGAGATTCTTCCATCAGCCGATTCTACCAGTGTGATCCTGAAAGATCTTGAAACAGGTTATTTGAAATAACCATAATAAATACGACTTTATGCTGTAAGCCATTGATAACAGTAGGTCGTACTGTTATAGTTTTATCAGCCCTCAGGATTTATCAATAACTGAGTGCGACCCTTTTACTGCTTAACGGCGTGACGTCCCGGAAGCTGGCAGGGAAACGAATTTCCTGCGAATGTTTTTAATATTAACTTACTGAATAATGCTCCTGTGTTAACCGCTTCTACTTTGCTCATCGGATTCTTTATCAGCTGCTACAGATGTGTGGCGTGGCAAGTGTTGCCCGTTGCCAAAACGTATAACGGCAGTGCTGCTCCCCGATTAGCGGGCAAATTGCGTAAGCTCACAGTCGAGCATGTGAGAGAACCCTATTATGAAAAGAATGCTAATCAACGCTACCCAGCCAGAAGAGCTGCGAGTGGCTTTGGTCGACGGCCAGAAACTTTACGATCTTGATATAGAAGTACCCTCCAAAGGCCAAAAAAAGTCTAACGTCTACAAAGGAAAAATAACCCGCATCGAGCCCAGCCTTGAAGCGGCTTTTGTTGACTATGGTGCCGATCGGCACGGATTTCTCCCCCTTAAAGAAGTTGCCCGACTCTATTTCAAAGAAGGCGCGCTCGATGGCGGTGGCCGTGTCAGCATCAAGGATGCTTTGACTGAAGGCCAGGAAATAATTGTCCAGGTAGAAAAAGAAGAACGTGGTAACAAGGGCGCCGCCCTCACTTCCTTTATCAGCCTCGCTGGCCGGTACTTGGTATTGATGCCGAACAATCCCCGCGCGGGTGGAGTTTCCAGGCGTATTGAAGGCGAAGACCGGAACCTTATCCGGGAAGCGTTAGCACAACTGGAACGTCCGGCCGACATGGGGCTGATTGTCCGCACGGCCGGTATAGGCCGTAATGTTGAAGAGCTGCAGTGGGATTTGGATTACCTGATGCACCTTTGGACTTCAATCGAGAAAGCCGCCTCAGAACGATCAGCGCCGTTCCTGATTTATCAGGAAAGTAACGTCATTATCCGTGCCCTGCGGGACTATCTGCGCAGTGATATCGGCGAAATCCTAATTGATGATACTGAAGTGTTTGAGCGCGCCCGGGAGTTTATGACCCAGGTCATGCCGCATAACCTCAGTAAGTTAAAAACTTATAAAGACCCTGTTCCCCTCTTCTCACGCTATCAAATCGAGAGCCAGATTGAATCAGCGTTTCAGCGGGAAGTGACCCTGCCCTCCGGTGGCGCAATCGTCATTGACCATACTGAAGCGATGATCTCAATTGATATCAACTCGGCGCGTGCAACCAAGGGTAGTGATATCGAAGAAACAGCCCTCAATACCAACCTCGAATCGGCAGATGAAATTGCCCGTCAGTTACGGCTTCGTGATATTGGCGGTCTGATTGTTATCGACTTCATCGACATGCAACCCACCAAGCATCAACGCGAAGTGGAAAACCGTTTGCGGGATGCCCTGCGTATGGATCGTGCCCGTGTCCAGGTCGGGCGTATTTCACGCTTTGGTCTGCTGGAAATGTCACGCCAACGGCTGCGCCCTTCGCTTGGCGAATCCAGCCAGATTGTTTGCCCGCGCTGTACCGGTCAGGGTACCGTGCGCGGTGTTGAATCTCTCGCGCTATCTATTCTCAGAATCATTGAAGAAGAATCAATGAAAGATAAAACCGGCCGGATTATTGCCCGGGTTCCGGTTGATGTAGGCACCTACCTGCTGAATGAAAAGCGCGATCTCCTGTTAAACATGGAAAAAAGCCAGCAGATGGGCATTGTAATGATCCCTACACCCAGCCTGGAAACACCTCACTTTAATATTAGCCGGATCCGCAGTGATGAGCTACAAGGCGAGAATAGCCTTGTTAGCCACCACATGTTGGACGAAGCCAAAGAAGAGGATGATGGGCTGCTGCAGTCAATCGGGGCAACCACGGCGAGTGCAGCCACGGAGCAGGCTGTTGTCCAGCGTATTGCGCCAAGAGCGCCAGCACCGCCACCCTCCCCCCCGCAAGCGGCACCTGTCCGCCAAGCGGTGGCAAAACCAGGCTTGATTCGCCGTCTTTGGGGCAGCCTGTTTGGTAAAGGTGAAGAAGCCAAACCGGAGGAGCGTCCAAGCAGTAGCGGTAACCGGCAGCCTCGAACCAGAAAAAGTACCTCCAGCACACGTTCAAACCGTAACCGTACCAGTTCTTCCAATACCCGCCGTAAGCAACCCTCAAACCGGCCGACTCAGCAGCAGCCGAAACAGAAACGGGCTGCTAGTAAAAATACGCCTGACAAACCAACGCAAGCGCCGGTAAAAGCTGAAGCAAAAGAAGTAAAACCGGTCGTAAAAGAAACTCAAAATCAGGATGCGGCGGGCACCGACACAGCGGAGAACAAACCGCGGCAAAACCGCAATAGCCGGCGCGGCAGGCGCGGCGGCAGACGGCGCTCGTCAGGACAGCGCCATGACAACCAGAATACGTCTGCTGAAAGTAGCGCAGATAACTCGTCTGCCCCTGCACCGCAGCAACAAGTTGCCAACCAAACGCCAGCGGACAAGCCAGTACCGCAACCAACAGCCAAACAAGCTCCGGCGGAGAAACCAGTACCACAACCAACGGCCAAACAAGCTATAACGGATAAACCGGCGCCACAGCCCGTAGCTAAACAGACGCCCGCAGATAAACCTGCAACTCCACCACAGGCCAGCGAGCCACGTCCATCACCTGTTGCGCCATCCAAACCGGCTTCCAGTGATGCCAAGCCGGCGGCGATTGGTGACGAATGATCCTATAGAGCAGGAGTACCGTTCTTCGGCGCGAAGGTCGTTGTTTAAACCCGCGCACCGAAGGCTGCCACTGCTACGGGATTAGTTGAGCGTATTACTGTCCATACGTCTTTGAATATCGCCTAACAATCCTTGCGCACCTTCTTCGACCAAATCCAGGACACGTTCAAAACCTGTTGTGCCGCCATAATAGGGATCGGGTACGTCTTCGAGGTTTAAGCCGTCAGCGTAGCTTAATAAGAGTCTCACTTTGTGCTGGTGCTCGTCGGGGCAAATAGACAGCAGATCATGAAGATTATTGCTGTCCATCGCCAGGATATAATCAAACTGATCAAAATCCTTACTCGATACCCGCCTTGCGCGTTGGCCATCGAGGCTTATGCCGCGTTTAAGCGCTATTTTGGACGCCCGGTTATCCGGCGGTTCACCCTTGTGATAGGCATGGGTGCCGGCTGAATCGACTTCAATATGATCCGTCAAGCCGGCCTGTTCAATCAGCTGTTCGAAAACGCCCTGACCGGTTGGCGAACGGCAGATATTTCCCATGCAGACAAATAAAACTCTATATTTATTCATTAGATATATACTATATTTCAAAAATTTATAAACTGTAAGATTGCATTCTAAATAACTCAAGTAGCGTATGCCAGGATGGCCACAAAAGGTTTAACTATGACAGCTCCTGAACCACCGCAGTTTGTAAGTTTAGTTGGCCGCACAGTTATTTACTGCGGCTGCCAGTATAAAATTGTCGACTATGTAAAAACTGATCAATCGCTCATCCTGCGTTCTTTGAAAACTGAGGCATCGATCCAGATGAATCAGTTTGGAAATGCGAATCGGCGTGTTCAGCAAACGATTTCAATTCCGGTTTTTACTGACAGCGAGCAGGTGTTGCCAGAAATTATAGCGTGGCTTGAACATAGCTAAGCAGTACGTTGATTATGCATGTCCATGCGTACGCGCCAGCATTAACTCCTCTGCTATCTGCAAATCTTCGGCTGTATCAACACCGGGGCCAGGCCGTTGCGAAGCGGTTGCCACCAGGATTTTTTCTCCGTACCACAATGCGCGTAATTGTTCGAGGTGCTCGGCCTGTTCCAGAGCACACGCCTGCATGTTTGCATAGTCTTGTAAATAACTCACCCGGTAGGCATAAATACCAATATGTCGCATGGGTTGAATGCCGATCGGTAACACCCTGGTACTACCTTGTAGCAGATCGCGATCCCAGGGTATCGGTGCACGGCTGAAATACAGGGCATAGTTGTTTCGATCCGTGACAACCTTGACCACGTTGGGGTCAAAGAATTCACCGGCCGCAAGAAAGGGTGTGGCCAGTGTCGCAATACGCGCGAGTGCCTGGCCAGCGAGTCCCCCGGCGGCCTGCTGCAGCAGTTCGGGTGGCATTAAAGGTTCATCACCCTGCAAATTGACAATGATTGTCTCTTCATCAAGGCCTCGCGAGGCCGCCACCTCCGCGAGTCTGTCCGTTCCACTGGGATGGTCAGGCGATGTCATGCAGACATCTGCCCCGAATTCCCTGGCTGCCTGATCAATGCGCGCATCATCGGTGGCCACAATAACCTGTTCTGCGCCACTGGCAAGTGCCGCCTCGTGGACATGTTGCAGCATGGGTTTGCCCGCTAGCGGGCGTAATGGCTTGCCAGGCAAGCGCGAGGATGCATATCGCGCAGGAATAATAACCGTAAATGCATCAGCCATACTATTTCCTAAACAGGGGTTATAAGACTTCGTCAGCGGTAAATGAGCGCGCTTCTTCTTCAAGCATAACCGGTATGCCGTCACGAATAGGATATGCAAGACGGTCTGCCTTACAGATCAGCTCCTGCTCTTGTTTCCGGTATTCCAATGGACCCTTGCAAACGGGACAGGCCAAAATATCAAGTAATTTTTTATCCAATGTCGGTTTTCCTCAAAGACGCATGGTTAGTTAATAGGCGCAGCAGGGTTTTACCAAATGCATCGTTCAGCTGTATTTCCAACGCAACTGCCCAGCAATTTTCCAGTCGTAGAAGACGGCATTTTACCGCGTCTTTTTCCGTCATTAAAACCGGTAAATTATCACCAAAATCCAGTTCAGCGGGTAAATAGGCGTGATGATCAGAAAAACCCGCCTCCACAACCTCCAATCCTGCCGCTCGAAGGCATTTAAAAAAAGACTCGGCATTGGCCAGACCGGCCACTGCACGAATTTTACCGGGTAGAAACGCGTCCAGTGCAATCAGCTTACCTGGCTGGTTCAGCGGATAGGCCGAACTGCAGCGGGTTTGCATGTGCCAGTCTGCCAGTGGAGAGCGGCCCTTACTCACTACGAGATCGGCTGTCTGTAACCGCTTGGCCGGCTCGCGCAAAGGGCCCGCTGGTAAACAATAGCCATTACCAAGCCCCCGGCTTGCATCAATCAGGAGTATTTCTATATCACGCTGCAGTCGGTAATGTTGCAAGCCATCATCACTGAGCAGCACATCGCAACTGTGTTGTTGCAGCAGCTTTCCAGCCGCTGCGAGTCTATCCCTGCAAGCAACGACGGGACAGGAAGAACGTTGTGCCAGTAATACGGCTTCATCACCGGCCTGTTGTGGGTCAGTACTCGGAACAACATTCAAGGGCTGGGCGGTTGCTTGCCCATTATATCCCGAACAGATAATGCCAGGCCGATAGCCCGCCTTACGCAAGAAAGTTGCCAGCCAAAGAACCAGCGGCGTTTTACCCGTACCACCCACGGTCAGGTTACCTACTACAATTACCGGTACTGCCAGTTTTTCGGATTTCAATAGATTCTGTTCATATAACCAGATGCGTAATCTGACAGCCAGGCAAAAAATTAACGACAACGGCCACAGCAATAATGCCGGTAGCTTAGCCTGATACCAGATCCGGTTTAGCCAGCCTTCGGCAAGCCTTTTTATCACACTAGGTCAACATCAAAATGCAGCCGGTATAGCTCGGCATAGAGGCCTCGCTTCTGCATCAGTTCCTGATGACTGCCCGCTTCTGCAAGCCGGCCTGCATCGAGAACAAAAATGCAGTCTGCTCTTTCGACAGTTGATAGACGATGGGCGATAATCAAACAGGTACGACCCTGCCGTAATGTCTGGATAGCATCCTGTACATAGCGCTCAGATTCACTGTCCAGGGATGAAGTGGCTTCATCCAGAATCAGAATCGGCGCATCTTTTAGGATGGCGCGGGCTATCGCGATACGCTGCCGCTGTCCGCCGGAAAGTAAAATACCCCGGTCGCCCACACGCGTTTGCAAGCCATCGGGCATAGCCTGAATAAACTCGCTAGCGTGTGCCGACAGGGCAGCCGCCTCTATGTCACTTGGTTCGGTCTGTTGACGCTTGCCAAGCGCAATATTATTGGCCAGGGTATCGTTGAATAGCATGACCTCCTGACCTACGATAGCAATTTGGCTTCTTAAATCAGCCAGGGAAAAGTGGCGTATATCCGTACCATCCAGGCTTATCACGCCTTGCGTGGGTTCATAAAAACGCAGGATCAAATCTGCAAGCGTTGATTTTCCACTGCCAGAACGCCCGACCAGGGCGATGGTCTCACCCGCCTGGATCGTTAAGTCAATATTTTTGAGTACAGTGGTTTTCCCGTAGCCAAAGGAAACATTGTCAAATCTAATCGTGCCCAGCGCTCTAGTTAACTGTTTTTGACCCCTGTCTATTTCGAGTGGTTCATCGAGCAAGGAGAATATATTCTGCGCCGCGGCTATGCCGCGCTGTAACGCTGCATTGATGTTGGTCAAGCGTTTTACCGGCTGCATGATCAGCAGCATGGCGGTGATGAAAGAGACGAATTCACCGACAGAAATTTGCTCGGCAAGCGACTGCCTGGTGGCAAGATAAATCACACAGGCCAGCATGCAGGCGGCAACCAGCTGTACAAGCGGCGCATTGAGGCTGTTAATCAGCGCCATTTTCAGATGCAGTTTGCGGTTACGTTGGTTGACTGTTTCAAACAGACGGGTCTGTTCAGAGAGCGCATCAAAGGCCTTGATATTTTTCTGCCCGCTGATGGATTGTTCTATAAACTGGGTTAAATCACCCATTGAATCCTGAATATTCTGGCTGATTTTACGGAACCGGTGACCGGCATAGCGGATTAATACAATAATGACCGGCACAGTGATAAAAAACAGTGCTGTCAACCAGCCGCTTATCCAGAACATATAGGCCAACAAAAACAGTAATGTCAGGGAATCACGGATAAGTATAGTGATGGTGTTGGTGCTGGCTTCTGCGACTTGCTCAACATCGTAGGTCAGTTTTGACAATAAATGTCCGGTTGTCTGCCTGTCATAATAGCCGCAAGGTAAGTGCAACAGGCGCTGGTACATTTGGCTGCGCAGTGTATGAATAACGTTGCGGCCGATCCAGGTCATGGCGTAGCGGGAAATAAAACCGGAAAGCCCCCTGAACAGGAAAAGACTGACTAAGGCCAGGGGAACCAGTTTGATGACATCCGGATCTTTTTCGATGAAATTCCCATCCAGCATGGGTTTCATCAAAGCAGCGAACCCGGTATCGGTCGCAGCAAATAACAGCATGGCGACTACCGCGAGGAAAAATATTTTCCAGTAAGGGAACCCGTAGGTGAGTAATCGCCGGTATATCTCAAGTCCACCAGGAACCTGGTCAGCGTTGGTCACTCGTCAGAGGTTTCCGTCTGGCTGGTCGCAAGTGACAACTGAACCAGCCCGAGTTGAGAAGCCGCATCCATGGCGCGTACGACTGATTCATAGGGTGTGCGGCGGTCGGCACGGATCACGACAGGGAGTTCCTTGCGATCACCCAGAGATTTGCTGATGGCTTTTTTTAAGGTATCTAGTTCGTTGTTTACAACCTGCCGTTCATCAATAAAATAACGGCCATCTGCATCGATCACAATTTCGAAGCTATCACGCTCAGCCTCAACCGGGTCTGAACTGGCTTCGGGTAGTTCTATCTTGATTTCGGATTCTTTCTGAAAGGTGGTGGACACCATAAAAAAGATCAGCAAAATGAAAACCACATCAATCAACGGCATCAGATTGACTTCAGGATCTTCAGCTCTACTGCGCCGCAGGTTCATAGTTGATCCTCAATATACCCATCCTGCGCGCGTTGTCCCTGTAACACTTCGACCATACGCATGGCTTGTTTTTCCATGCGTAGAACCAGCATGGCTACCTTGCCACGGAAATACCGGTAGAACATCAGGCTGGGGATTGCCACAGCCATACCCGCCGCTGTGGTGATCAGGGCTTCTGAAATCCCTCCTGCAAGTGCGCTTGGATTACCCACCCCCTGAGTAGTGATCGCCGAGAACACCTTGATCATCCCGACAACCGTGCCAAGCAGGCCCAGTAAGGGGGCAATCGCCGCAATCGTGCCCAAAGTATTGAGAAACCGTTCGAGTTCATGCACTACATGACGGCCGGTATCTTCTATCGCCTCTTTCATGATATTACGGGGCGCTTTGCGGTTGATGAGACCGGCGGCCATGATTCTGCCCAGTGGCGATTCGGCGCGCAGGGTGCGTAGCCGCTCGATATCGAGCTGTTTATCCTTCGCCCAGTCCCATACCTTGGCAACACTCTGGCTGGGTAATACACGCTTGGTGCGTAATGTCCAGAGCCGTTCAGCGATGATAGCGAACGCGATCACCGAGCAAATAATTATTGGGGCCATTAGCCAGCCGCCAGCCGCTACCATTTCAAACACGTAAATGTCCTTGCTTGAGTTAAAATTTTGATTGTCTTACAAAGATAAATAATACGTTATCTGGCTTTCAAGTAACAACTGGTGCAATTTTAGCCAGCTGCCAGCTAGTACTCCGGCGAGGTTGTATTGCGCCAATAACGCCTGGCCTCCCGGCGAAACGTTGCCAGGCGGGGTGGGCCATCCCCCCGCCCGAGCACTACGCTGATGGTGCCTTCCAGACCGGTTACATAAATTTCTGCGTTCTGGCGCCGGTATCGATCGACTATTGCGGCTTTTGGGAAGCCAAAGCGGTTAGCGTACCCGGCGGGAATTAAAACCGTGTCCGCTGCAACTGCAGTAACGAATTGCGCTGTCGAGGATGTACGGCTGCCGTGGTGAGGCACAACCAGTACGGTGCTGCGCAAGCTGTCAGCGTACTGGTTGACTAACTGCTGTTCGATAGCCGATTCGATATCACCGGTCAGTAGCAGTTTCTGTCCGTTTGCCGCTGTAATCTGCAGTACACAGGAAGCATTGTTACCGCGGATGCGTTCAACAGGTGACAGTATTTCAAACACCACGCCATCCCATTCCCAGCGTTGGCCGCGCTGACATTTTTTAGAGCGCGCGAATTTAATTTTATCCGGCATACCCGCCAAAACCGAATCAGTCCGGATTATTTCAAACAGGCTTTTGGCGCCACCCTGATGATCATTGTCGCTGTGGCTGATGACGAGTTTATCGATATGCTCAAGCTTCCGGGAAAGCAGAAAAGGCGCGACAACAGATTGACCGGTATCAAAGCCCGACCGTGACCGGGGTCCGGTATCATAGACCAGCGTATGCTGCCGGGTGCGAACAACTGCAGACAGTCCCTGCCCTACGTCCAGTAAATCCAGCCAGAGTTCTCCAGTTGCCGGGCCAGGCGTCCTGGCAAACAGGAGCGGCCCGAGCAGCAACAAGCCGGCAAGGCGTACGGCCAGTCCGGCAGGCGCCAGTAAGAACAGTGCAGATACGAGACATAAACCGGCCACTGTAAGACTCCCGGCATCCTGGCGCCAGATACTAATAGGTAAGGCGTTCAGCCCATTCAGGAAGCCGGTCAGCAGGTGCATCATATCGCCCGCCAGCTGGATCAGGAAGCTACCCGCAGCAGGCCAAAGTTGCAGTAAAACAGTACCCGCCAATAATATCGGCACGACTCCCAGGCCAACGACAGGCACAGCCACTATATTTGCAACTGGGGCTATGAGAGAAGCCTGTTGAAAACCAAGTAGCAACACCGGCAGCAGCCCCAGGGCCAGGGCTGCTTGAATACGCAAGGCACTTTTTACCTTGCTCACGAAACCGTAGCGGCCACTCAGGATATAAAAAATCCAGGCGACTGCGCCAAAGGAGAGCCAGAATCCAGAAGCAAGAACCGACAGTGGGTCATACAATAAAATCAAGGCGAGTGATACGCAGATTGCCCGCCAGGGTTGCATGCTGCGTGTCAACAAATGTCCGCACATAAAAACACTGACCATGACCAATGCCCGCTGTGTCGGCAATGAAAAACCGCCTAGCAGTGAGTAGGCCAGTGCACCCAGAATCGCGGCAACGGCTGCCACTCTGCTAGCCGGGTAAAAGCTTGCGAGATTGAAAACTTTCCAGAGCCATGCGCTTACTGCAAACAGCAGCCCGGCTATCAAGCCTATATGCAATCCGGAAATTGCCATCAGATGAGCTGTCCCGGTGTTGCGCAGCATATCCCACTGCTGTTGGTCAATACCGCTCTTGTCGCCAACCGCCAGTGCAACCAGCAGACCGGCGGCATCAGACTGGATACTAGCCACTATTTGCTCTGATAAAAACTGCCGCCAGCAATCTATATGTGAACAGGATTTCGACGTTAGCTGAGTATTTTCAGTTGAATTCCTGACATAGCCTGTGGCATCAAACTGTTGACTGAATAACCAGCGTTCGTAATCAAATCCTCCCGGGTTAGCCAAGCCTCGCGGCAGCTTCAGTCGGACACGTAATTGCCAGCTTTCACGGGCGCGTAGTGCTGGGGCATTCTTATACCAGCGCAGCCGGGTTTTGATAGTCATGGGAAGCCAGGTTGAGCCTGACTCAGACTGTAGTTGCTCAACGATAAAAGTGAATCGATAGTTATCTGAGCTGACGGCTTGCGGGATGTTTTCGATGTAGCCTTGGACGAGCAGATCCTTACCCGCATAGTCTTCAGACAACCGGCTGGATAAGGTTAAGCTAGCGTGGCACCAGGCCCATAAGAGTGCGCAGAGAAAGACTGATAAAGGCCTTAAAGACACCTTCACCCAACAGCCTAGCGCCACGGCTGTGGCCGCCAAGCCCCAGGTAAGCGGCGGCAGTTGAGGCACAAATTGAAAACCGACTATGCCGGCGAGTAAGGCCAGTGTGTATACAACCATATCGTCCTTGAACGGTTGACTGAGTATTAGCTCTCCACCCCGGGAAAGGTATTCTGTTTAGTGGGTAAAACCCACCGCTCACTGTGGCAAGCAGTGCGTTTAACCTACCCTACAAGACGGGGCGGTTTACACCAAAACCCCATCCTTCAATTCCAGCACCCGCTCGGCTTGCTCAGCGAGTTGGTGATCATGCGTCACAATGATCAGGCTGGTATTAAAATCGCTATTTAATTCGAGCATTAACGATAACACATGCGCCGCATTGCGCCGGTCAAGGTTGCCGGTGGGTTCATCGGCCAGCACACAATCGGGCCGGGTTACCAGTGCCCGTGCCACCGCAGCGCGTTGCCGTTCGCCACCGGACAATTCCCCCGGTTTATGGGAAACACGCTCGGCTAAGCCGACGCGATCCAATAAATCTTCAGCTTGCTGTTCCGCATCATGCGGTGCAGTCCCACGTATGACCAACGGCATAGCGACATTTTCCAGCGCGGTAAATTCAGGTAACAAGTGGTGGAACTGGTAGACGAAACCTAAATGCTTATTCCGCATCCGGCTGCGTTGCGCCTCACTCATATGGCTAAAATCCTGTCCGGTTAACCTGACAGTCCCCTGTGTCGGTTTATCCAGCCCTCCCAACAAATGCAACAAGGTGCTTTTACCACTGCCTGAACTGCCGACAATGGCAACATGTTCGCCCGCCAGTATAGATAATTCGACATTCTCAAGTACGCTGACATTGAGCCTGCCTTCGGTAAAGGTGCGTGTCAGATTCGAGCAACCAATCACTTCATTTTCAACTGCCGTATCGATGGCCGCATTATTCATAGCGTAAAGCCTCTGCAGGCTGAGTCCGGCCTGCCCGCCAAGCCGGATAGAGGGTGGCCAGCATACTGAGTACAAAAGCGACGGTTCCTATCCGGGCCACGTCGGGCCAATTGATTTCAGAAGGCAGATCACTGATGTAATAAACCTCGGCGGGCATAAACTGAACGCTAAATTGCTGTTCTATCCAGGGCACAATGGTTTCCACGTTGGTGGCTAATGCTATGCCACTTGCTATCCCGATCAATGTACCCAGTGCACCAATCAGAATTCCCTGGATAAAGAATATCCGCATGATGGTGGCTGGCGTTGCCCCCAGCGTGCGAAGAATGGCAATGTCCGACTGTTTGTCGGTTACCACCATTACCAGTGTTGAGACGATATTGAATGCGGCGACAGCAACAATCAATGTCAGAATAATAAACATAACCCGCTTTTCTGTTTGCACGGCACGGAAAAAATTAGCATGCTGCTTTGTCCAGTCGTCGAGCCGGTAATCCATACTAAAACTACTCGACAATTGCTGCATGACGGCGGGCGCATGAAAAAGATCCTGCAGTTTCAGGCGCACACCGGTAACGCCCTGTCCCATTTGAAACAGTTTTGCCGCGTCCACTATATTGACCAACGCGACACTGCGGTCATATTCATACATACCCACTTCGAAAACACCGGCCACTGTAAAACGCCGCAAACGCGGCAGTACACCCGCTGGTGTAAAATTGGCTTGTGGTGTAATCATGGTAATTGTATCGCCGGTGATTACACCAAGATTGATAGCCAGTTCGCTGCCTAAAATAATCCGGTAGCTACCCGGCACCAGATCAGTCAGTTCCCCGGCAACCATCTTGTCACCGACAACCGATACCTGGGGTTCCTGTTCGGGTATGACGCCCCTGATCAGGGTGCCGCTGACTTTATTACCGTGCGCCAGCATAACCTCATGCTGGACATAGGGCGCGGTGCCAACGACCTGGGGGTTCAGACGGGCGGTATCGGCCGTCATTTCCCAGTTTTCCAGTGGCCCGCGCATATTGCTGATACTGGCGTGTGAGGCCATGCCCAGAATCCGGGTGCGCAGCTCTTGTTCGAAGCCATTCATGACGGACAACACGGTTATCAGCGCCGCCACGCCCAGGGCAATCCCCATCATCGAGATCAGAGATATAAAGGAAATGAAGTGGTTACGTCTTTTTGCGGCGGAATAGCGTAGGCCGATAAAGAGTTCTAGTGGTCGAAACATGGGGCAGCATTAAACCATAACCCCCTTGTGAAGGATATAGTTTTTGTCTGTTAGTTCATATGGTTAAGGATTATTTTTAACGCCTTTAGAAACGCCCGTGCATGCCGACACAATGACTGTTAAGCCACTACTGTTTATTGTGAAGGAGTTCGTATGCGCTCATTTCGACTGATGGCACTGTTCATTGGCCTGTTAGTTTCCGTGTCACTGGTGCATGCGGATACCCTGTTAATTAATTCCGCCCAAGCGAGTTCTGGCGTAGAAAAACCACTCGCTGGGTTGAGCATGGATAAGGTTCTGAGCCGGTATGGTGATCCCCAAACCCGCTCGGGCGCTGTTGGCGATCCACCGATTACCGCCTGGCACTATCCGGGCTACGTCGTTTATTTTGAGCACCAGCACGTTATCCACGCTGTGGTACCTCATTAATTGCTCCGGTTAAATCAGCCGATCAAAAATCCCCGCCCCGGCGGGGATTTTTTTATTCCCAATGCAGCGTCAGTGCCGATACAATTCCAGGCATGCCGTTACTACGCCGATTACCTGCAGAATGGGAACCACAAGCCGGGGTTATACTCACCTGGCCGCACGCGCAGAGTGACTGGCGATCCAGCCTTGAAAGCGCTGACATGGTTTTTGTTAACCTTGTCCGTGAAATCGCAAAGCGGGAAAAGGTGCTCGTTAATTGCTATGACAGCCTGCACAAACAGCATGTGTACAAACTGCTGGATAACAACGCGGTTAATCTTGATTATGTAAAGCTACACGATTGTTTTTCGAATGACAGCTGGGCGCGTGATCATGGGCCGATCACAATTATTGAGAATAGTCAGGCACTGCTACTGGACTTTATCTTTAATGGTTGGGGTAATAAATACCCAGCTGCGTTAGATAATGCCATTTCCATACAGATGGCAGAACAAGGTCTGTTTGGCCAGACTCAATTGTCTAGTGTGGATCTGGTATTAGAAGGCGGCAGCCTCGAATCCGATGGCGCTGGAACCTTGCTGACTACCACGCGCTGCCTGCTGCATAAGCGGCGCAATCCTGACCTTGACCGGCAGTCCCTGGAAAATAAGCTCAATGAGTTAC
>CAYPEL010000057.1:0-15119 GCA_964409635.1 uncultured Gammaproteobacteria bacterium | reverse complement strand
AATAGTGGCCAGCTAAAAAATACGTTCTAACCGGCTATTCATTTTGCATCAAACCATCAAGCTCGCCTTCCATATGCAATTCTGTAAGATCCATAAAGCTACCAATCCAGCGCCCGTCTATCGTAATCTGCGGCACTGAGCGGGCGCCATCAGTAATCCGGGACATCTCTATCAAGCCGGCCCGGTCACTATCCACACGCACCTCCAGATAAGCGATACCCCACTTGTTCAGCAGCGTCTTGGTTTTATCACAGATCGGGCAACGCCCGGTACTGTAAATTTTCACTCTCGGATTGGTCATACTTTGTTCACACCGGTTAAGATTTTGCGTGCTCAGATTGATCCCACACCACAGCGCCTCCAGACAATTTACCAATGGCGTCCAGCCGTTCTCTGTGGGCATCATTCTCTTGTGCATTTGCTCTGGTAACGATGAGTGTTGGCCGCTTGCCGCTTAAACGCCGTATCGGCTCTTCATGCGCTTGCGGATTCGCTGTATCGGCCAGACCACCCAGCAATAAGGCAACTTGCCCACCTGTCATGGCCAGGTATACATCGGCCAGGATCTCTGCATCCAGTAACGCACCGTGTAAATCACGGCGGGAATTATCTATTTCATAGCGCTTGCATAAGGCATCCAGGTTATTTTTCTGCCCTGGGTGCAGGCGCCGGGCCATGGCCAGTGTGTCTTGCACAGAACACAGGTCTTCAATACATTGGCTCGCATTATCGAGTTTTAACTCATGATTCATAAATCCTACGTCAAAGGGCGCATTGTGAATGATGAGTTCTGCGCCACGGATATAAGCTAAAAATTCCTGCGCCAGATCGTGGAACACCGGCTTATCCGTGAGAAATTCATTGCTGATACCGTGCACTTCAAACGCACCGGCATCAATCTCACGTTGCGGCTGTATATACTGGTGATAATTGTTTCCGGTCAGCTTTCTGTCAATGAGTTCTACACAACCGATCTCGATAATCCGGTGGCCGTCAGAGGGATCAAGTCCGGTTGTTTCTGTATCTAGAACAATTTGTCTCATCTCTCAATCCCCACCGTCTAATTCATCTATTCCACGATTAGCCAACGCATCCGCCCTGTCATTCTCCAGATGACCACTATGCCCCTTAACCCAGTGCCAGCTAACTTCATGGTGCCGTTGCACGGCCTTATCAAGGCGCTTCCACAAGTCTGCATTCTTGACGGGTTTTTTTGCTGCCGTTTTCCAGCCGCGTTTTTTCCAGTTAGGCAGCCATTCGGTGATGCCGTTTTTTACGTATACCGAGTCAGTGGTCACCTTAACGCAGCGCTTTTCTTTCAGCGTTTCCAGCGCCTGAATAGCCGCCATCATCTCCATCCGGTTATTGGTAGTCTCTGCCTCACCACCAAACAATTCTTTCTCGTGCTTGCCGTATCTTAATAAAGCGCCCCAACCACCCGGCCCCGGATTTCCGCGGCATGCACCATCGGTAAATACTTCAACTTTTTCACTCATACTCAGACCTGGTCATACCCCGTTGTGATGGTTCAACCGCTCTGCCAGGAAGCAGAGAACGCTGCGGACGCCAGCGCGGTTTGATGGGGGTCAGTGTCGTTACGCGCTTGCGTGCCACCAGTAAATAGCAACCAGCCAGAAAAGGCCACGCGGGACGATGCAGGCTCGTCAATACACTGCGTGTGCTGGATGTTGCGGTAGTTTGCCAAGGTAATTTGGGGTGGTAGTATTGTGTGTTTACGATGGCATAGCCTAACAGTGATAACCAGTCTCTTAAACGATGTAGACTGATGAACCGCAAACCCCAGGGCGCCTTACCGTGCTGCTGTAAAAACCGGCGCATTCCCCATAAACCATAAGGATTGAATCCCAGCATAATTAAATTCCCCTCGGCGACCAGGCAGCGATCCAGTTCACGCAACAGTTGGTGAGGATCTGTCGACAATTCCAACGCGTGGGGTAACACGAAGGCGTCAATACTATCCGTCTGCCAGGGCAGTGATTCATTACAGGCCAGCAAAGAAGGTTTTTCAGCCAGGCCAGCGCTGGTGCACGTCTGGATAATTTTGTGCGGTATACGGCTTTCCTGTAAGGCATCCAACCGGCAAAGCGGATCAATCGCCACCAGGTGGTAGCCGAATACCTGCGCTAAAACTGGCGTCAGAATATCCTGCTCAACCTCGCATAGGGCACTGCCCAAGGGTTGCCCACACCAGCGGCGCATGGCCATCAACTGATCCAGGCGGGTTTTTTCACAACGTGTACGTGACATAATGGTTGTAGATCATAGCCTAACTGTTTGGGCTATGGGCAAATAGTTGCCCTGTCAAAAAAACCTCTCGCACAGGGTTCGGGCATCAACAAATAAAGCATGGCATAATCAATACAATACATATTGCCAGGCGCTGGCGAGATAATAAAATGTGACGGAATTCACAGTTACCTAAATACTAGTGGAGTGTAGCCGTCATGCGAACAACGACCGTTAATAATAAAATGCAAACAACAGATAACATACTCGTTAAAACAGGCAGCTTTTTAATGCTTCTAGCACTATCCGGCTGGAGCATGGCAATGACCAATGGCCACGAAAAGACAGCTGCACAACCTGCCAATGACAATTTCTGGTACGAACTACGTAACGAGTTTCAACTACCGGAACCACCCGATAACTACCGGGTGCGCATGCATCGGAAATGGTATCAGCGGCACCCCGGCTACCTCGACCGCGTTCTGACCCGCGCAAAACCCTATCTCTGGTATATTCGTTATGAATTGTTAAGCCGAGGCATGCCCGGTGAAATAGCCTTGCTACCGGTCGTTGAAAGCGCTTTTGATCCCTATGCTGATTCACCCGGCAAAGCGGCTGGACTCTGGCAAATAATTCCAACCACAGCGAAACGTTTTCATCTCAGGCATGACAGCTGGTACGACGGACGCCGGGACGTAATCGATTCCACCCGTGCGGCGCTTGACTATCTGGAAATATTGCATCGCCGTTTTAATGGCGACTGGCTGTTGGCCCTCGCCGCTTATAATTCGGGCGAAGGTACTGTCAGCAGAGCGATTAGAAACAATAAAAAAAATAACCAGCCTACCGATTTCTGGCACCTAAAACTTCCCCGGGAAACACGTGACTATGTACCCAACCTGTTAGCACTTTGCAGACTGGTTGCAAACATTGAAGCGCACGATATAACCCTGCCTGAAATACCGAACCGGCCCTATTTCGATATCGTCAATACAAACGGCCGCATAAATCTTGCAAGAGCTGCACAATTATCCGGCATTCCGCTGGATGAGTTACACCAGTTGAACGCTGGCTTCAAAAAACCGTCAACTCCGCCATCCGGCCCCCACCGGCTGCTGCTGCCTTACGAGCAAAGTGACAAGCTGGTGATGGCATTAGAAAATACACTTGACGACGCCACACTCTACTGGGTTGACCACAAGGTAAGTGAAGGCGAAACACTGGGGCACCTTGCACTGCACTACAACACCTCTATACGTGCAATTCGCCAGGCAAACAAACTAAGCAATAACCTGATTCGCGTTAACAAAACACTGACGATACCGGCCTATGATGCACCCATACCAACACAGCCTATCGAGATCACATCTCTCGACGATGACAGCGTCGAACATATCGTGAAAAATGGCGATACGCTATGGGATCTAGCCCGCCACTACAAGGTATCGATCACTGAACTGAGGCGCTGGAATGACCTGCCGCGTGGACGCTACCTGCGTCCCGGGCAACGCCTGAAACTCTACCTGGAAGGCGACACCCTACCCCTTTCCAGTTGAACCTAGAAAAATCAGTAGGTTCAACTGATTTTTCTAGGTCTAACGATTGGTTTCCTGCCAGGCACCAGTTTTACCATAGAAGTTCAGAAACCTGTCAGTGGTCACAACAAGCGCTGAATAATCGGCCGCCTCAATCGACAAAAGTTTCTCACCCGCCTCCCGGCGCTTCGAAAACCAGCTGCCTGTAAATACGCCATAGGCAACATAACGTTGATTGGTTGCCACCACAGCAACTGCATTCGCCACCTTGTATTCCAACACCTTTTCCTTAGCGCGTAATTCCAGCCTGTCAAATCTTCCCAGCCGGGTATTCGACGCAACCACATCACCGTCGTCTATTACGATGAAAACCAGCTTCTCGACCTCATCAGCTACGAGAACGGGTACCGCCATCAAGACTAAAAGACCAAACAACAAACGCAGCGTTTGCATATTAACTCCAGTGTACGTGCAAAGGGGCACGCTCCAATTCGTCAATGACCTGTTGATAATGCCGCGTCTGAGGTAAGTTGGGATAGCTATTCCAGGTACCGTGTCTATCGGGATAATAAACAAACCAGCCCTCATCCTTCAGGCAGCATTTGAGCTGTGGATTCGACCGGTTATTTTGTCTGTCAAATTCAGCAAGTAATAAACAGGGTGGCCTGGCTTCAATCACCAAAGTCCGTGTTGTCCGGAACAGGTTTTGCTTATCGCAATAGTCGCCCAAGGCGCCAAGTGCCCGCTTAAATTCAAGCTCGTTATAGACGGCGTTTAAAATCTCAGCACCATTTCCTGATCTGATGGATAAAGATAAACCTGTTCCTGTAGCCTATCATGTGGACAGTGGGCGAGCAGCCGCCGGATTTCATAAACAGGCACAGATCTAGAGACTTCACCAGCAGTATAATTATCGATTGCTGCAAAAAGGTCTATCAAGCTATTTTCAGGCAAAAACTTGTCGAGATGAGCGGCCGCCTGCTGTTGCATTTTAACATGCTGGCAAAGAGTGACAGGCACCTTAATCACTTGCATTAAACGGGTTATATAGCTTTCCCAGACTTCAGCTACAGCATTCTTTTCGCACGCCTGGACTATATCATTCAGGCTCTCCCATGCCACATCGCTACGCGCCCTGAGGGTGAACTCATGGCAGCGGTGCAAAGCCTGTAGATCTTTTACCGCGTTTTGCTGTTGACAGAACACCAGCCAGCGCTGATAAATAAATACGCGTTCGAAAAAATTATCCCGGCATTCTAAATCATCCAGACAGGTTTCTTCGGTAACCGGCACCAGTGGCAGTGCTTGGACAATTCCCTGGGCATAGAGCCCATCACCCCCCTCAAGCACCGCACCGGAATCCTGCGTCATCTTCACACTGCCCAGACCACAACTGGGTGACCGGCTCTTGAATATATAGCCAGCAATAGCAGTTAAACCCTGGGCAGTGGTAAGCGCGTATTCCTGCAAAGCGCAGGTTACATCCAGCTCTGGATTTTCGACGCCAACTGCAGCAAGTGCTCCAGGCGTACCGCGTAAATGTATAGCTGGGCGTGGCACCCCCATACCGATACCAGCTTCTGGACAAACCGGTACTAGCTCGCACACTGTCGGCAGTGTGCCGGTTATAAAATCATGCGGTTTCGAATCCCCGTCATAACGGACCTTATATCCAGCCAGGCAACTACTGACACCAATGCACGGCCTGTGTGCAGTAAGTAATTTTTCCGTGTTTTGTCCGCAAACAGTCATGGCTACCGGCTCGTTTCATAACCGGCTTATTTTGATTCCTGACCGGAATCTTTCACAAGCCAGCCCTGCATATGCTTCAATACCAGATCCGCCAACGCATCGATATGCGCATCAGAATCGTTTAAAGCAGGTATATAGGCAAAGCTTTCACCCCCCGCATTGAGAAAAATCTCCTTGTTTTGATCAGCAATCTCTTCCAAAGTTTCCAGGCAATCAGCACTAAACCCGGGGCAAACAACCTGCACAGATTTAGTCCCACCACTACCCCATTCTTTCAGGGTGTGATCTGCATAGGGTTTTAACCATTCTTCACGGCCGAAACGCGACTGAAAAGTAATGGCAAATTCTGCCTCTGTCAGACCCAATACCTCCGCCAACAAATGGCCGGTAGCCAGGCATTGACGATGATAGGGGTCGCCAGCAGTGCAATAGCGTTTAGGTATACCATGGAACGACATCAGTAAACGATCGGCACGGCCGTGGGTCTGCCAATATTGCTCAACGCTCTGCTTAAGTGCCGCTATGTAGCCGGCAGTAACATGATAGTCACGGATCAAACGTAACTCTGGAACCTGACGCCAGGTCTTCATCACGTCGAATACGGCGTCATAAACAGAAGCTGTCGTGGTTGCCGAATATTGTGGGTACATGGGTAATACTAATAATTTTTGCACGCCCTTTTCACGCAAGGATTTTAGTCCAGCATCTATTGACGGGTTGCCGTAGCGCATGGCAAGCGCGACCTCTATCCGCACATCACTCCTCTTATTCATAGCTAACTGCATGCAGTTAGCTTGTTGCTGGCTAATGGCCAGCAGAGGCGACCCGGCATCAGTCCACACTGCTTGATAGGCTTTTGCCACTTTGCCAGGACGGATACGCAATATGACTCCGTGCAGTGCAAGCCACCAGAACCAACGCGGTGATTCCACCACACGGGGATCCCATAGAAATTCAGCCAAATACCGCCGCACAGCAGACGGGCTCGGCGCATCAGGCGTGCCTAAATTAACAAGCATTAGGCCGATTCTGGAATTCGCGTTGTTAGAAGACTGAACTGATCTTTGGAAAGCCAATACACTACCCCTGAGTGCCGGTTAAACAAGGTTATTAAGCTTACCAAACTTAGCCAGAAGGTGGCTGTTTTTCGGAAAAATGTCCCCTTCCCCGTCCAGATTCTGGAAACGATTATAGAGCGCCGTAATGACTACAGCGTTAGTACGCTATGTTGTCTCGTTAGCCATGAAACAAAACTATTTCAATCCGGCTTAAGGGCAAATCTGCCACTCCCTAACAATAAAATGACCAACCCGCTAACCAAGTAAAAGCCCTGCAGCTCAAGACGCCAGCCGCCGTGCTCCGTCAGTGCAAATAGATCTGCCGAATGCATCAGCACAATAGCGAACAGCATATTCACAACAATCAACAAGCCACCGATCCGGGAAAAAACGCCCAGAATAATCATAACGGGGGCAACGACCTCACCGACATACACGCCATAAGCAATTACCTCGGGCAAGCCCAATGAGGCCAGTTTGCCACCGAAATATTCAAGCACACCGGGATCCATTATTTTGGATACACCATGAAACAACATCAGGCAAGCTACTGTTAGGCGCAATATCAGCTTTGCCACGTCATTATTCAGCGACTGATCAGACATACTCTCCTCCTACGGGATAACTAGTAATTCGAGGATAGCACTAGTTTCCTTTTTATAACAGTAGCTTAAGGGGCCTGTAAGAAAACCCACAAATCCGGCCTGAACTTAGCCCCGACCCTTTAATGACACTACAAATCTGCCGCTAATAATCAATACCGGCAGGAATTTCCAGAGAATAAATATCAAAGCCCATGCATAAATTATTGAGTTGCTACGTCTTAATTTGCTGTTTTTTATCCACTACTCTGCGGGCTGAACCTGCAGTCAGTTTTATTGGTCAATTTGGCAGCAAGGCCGTCATGCTGATTGATGGTAAACAGCGCGTCTTGAAAACCGGGCAAACCAGCAAAGAAGGCATCAAACTGTTATCCGTCGGCAAGAATAGCGCCATTATTCTATATCAGGGACAAAAGCAGACGTTGGGGTTTTCCCCGGCCAACAAAACCAGCTACAAAAAGAATCGTACAGTACAAGCCACTATCTGGGCTGATACACGCGGTCATTTTGAAACACCTGGGACGATTAATGGTCAGATGGTAAATTTCCTGATTGATACTGGCGCCACCAGCGTCGCAATGAATGAGGTCATTGCCAACAAACTGGGTATAGACTTCCGCTATTCAGGCAGTCCAACGACAGTCTCCACTGCATCAGGACTGGCCGCTGCACATAGCATTAAATTGGACTCTGTAAAGATTGGCGAAATAGAACTGAAAAATATTGACGCTACCGTTATTGAAGGAGGCTTCCCTACCGAAGTCTTATTGGGTATGTCGTTCCTGTCACAGGTGGATATCGAACGCAAAGGCAACAAGATAAAACTTGTCAAAAACCGTTAAAAGAATAACTTATACAACAAGGCTATGTTTAATAAATGAGCACCATAATGAAGGCTGGAATATTTGCGCTGTGTTTACTAGCCCCCTGTACTGGCTTCGGTGAAATCTACAAATGGGTCGATAAAAATGGTCAGACACATTATGGGGAAAAGCCCAAAAGCCAGTCACCGCAGAAAATCATCCTCCCGAAACAAAATACCAATTCTGGAAAGGCAGCCGCTGCCGAAAAACAACGCCTGGAAAATGTAAAAAAATGGGTAAATGCACGGCAGCAAGAACGGAAAAAAGACAAGCAGGAGAAAAGAGAACTCAAAGAACAGCTCGCCGCAAAAAATAAAAAATGTAACGAGTTAAAAAATGACCTGAAGGATATAGAGACTGGCGGTGTCATCTGGTACCAACTTGATAAAGAGGGTAACCGCCAATTCTATTCAGATGACGATATCGAAACACGAAAGAATGATTTGCGCAAAGACCTTAAGAATAACTGCAAGTGATAACGACTCATGGGCGCGCTCTGATTACTAATCAGCTAACTCTCGCCTTATCCCGATACACCATCTGATACAAAACAGGCAGCACCAACAAAGTTAACACAGTAGAAGAAAGAATCCCCCCAATAACCACCGTCGCCAAAGGCCGCTGCACTTCAGCCCCGGTTCCCACATTCAGCGCCATAGGTACAAACCCCAAACTGGCAACCAGCGCCGTCATTAATACCGGCCGCAGGCGTGTTAATGCGCCCTCGAAGATCGCTCTCTCAAGTTCTACACCTTTAATCCGCAGGTCACGAATAAAAGACAACATAACAACACCGTTTAATACGGCGACCCCTGAGAGCGCAATAAAACCGACGGCTGCTGAAATAGACAATGGCATGTCGCGAAACGCCAATGCGGCTACACCACCGGTCAAGGCTAACGGTACACCGGTAAATACCAGCGCTGCATCTTTTACCGAATTAAATACCATGAACAGCAGGCCGAAAATAATAAGCAAGGTTAGCGGCACTACGATGGATAAACGTTTTGAAGCAGAGATCAACTGTTCGAACGTGCCGCCATAGTCCAGCCAATAGCCAGCCGGGATGTTAACTTTATTCTGAACAGCTTGCTGTACATCTTTAACAAAACTACCCAGATCACGTTCGCGCACATTGGCGGTTACAAAGACGTGACGTTTACCGTTTTCACGGCTGATCTGATTTGGACCGTTTATATAAGCGATATCGGCGACTTCTATCAACGGGACTGCTTCGACCGGTGTGCGGGCCAGGCCTGACATACCGGCATCCCCACGGGCATCCCCCGCTGCTGCTATATTATCTGTCTGCTCCGATAAAGATTCTTTTAAGCGAATCGGTAAACGTTTTAAAGCGTCGATATCCTCGCGCAGTTTTTCCGGCAAGCGGACAACCAGGTCAAAACGCCGATCACCTTCAAATACTTGCCCCACAACTTCGCCACCAACGGCAATGCGTAAGGTGTCCTGTATATCCGCAACATCCAGACCATAATAGGCCAATTTCTCCCTGTCCGGCGTAACGGTTAACATGGGCAAGCCAGTTGCCTGTTCTGTGCGTACATCAGCAGCACCGGGCACAATGGCAACGACTGATTCAATTTCCTCTGCCAGCTCTACTAGAGTATCCAGATCATCACCATAGACTTTAACCGCCAGGTCAGAGCGTACGCCAGCGATGAGTTCATTAAAGCGCATTTGGATGGGTTGCGTAAATTCATACCGGCTACCCGGTATCTTATTAGCAACGTCTTCCATTTCTGCAATCAACCGGGGTTTGGCTTTGCGCGGGTCGGGCCAGCTGTCACGCGGTTTTAATATCACAAAAGTATCGGCAACATTTGGCGGCATCGGATCGGTCGCTACTTCTGCCGTTCCAATTTTTGAAAATACATGGGACACTTCGGGAAGTTCGCGCAGGCGGGTTTCCAGCAGGATTTGCATCTCCACCGCTTGCGTCAGGCTGGTACCGGGGATACGCAACGCATGTAATGCAATATCGCCTTCATCAAGACTGGGTAAAAACTCAGTGCCAAGGCGAGTGACCTGCACACTCGCCAGTACCACCAGTGCTATAGCCACACTAACGACTGGACCGCGATGCAATAAAACAAAACGTAACGCCGGTGTGTATATATTACGCAACCACTGCATCACACGATTTTCTTTTTCCATTACCGGACCGCGCACAAACAATGCAATACTGGCAGGCACTACCGTTAATGACACAATCAATGCCGACAACAATGCGGTGATAACGGTGAATGCCATAGGATGAAACATTTTCCCTTCGACACCGCTTAAGGCGAAGATAGGCACATATACAATTAATATGATAATAACGCCGAACACACTTGGGCGAATGACTTCCAGTGTCGCTTCACGCACTATCCGGATACGTTTTGTTAAATCCGGGAGGATCTGGTGCTGCTTCTGATAAGCAGCAAGATGGCGTAAACAGTTTTCTACAATAATAACCGCGCCATCGATAATCAAACCAAAATCCAGCGCACCCAGGCTCATCAGGTTACCCGATACGCGCGACCCAACCATGCCGGTAATAGTCATGAGCATTGCCAGCGGGATAACCGCAGCAGTGATTAAAGCCGCACGCCAGTTACCCAGCAGAAAAAACAGCACGGCAATAACCAGCAGTGCGCCTTCGGCCAGATTCTTTTTGACGGTTGCGATGGTTTTATCAACCAGTATGGTACGGTTGTACAGTGGTGTTAGCTCAACACCCTCAGGTAACGAGGCTTTTATGTTTTGCAGTTTATTTGCGGCTGCCTGTGATACCTGCCGGCTGTTTTCACCGATCAACATAAACACCGTACCTAGTACAACTTCCTTACCATCATACGTTGCCGCACCACTTCTTAATTCACTGCCTAATTGGACGCTAGCAACATCCTGCACAGCTACTGGTACACCCTGACGTTTTGCAATAGTAATATGTTTAATATCATCAAGTGTTGCCACCTGACCGGGTGACCGGATGAGGTATTGCGCACCAAAACGTTCAATGTAACCAGCGCCGGTATTAATATTGTTA
Organism: uncultured Gammaproteobacteria bacterium; assembly: GCA_964409635.1. Classification (GTDB taxonomy): domain Bacteria; phylum Pseudomonadota; class Gammaproteobacteria; order DSM-19610; family DSM-19610; genus CAYPEL01. Next base: position 4,010 of record CAYPEL010000057.1, on the reverse strand, counting down.
CGCGCCAGTGCGGCCATGATGTCCTGCAATGTCAGATCATAAGCCAGCAACTTGTCCGGTTGTGGCAACACATGAAACTGCTTGTTGTAACCGCCGATGGTATTGACTTCGACAACGCCCGGGGTCTGGCGCAATTGCGGCCGCACGATCCAGTCCTGAATGGTACGCAGTGACATGGCGTCATGCTTACTCTCATCAGTACTGCTAATGGTATACATAAATATTTCGCCAAGACCGGTCGCAATCGGTCCCATCGCCGGTTCGACCCCTTCAGGCAAGCGTTCTTTCGCTTCACCCAGTCGCTCATTCACTAATTGGCGGGCAAGATAGATATCGGTGCCATCCTTAAAAATTACCGTCACCTGTGACAGGCCGTAACGCGAGATCGAACGGGTGTAATCCAAACGCGGCAAACCTGCCATCGCGGTTTCGATCGGAAAGGTTATGCGTTGCTCAGATTCCAGTGGCGAGTAACCTGGGGCTTCGGTATTAATCTGTACCTGAACATTGGTTATATCCGGTACAGCATCAATGGGCAGGCGGTTAAAATTATAAATCCCTAACCCGGCCAGGCCTGCCGCAATGACTAAAACCAGCCAGCGGTGCGCTAATGAAGCACTGATAATTCGGTCTAACATAAAATAGTCCTCACCAGCAGTGGACAGAATATCTTTATCGCATCTAAATCAGTGATCATGGCTGGCTCCTGATTTTTCAATATCTGCCTTAACCAGATAACTGTTCTCAGTAACATACAAGGTGCCGGCTTCAATACCGCTTAACACTTCTACCCACTCATGATTACGCCTTCCCAACTCCAGCATGCGAACTTCATAAATATCATCAAACCGCGCATACACCACCTGGAAATCACGAAAACTCTGCATGGCTGATTGCCGTACTGCCAGTTCAACATCATGTTCGGCAATCGTGACATGGCCGCGGATAAATTGACCCGGACGAAATGCGCCAGCTTTGTTCGGTACCGTTAACCGTGCGCGAACACTTTGACTGGCATGCGAAGTCAAGGGTGATACCCAGTCAATAGTGGCTGTTATTTGATGTTTCGCATCGAGTGATTCCACCACCACACTCTGGCCTTTTTTGATAAGCGCCAGGTCGCGTGCAAAAATGTCCAGCTCAACCCAGACATCAGAATGATCTACAATAACAAACAGGGGTGACTCTCCGGTAACCTCACCAAGCTGGAGCTCGCGTTTCACAATCAAGCCGCTAATGGGTGCTCTGATGTGGTAATTTTGCAAGCTCTCGTTGCTCTGCACGGTAGCCAGAACATCACCGGCACGAACCGTGTCACCCAGCTCAAATTTAACCGCTTTTATAATACCGGCAAAACGCGGGCGCACCCGGGATAGGCGGTTTGGATTGGTCTGCACGCGACCGGTGAAAGTGCGTCTTTCTGCGATGGTACGCGCAGCCACTGCTTCACTCAGGATACCCATTTCTGCTGCGATACTGACGGGTATCTGCGTGCGGCCTTCAAAATTTTCATACTGCCACGAATAATCTTTATTCTCATGTCGAGCATTTACCGTCACTACGAAGGAATGCGGTTCATAAATAGTTATATCACCGCGCAAGTACTCCGCTTGTGCAGAAAATTTTACGGAATCCATTTTGTTACCACTGCGTTTTAACGCGATCTCAAGCTTCACCTCTGCAGCGGCCACCGCCTGCCAGGCAGTATCAGCATTTTTCCGGTAGGCAAAAACACGAAATTCCGGTGGCAAGCCCCTTTCAAAAATCGTTATTTCCAGGGCGAAATCTTCATCACTTAACCAGCGACCGCCCTGTGGACCTTCAGCAACTTCTGCATGTTCAGATGATTCATGCTCAAGTGCGTGTCCATGTTCATCATGATGCGGATCTTCACCTGCCTGTAATAACCACGCCACAAGCAAAACAGTGATAACGATAATAATAAAAATACTGGTTATATTTACGCGGCTATTTACAGTGTCATTTTTAATTTCATCGTTCATTTCGCTTCTCCTGTCGACGGTGCAACAGACAAACCTGCACCTGTCAGCCGGTCAATTTCAATTTTGTAACGGTGGTAATCGGAAGCTGCAATAACAATTTCCAGTTTTAGATCGATAACCAGTTGTTGTGCTTCTGTGAGTTCAAGAAATGAATAACGGCCTACGGCATAGGCTTTTTCGTATTCCTTTAATGCCTTCTCTGCCTGAGGTATGATGGACTTCTGTAACGCAGTGACAGCATCGATACTATGGATAAGCTCACGATGAAGTTCAAACAAAGTTGTAAACAATGATAAGTACTGCTGCTCATAAACCAGCGGGTCGCGTAAGGCCAACATTTCAGCTTCTTTAATATTTGACTGTGCCCGCGATGCAGAGCCAAAAGGAATGTTAAGCGACAAAACCAGCGCCGCATCGGCGGTATCATTAAAGTGACGCAAACCGCCCGTTAATTCCATATCGGAACGCGCGGTTGATTTTGCCAGCACGGTGCGGGATTGAGCCAGACGTTTTTCAGTGGCAAAACGCACCAGATCCGGATTACGTTCAAGTAAGTTGGCCAGCACAGAAAATGGCTTTGCCGGTTCTATTTCAAACAGCTTAGCCACGGCTACAACAAAAGAAACCTGTTTTTCACCCCACAGTGTCGCCAGTTTTAATCGCGAAATCTCAAGCCTGTGAGCTGCATGCTCACGCTTTAACTGTGAGCGAGCCAGCACTATTTTTGCACGTCGCAATTCAGCGGTAGGTGACTTGCCAGCCCGCACACGTTTCTCAACAGCCTGCTTGGTACGCTTGGCAATTTTGATTGAATTATTTTCATTTAACAGGCGCTGCTGATCAGTGATTACTTCTATGAAACGTTTTGTGGTTTCCGCCAGCAAATCAAGGCGTTTAGCATCCTGCTCGTTGCGCAATAACATTGCCTTGTTGCGCGACAATTCCCCTCGCAATTCTGCTTTATTTCCAAGCTCCAGTACTTTCGATAAACTTAACGTTGTTTCAAGCTCGTCGATGCCACCGAAAGAACCCGTACCGGCAAAGTTTTCCAACTCGATTGAGCCACGGTAACGTGGCGACTGTTGCGCGATTCGAATACGTTCAGCGGCAGCTTTTGATTCGAAATCGGCCGCCTTTAACACGGGACTGCGCTCGAGCACATTAATAATGGCCTGATCCAGTGTTAGCGCTTCAACTCTTTCTCCGGCCAACCTAGCAGACCAATCTGTAACAAGGGTATTTTCATCAGCCATGGTTACAAACGATGCAGCAAATGAAATAACAAACTGAAAAACTATTAGTAATTGACGCATAGCACCAATTCTCCAACCTCTACACAAACAAGATTATTTAATTTAAAGACAACGGATCAAATGCCAGCCAGCCTATCGTGTGCGTGACAACCACGACACGATGGACGATGCATCTTGATCTTTATAATGTGTGATTAAAACAGAGGTGGTGCGCGTAGCAGAGGTGCAAAGTAAGGGGTATGCTGCTTATGTCCAGCACCGGAAGTGCTCAGCAAAACATTAGATAGTTTGTAAAACGCCGGCAGTAACAGCAGCACCATCGACAGCAAAACAAACAGCGGAAAACCCGGGCTGCTTTTTTTCACGGCGCCGTCAGGCGACGCCGCAATACTTTCAGTATCCTCATCATGGTGTGAATCCCCGGCTTGCACCGTTAATACGTGCAAATCGATGATACGAGAATGTGAGTTACCGGCAGAATCTGCAGCCTCATTATCCAGGTGGTGCAGATGATAATGTGAAGGCATAAGCGCAACCAGTAAGATGGTTGTTATCAAAAACCAGCTTATCGCTTTCTTAGTATTTACTTTATTAATGCCAGAATACATAGGATTCAGGGTAACAGATGAGATATTTTGTAACAACATCAGTTAAAGTTTCAGGTTGATTTTTCCCAAGTATAATCAAAAATGAAACGCACCATTGTTGGTTTGATTCAACGGCTCACAGTGATATAGCGGCACGTATCCAAGTG
>CAYPEL010000056.1:9485-15296 GCA_964409635.1 uncultured Gammaproteobacteria bacterium | reverse complement strand
TTGTGGCGACAACACAGTCGATCCAGGCGAGGAATGTGATGACGGTAACACGGACGACGGTGACGGTTGTTCCGGCATCTGCACCATAGAAATAACACCTGCGTGTGGTGACGGTATCCTGGATGAGGGTGAAGCCTGTGACGATGGCAACGTCAGTAATGGTGATGGCTGCAACAGTTTATGTGAAATAGAAGCAGCCTGTGGTGACGGTACCCTGGACGCCGGTGAAGCTTGTGATGACGGCAACACGGTTGACGGTGACGGTTGTTCTGCTACCTGTACCATAGAAACCGCACCTGCAGCCTGTGGCGACGGTACCCTGGATGACGGTGAAGCTTGCGATGACGGCAACACGGTTGACGGTGACGGTTGTTCTGCTACCTGTACCATCGAAGTCGAAGAACCTTCAGGTGGCATCTGTGACGTAAATGGAGATGGTGATGTTGACAGCTTCGACATCTTGGCAATCCTACGCTCACGTGGTGATACAGCCGAGGGTTCTAGCGATCCTCGTGATGCAAACGGTGATGGGAGTATCACGCGGGATGATGTAGTCATCTGCAATAAGTCACGGCGCAAAGCGCCTGCTGGAACGCTTGACCTGACGGCTAGATGCGACGTCGATGGTGATAATGATGTTGATGGCCTCGACATCAGGAGCATCCTGCGCTCACGTGGCAACACCGCTGATGGCGCCAACGATCCTCGCGATGCGGATGGTGATGGCGTTATCTCTACAGAAGACGTGGTGCTCTGTAATAAAAACAGACGTAGATAAACTTGTGTAATCCCTGATGGCCAAGGTGCAAGGAAGCACCTGGCCATTTTTTTTAATCTTTTTTTCAATCAACGATCAGTAAGATGATTGCACGTGCCTTGTCGGAGTACTAGCCTGGACTACTAAGAATTGACGCCTTGGTTTAGGCAACCATTAAATGCATTTCCGTATATTTTCTCTGACATTGTGATCCACTGAGTCAGTTAAACTGTGGTCTATCCCGTTATTGCCACTAGAAAATAAATTGAAACCAATCCTCTTTAATAATCGATACGTAAAGTTAGGAAAAACATTTTACGTAAAAACCACCCCATCACCCGTGGTCAGTCCTGCGCTGATTAAACTGAATGAAAGCCTTGTAGAAGCGCTTGGGCTATCCAACGCAGATCTAAATTCAACAGATGGCGCGGCTCTTTTTTCGGGTAACCTCATTCCTGATGGTGCAGAGCCATTGGCGATGGCTTACGCGGGCCACCAATTTGGTCACTTTAATCCTCAGCTGGGTGATGGCCGTGCAATTTTATTAGGCGAGATAGTCAGTCCCACTGGCATTTCCTTTGATATGCAATTAAAAGGGTCCGGACGCACTGTGTATTCTCGTAACGGTGATGGACGCGCTGCTCTGGGTCCAGTGCTGCGTGAATATTTGGTCAGCGAGGCAATGGCAAAGCTGGGTGTGCCGACGACACGTGCATTAGCCGCGGTGACGACGGGCGAGGAAGTGGCGAGAGAGCGATTACTGCCAGGTGGTATTATTACGCGTATTGCAACGAGTTTTGTCCGCGTCGGTACCTTCCAGTATTTTTCGGCAAAAGGCGATATTGAAGCTATACAGAAACTGGCTGACTATGTCATCGAACGCAATTATCCACTGGCGGCTGAGGCCGATAACCCTTATGTGGCTTTATTAAAAGCCATTGTTGATCGCCAGGCGGCATTAATTGCTCAGTGGATGCAGTTGGGGTTTATTCATGGCGTGATGAATACCGACAATATGTCGGTAGCCGGGGAAACGATTGATTACGGGCCCTGTGCGTTTATGGATGCCTATGATCATGACCGGGTGTTTAGCTCCATCGATCGCGGTGGGCGATATGCTTATAGCAATCAACCCTCCATCGGGCTGTGGAATTTAACACGATTGGCAGAAACATTATTACCGTTACTTGCAGAGGACAGCGAAGCGGCGGTTGATGCTGCGCAGGATGTATTGAAAACCTATGCGGAGTCATACCAGCATAGTTGGCTGACTGGTATGCGAGCCAAGTGCGGATTATTTACGCCCACTGATAAAATAAAACCGGCTGATGACAAAAGACTCATTGAGGAATTGCTTAATATAATGTCTGAGAACAACGCCGATTTTACACTCATGTTTTTTTATCTTTCGCGGCTGTTAGCGGCTGAAAAAACCGTAGAACATGACGGCGATTGCCGAAACCTGTTTGATAACACAGCGCAGTTTGATGATTGGGCGATTAAGTGGCGTAAACGTTTACGTGAAGAGACACAAAGTAATGCAGAACGACAGGCAAAGATGCAGGCGGTAAATCCGGTTTACATCCCCCGTAATCATCAGATAGAAGCGGCGATCAGAGCGGCAGAAGATGATGCCGATTTTTCAGTGTTTTATGATTTGTACGACGTGTTGCAGAACCCGTATGAGTTGCAACTTGAAAAGCATAGTTACATGCGCCCCCCTAACCCTGAAGAAGTAGTCAGGCAAACTTTTTGTGGAACCTGATGCAGGCAAGTAACTCGGTAACAGGGGATAAATAGCGCTCTCTCAAATATTAGCAGTAGCCTCTGTTTGGGCAACACCCGGCTTGACAGACACAATTCTTAATTACAGCACGACTAAAAAAGCATAGGAAATTCACGCCTGATTGTTTCCGTTGTGCCGAAGGTTTTTTTACTGGGCGGAATGGCATAGATTTCAGCATGGCTGAGTGAAAATGCTACCACATTACTTAAATAGTTGGGTTAATTCAATTCAAGCCTGTTCCCGAAACAGCACCCTGTGGCTGTACTTAGTTACCGAATTTATGCTAATTCGCAGTAGCGTATTGATTTTATCATTATCATTATGAGTTTCCACTTTACTTAATCGATCAAATTAAGAATAATCCAAGCTATAATCAGGCATAGATCCATAGGGAGGATACCAATGACATCATCATCTATCGCTGCAATGACACAGGACGTACTCAACACGTCACCCTTGAAATATCTCGACCAGGCAATGAACAAGCTGCGTGATCTGGGGCTGGTCTCTGAAACCACAGACGAAGCACCCATTATCGCGTTGATTGAAAAAATATCCGACTTGGATGAAACCAAAGCGGTGGCTATTTCCAGGACGCTGAATCAAGCGTCACTCTTTAACGAAGTTGTGCGTGAACAGATCAATGCCATGCAGATTGGTGAGCGTTATAAAAGTATTTCACAATCCTTTGACAGTATTCGTGATGATGCCAAGAGCATGGTTGACCAGCTCGAAGATGGCAAGGTAGATGTAATCGAGCGAGTACAGAATGTCTGGATGAAATTTTCCCGGGGTGACATCCCTGGACGCTTTCAGGATATTAAAAAAATCTATCTGGATGTGGCGAAAGATTCACGCGATCAGATCGAACGTGAGCACATGATTCTGGATGCGTACCGGGATTTCCGCGGCGCCTTGAAAGAGTCTGAAGTCATGGCGCTGGATATTCTAAAAAAAGCCGAGTGGCAACTGGACCAGGCCAGACAGAATTTGAGCAACGCGACTGAAGTGCTTGATGGCAGCAAGGAAGAGCCGCGTGATACGATTGCCCGCCTGGAATTGTTGCGCGATGAACGCCTGCGTGAACTGCAAAACGCGGATAACCGTTACCAGATTTCCAAAGATCTGGCAGATAATCTGACGTTAAGTTATAGCATAACAGAAACCGTCATGGCGCGTTTGCACCAGACAACCCAGGCTAAGCAGCGCGTATATTCTCAGGCGGTTACTTTCTTTGGCACCAATGAAATAGTCTTGACAGCGCTCAGTGCCTCGTTCACCGGATTGTGGGGTTTGCATGAAAGCACCCGTGCTTTGCAGGAAATGAAAGAAGGTGTAAGCAAGAGCCTGGAAGTACTGGCTGAGGTAGGCGGCAAGGTTCAGGAAGCGGCCATTAGGGAAGGCTATGGTCCGACTATCCGTGCTGATGCAGTGAAAAAACTGGTGGAATCTGTGGTTAGTTATCAGGAGCGCAGTGTGCTATTGATCGAAGAAATGCGTACCGCAGCCACACGGAATGCGGATGAAGTCCGCGAAGCGGTTGAGTCCGGCAAGCGCCGCTTGGCAGAATTGGCCAAAAACGGTAATGCGCTGAAACTAGATTCATTATCAGATAGTTAAACCAGTAACATGACTCAGGAAAGTACTGCCAGTGGCGTCAAGCTGAGTGACGTCATGCTGACCATGGATGTAGCCGATACGCTGCGGCATAACCGCTCGGTGGTAGATCGCGCACTCACTGCAGATGCGCGCGATGACGACTTAAAGCGTAAGGTGCGTGATATATATGCTTCCCAGGGCATAGAGGTTTCCGATCAGGTCATTGAGGAAGCCGTTAAATCTTTGCGTGACGAACGCTTTGCCTATACGCCACCTGCCGATACGTTTACGACCAAGCTTTGGAACCTCTATGTCCAGCGCGGCAAGTGGAAAAAGAAACTCTGGTTATCTTTTGCCGCGTTGCTGGCGGCCTGGGGTATACATTACGGTACTGTGACGGTACCGCAAAGCCGCGAAGTTGCGCATCAGGTAAACACACTGAATGAAAGCATTAAACAAGTGGGTCTTGATGTTGAAGTGTTGACGCAACAACAGGAACGAATCGGCAAGCGTTTAAAGAATGCACAACGAAAATTCCCAATTACTTTGCAGGAGACGGCAAACGGTATACGCCGTGATGTATCGTCTGGTCTGGAACAGTCTGTCGACATGCTGGCGTCTGCCCGGAAAATGTCACAGGACGCTAATATAAACCCAGGGAATTTGATTGGCAGGCAGCAAACAGTAACCGGGCGTTTGGAAGAGCAGACCGCTTTACTCGATGGCGCCAAACAGCAATTGGATACGGCGGAATCAATGCTGGATCTGTTGGAAAAGCTCGAAGAAGTCCCGCAAACCCTTGACAACCTGCTTACGCAAATCCGCTCGCTTGCCTTTGAACCAGCGGCTGTACGCCAGGCGGAGGACTACCATACTGACGGTCTCGCCGCCATGCGCAGCCGTAATGGTGTGGTAATCAATCAATCTGTGGCTAATTTAAATGCACTGGTAGCTCAGCTCGAAACGGAATACAGTCTGCGGGTTGTTTCCAAGCCAGGAGAGAAAAGTGGTGTTTGGCGGTTGTCCGATAATAATTCGGCTGTGCGCAACTATTACCTGATTGTTGAAGCGATCTCGCCGAACGGAGAGCGCCTTATACTGCCGATTGAATCTGAAGAAGATGGCAATATTAAAGAAGTCAGTAAATGGGGAATACGTGTATCGCAGGCTGATTTTGAGCGGGTGGCAGCGGATAAGCAGGATAACGGTATTATCGAAAATAATATTATTGGATCCAAGCGCCGTGGTTATCTTAAACCAGACTACAGGATTGACCGGAGCGGTGGAAATTTAACGCAATGGTAACGCATAATGATTAGCGGACGCGCAATACTGGCGGACATCGACCGCGGCCTGCAGCAAATGCGGGAAGAATTACACCGCATGGAAGACCGTGCGTCCTTGGCGAGTAACAGGCTGGTTGAGTTGCGCCAGAATGAGTCAGGTACGTATAGAAAACTTGCCGAAATGCGCGCTGATGATATTCAGTTGGGCAGTTTTACGCAGTCACTGGATCGAGCGGAGAAAAAGGCAGCCTCTTTGTTAGCAGAACGCCAACAGGCGCTTGAGTCACTGAGTGGTGAGATGCAGGCTTCCACCGATGAACAAAAAACGCTTGAGCTGCAACGTCAGCAGCAAGCCGATAAAGTCAATGCAGCATCGAAAGTGT
>CAYPEL010000056.1:848-9429 GCA_964409635.1 uncultured Gammaproteobacteria bacterium | reverse complement strand
ACTAACTACTGCCCAGCAGGCTGTCGATACCCTGGGTGCTGCCGAAGAAAAGGCTGAACAAGTTGAAAAAGAGCACACCAGCAAAGCTGAACCTTACCGTGCAGATAGATTGTTCAGTTACCTTTGGGATAGGCAATACGGTACATCAGAATACCAGGCTGGACTTGTTGTGCGTTTTTTTGATAATTTACTCGCGCAACATATCCGCTTCGAACCGGCGCGGCAGAATTATTTTATGCTGCAAGAAATACCCAAACGACTACGCGAACATTGTAAGCAGCTAGAGAAGCAAGCGGGACAGCAGATGGAGACGCTGTCAGCGATAGAACGTACTGCTGAAGAGGCCGATGGCGTACCTGCGTTAGAGGCGGCGGTCAGCGCTGAAAAATCCAAGCTAACCGATCTGGATGAGTCGATTCAGCAGGCAGTCAATCGGTATGCAAATTTACTTGAAAAGCGTGAACAATTCGTTTCTGGTAAAGACGAATATTTTACCCAGGCGATTGCAGTTTTAATCGGTAATTTTCAGTCAGAGCCGATTCCACAGTTACGCCGTGAAGCTGAGCTGACCTACGGATATGAAGATGATTCCCTGGTCAGCCAACTCGGCGACCTCCGCCGCAGGAAAGCCACACTCGATCAGAGTCTTGACGATAACCGGCAGGTGCATCAACAGCACACCGTGCGCCTGCATGACCTTGAAGATATCCGGGCGCGTTACAAACAGTATAATTTCGATGCGGCCAATTCGCGGTTTAATGACGATACCTCATTGTCAAGTTTGCTTTCTGAGTTTGTGCGTGGCGCTGTTGATGCCAACCGCCTCTGGAATGCCATCCAGGTAGATCAGAAGTTTGTGCGTTTTCGGAACTATCCTTCGACGACCAGTATCGGCGTGCCCGGCGGTTTTGGGTTTCCTGGTGGAATCAGGATCCCGCGTGGCATCCAGATACCAGGCGGGCTTGGCAGTATATTTGGAGGCGGTATGGGTGGTGGCCGTGTCCGTTTCCCCAGGGGAAATTTGCCTGGCGGCGGTGGTTTTCGAGGGGGTGGAGGTTTTCGGACAGGGGGTGGTTTTTAGTTAGCTGCAAACTTAGGGTACTGAATTAATTCGCAAGAGTCTGTAGGTGCGGTGTTTACCGCGATGAGATACAGCGTCAATCCAAGCATTGTAGGGTAGGTGCAAGCCACCGGATGTCACCGCAAACGTTGGGTTTCAGACAACCTGCAGGGAATTAACAACCCCCTCTATTGGAGAGAGGGTGTATCAAGCTGGCTATAACCAAATCATGCGCCCTGTTTCAAAGCGGTGGCTGAGTAGTTCGTTGTAAGGGTACATTCTGATCTGATAGTGCTGCAATCCCGGTAAGGGTGGCGCCAAGTCCAGTGTAAATTTGGTTTCGCCACTGTCAGTCTTACCGTCAGCCTTGAAGAGGATATGGTCGCTCGCAGTAAAGTCGTGGTGCTCATCTTCACGGCCAATTACACATTCAACACGCACATCGGCTGCATCCAGGCCTTGTAAGTTAGCGCTGATTTCGAACCTTAGTTTGTTGTCTGCATGGACTTCTGTTATCACTTCGTCCAGCCGCTGCAGGGTAATATCAGACCAGACCTTATAAATTCTATCTTTCCAGTCCGCCAGATCACGCGCACCTTGCGCGTTGTTGTCAGCCAGTTTGCGCCCCTGTTTTGCGGCCGGACCGTAGAAGCCACGTATGTAATCCATCACCATGCGCTGCGAATTGAATTGCGGCAGTATGGATTTCATGGATGCTTTGGACATCTGTACCCAGCCTTCAGAAAAGCCGTGACCGTTTCTGTCGTAGTAAAGCGGGATGACCTGGTCTTCAATAATATCCAGGAGTTCATGGGCTTCTTCGCGGTTGCGGAAGGCGGCGTCATAGTGTTGCCCGTGCGGCGTGATTGCCCAGCCGTTTTCGCCGTTGTAGCCTTCACCCCACCAGCCGTCCAGTACGCTGAGGTTGATAACGCCATTCATACCGGCTTTTTGTCCGGATGTGCCGCTGGCCTCCATTGGGAATTCAGGCGTGTTGAGCCAGACATCTACACCTGATACCAGACGTCGGCCCAGTGACAGGTCATATCCTTCTAACAATATAATCTTGCCGATGAAATCCGGTCGGCGTGAGAACTCATGGATAACCTGAATCAGTTGTTGGCCGGGCAGGTCGTTGGGGTGCGCTTTGCCGGCAAAAATCAGCAGCACGGGTTTTTCAGGATTGTTCAGCAGGCGCGCCAGGCGCTCGGGATCGGAGAACAACAGGGTGGCGCGTTTGTAGGTAGCAAACCGGCGCGCAAAACCGATGGTTAGAATATCTGATTCATGTGGTCTGAGGTGCTGCACCATACGGTCGATTTGTGCTTCTCCGACGCGGTTACGGCGCTGCTGCATTACCACCCGGCGCATCACCCGGTTGATGAGTTCTGTTTTCAGCGTCTGGCGCAGGCTCCAGAAACTGTGGTCCGGTATTTCATCGATGCGTTCCCAGTATTCGTCATTAAATAACTCATTTCGCCATTCCATACCGAAGCGCATGTCGTACAGATTGCTCCATTCGTAGGCCAGGAAGGTCGACACGTGAACGCCATTGGTGACATAGCGCATCGGATTTTCCGCGTGGGGTATTTCCGGCCAGGCGTACCCTTCCATTTGTGATGCAACGCCGCCATGAATTTTGCTGACACCGTTATGAAAGCGTGAGCCGCGCAGCGCCAGTGTGGTCTGGTTGAAGCCACCCTGGTTGCCAGGGCTGTTGCCCAGTTCCAGGAAACGATCCATAGAAATGCCGAGTTGGCCGGCGTATTCCGAGAAATAACTGCTGAATAATTGCTGGTCAAAGATATCGTGGCCGGCCGATACCGGTGTATGTGTGGTGAAGACGGTCGCACCAGCGACCTGTTCCAGTGCCGTGTCGAAGGGCAGTTGGTGATTTTGTACCTGTTCCCGGCAACGTTCCAGGATCTGGAAGGCGGCGTGGCCTTCATTAATGTGCCAGACGGTCGGCTCGAGTCCGAGGCTGCGCAGGGCGCGCACGCCACCGATACCCAGGACGATTTCCTGCTGGATACGGGTGTTTAAATCACCCCCATAGAGCTGATAGGTAATGGCTCGATCCTGATCCTGGTTTTCTTCAAGATCACTATCCAGTAAATACAGTTTTATATGACCGGCAGTTGCTTCCCAGATTTTCAGGTACACGGCGCGTCCGGGTAGATCAACCTGTACTCTTGTGGCTTTGCCATTGTCTCCGCGGATGGGCTTTATGGGTAATTGGCCGAAGCGAGTGGTGGTGTAATGCGCGATCTGATTACCGTGTTCGTCGATGGTCTGGATGAAATAACCCTGCCGGTAGAGCATGCCCACCGCAATAAAGGGAATGGCCAGGTCGCTGGCAGCTTTGCAGTGGTCACCGGCCAGAATGCCGAGACCGCCTGAGTAGATGGGTAAACTCTCATGCAGCCCGAATTCTGCACAGAAGTAAGCGATCAGATCCTGTTTTGGATCGAGGTATTCATCGATTTCCTTGCGCTGCTTTTCGTGCAGGTAGCTGTCGTACGTTGAAAGCACCCGGTTGTACACTTCGAGATAGACACGGTCTTCTGCAGCTTCATTCAGGCGTTGTTGCGATATGCGTCTGAGAAAGACTTTAGGGTTATGTCCGCTGGTTTCCCACAGCGCAGGATCCAGGCGAAAGAAAAGGGTGCGAACCGTACGATCCCAGGAATAAAGTAGATCGTTCGCCAGCTCGTCCAGACGGGCCAGTTTTTTGGGCAGCTGAGGCTGGACTTCGAGGGCAAATCGGGTTCCGGGCATGATGTCTCCAGTTCCTAATGTTTTAGGCTGTGGTTATTGGTTTAATCCAATAGCCAATAGCAGATTTCATACCATTCGCATCTGGACTTCTCGCTTTGCATTAAAATAAAATTATAACAATAGGTTATAGTCTAAATGTAATCTAATCTCAAAGATGTGAGCGTCAAAAATCAGTCAAAGAAATTATATAGTTAGGATCCACTGCACAGGAATGGTGCCGAGGGCGAGAATCGAACTCGCACTCCCGTAAAGGAACCGGATTTTGAATCCGGCGCGTCTACCAGTTCCGCCACCCCGGCCACACATGTGAAGTGGCGCAAGTATAAGGATTCCTGTTCGCCCCGCAACTTAATCCTGGAATAATCAGTTGAACCTGCTGCGGCTGCCTTAAGGTGCTGGCGAGTGTGCAACTGAATTTCCCCGGTTAAACACATAATGAGACCTTGCAGTGCTGTGCTACTATGCCGCGCCATGCAGTTGAGTGACTTTGATTACAGGCTTCCTGAAGCCCTGATTGCGCAGCATCCAGTGAAACCGCGAAGCGCCAGCCGCTTGTTGGAAGTAGCCGGGAATGGCGCCTGCCATGACAGCACAATGGATCAGTTCCCTGCCGTACTGCGAGAAGGTGATCTACTTATTTTTAATGATACACGCGTGATTCCAGCGCGCTTGCTGGGGCAAAAAAATAGCGGTGGCAAGGTCGAGGTGCTGGTAGAGCGGATCTTGGATCAACAACGTGTACTGGCGCATGTGCGTGCCAGTAAGCCGCCCAAAGCCAGGTCGGAATTATTGTTGGGCAATGGCGAGCTAACAGCGATTGTGCTGGGTCGGCAGGATGACTTGTTTGAACTGCAATTTGTGCATGAACAACCGGTGCTGCAATTACTGGAACTTTACGGGCACATGCCCTTACCCCCTTATATCAGCCGCGTTGATGAGCCACAGGATTGGGAAGACTATCAAACTATATATGGACGTCACCCTGGTGCTGTCGCCGCACCGACGGCCGGGTTACATTTTGATGCCGCATTACTTGAAGAAATCAAACGCAAAGCGGTGCAGTGTGCTTACGTAACCTTGCACGTCGGCGCGGGGACCTTCCAACCGGTCAGAACAGAAAAACTTGAAGATCACCGTATGCATGCAGAACGGCTTGAAGTCAGTCAAGCCCTGTGTGATAAAATTAAATCGGTTCAAGCGGCAGGCGGCCGGGTTATCGCTGTCGGTACAACCGTGGTGCGTAGTTTGGAAACAGCCGCAGCGAAGGGCGACCTAATGCCCTACCAGGGCGATACTCGCTTGTTCATCACACCGGGTTACAAGTTCCAGGTGGTCGATGCCTTACTGACGAATTTCCATTTACCACAGTCGACTTTGCTGATGCTGGTCTGCGCCTTTGCCGGTTACCCCAAAGTCATGGCCGCCTATAAGCATGCGGTCCAGGAAAAATACCGTTTTTTTAGTTATGGTGATGCCATGTTCCTGAGCCGTGACCATGCAGTTTGAGGTATTAAATACCAGTGGCAGTGCCAGAAGAGGGCGATTAACTTTTGAGCGTGGTGTGGTCGATACCCCGGCTTTCATGCCGGTGGGAACCTACGGCACGGTTAAAGCCATGCAGCCGGAACAGGTGGCGGCTACCGGCGCGCAGATCATTCTGGGTAATACCTTCCATTTGATGCTGAGGCCTGGTACGGAGATTATCCAAAAACACGGTGGCTTGCATGATTTTATGAACTGGCAGGGGCCTATCCTGACCGACTCAGGTGGGTTCCAGGTGTTCAGCCTGGGCGCACTGAGAACCATTACCGGGCAAGGCGTGCATTTTCAATCGCCGGTAAATGGCGACAAGATTTTTCTTGGCCCGGAGGAATCTATGACAGTGCAACGTGAATTAGGCGCTGACATTGTTATGATCTTTGACGAATGCACGCCTTACCCAGCCACAGAGGGTCAGGCACATGATTCGATGACGTTGTCGTTGCGCTGGGCTGAACGCAGTAAAAATGCCCACGCCGGTAATCCGGCAGCCTTGTTTGGCATTGTTCAGGGCGGGATGTACCCGACGTTACGCAGCCAGTCATTAGCCGGTCTCGAAGCGATAGAATTTGATGGCTACGCTATCGGTGGCCTGTCTGTTGGTGAGCCATACAGTGACCGGCAGATGATCCTTGAGGCACTGATCCCAGAGATGCCGGTACACAAACCCCGTTATTTGATGGGTGTTGGCACGCCTGAAGATATCGTTGCAGCGGTTATGCGTGGTGTGGATATGTTTGACTGTGTCATGCCGACCCGCAATGCACGTAACGCACATATCTTTACTTCAACCGGCACCTTGCGGCTGCGTAACGCACGTTTCCGCGAAGATACCCGGCCGCTGGATGAGGCCTGCGCTTGTTATACCTGCCAGCATTACAGCCGGGCCTACCTCTACCATCTGGATAAATGCGGTGAAATGTTGGGCGCACACCTCAATACCTTGCATAACTTGCACTACTACCAGCAGCTGATGCAGGAAATCCGTGTGGCCATCGAGGATGGACAAATGCACAGCTTGAGCACGGATTTTTACGCCAAACGAGCCTAATGACATGGAAATTCAGTCATATTGGGGTGCGCGTACCCAGGTTTTCTGTGGCATAATAGCGCGCTTCCATTTCGCCAGATCAGTTACTTCGAAGGAATTGTTATGAGCTTTTTTATCAGTGATGCCATGGCCGCAGCGCCCCCGGGTCAGCCTGATCCGCTGATGAGCTTTTTGCCCCTTATCCTTATCTTTGTGGTATTTTATTTTTTGTTGATCCGGCCCCAGTCAAAACGTGCCAAGGAACATAAGCTGATGGTCGAAGGGCTGGCGAAGGGGGATGAAGTGGTTACCAACGGTGGCCTGCTCGGCAGGATCATTAGTGTGGGTGATAATTTTGTCGAAGTGCGGGTTGCTGAAGGCGTGGAAGTTAAAGTGCAGCGCCAGTCAATCGCTAATCTCATGCCCAAAGGCACGGTCAAAGAATCCTAGTTATTTCAGCGCGGATTGAAACCCGCTGTCCTGCTTGCAATGGTTAACTAACTCACAATGAATCAATATCCTGCTTGGAAATATGTACTCGTTTTACTGGTTTTGTTCATCGGTATTATTTATGCCTTGCCGAACCTGTATGGTGAAGATCCGGCGGTGCAGATTTCTGCCTCGCGGGGAGGCTTGCCTGATGAAACAATACAGGGTCAGATACAGACAAAATTAAATGCGGCCGGTTTGAAGGCTGATTCGATCGGTATTGAAGATGATCGTTTACTGGTACGCTTTGCTGATACTGAAGTTCAATTGGCAGCGGCTGATGTACTCAAAGAAGAACTGGGTGAAGGTCATACCATTGCGTTGAATCTGGCTCCGGCTACACCTGCCTGGTTGCAATCGATTAATGCTTTACCTATGTACCTTGGCCTGGATCTACGCGGTGGTGTGCATTTCCTGATGGAAGTGGATATGGACGCGGCGATTAACAAAGCGCTGGAACGTTATGAATCCGATATACGCACTGAGTTACGCAAGGCCAAGATCCGCTACCTGGGGATAAACAGCCGCAAGGATGCTGTGCAGGTTAAATTCCGTGATGCCGCTGACCAGGAGCGAGGCACAGATATTATTCGTAATGCCTACAGCGAACTGGAAATTACCAGCCGTTCTGCAAATGGAAAATTTGAAATACAGGCAAAACTGAGTGATAGCGAACAGCGGGAAATCCGTAAGTTTGCCTTAGAGCAAAATATCACTACATTGCGTAACCGTGTCAACGAATTGGGCGTCGCGGAGCCAGTTATTCAACAGCAAGGTCTTAAGCGTATCGTCGTTCAGTTGCCTGGCGTTCAGGATACAGCCGAGGCTAAACGCATTCTTGGCGCCACTGCCACCCTCGAATACCGGGCAGTCGACGTAAAAAATGACTTGCAGGATGTGTTAAACGGAGTAGTACCTGCGGGTTCAGCCATCTACAAACGGCGTGAAGGTGGCCAGGTGCTGCTTAAAAAGCAGGTTATCGCCACCGGTGATCAGATAGTCAATGCGCGTTCCGGCTTTGATTCGGAAAGTGGCAGCCCGGAAGTCTCGGTGACGCTGGATTCCAAGGGCGCAAGAAAAATGTTGGCGTTTACCAAGAAAAGTGTCGGTAAACCCATGGCGGTAGTTTATATTGAAAATAAATCCGTTCCCCGGATGGTCGATGGCGAAACTCAGTTCGTCAATAAAAAAATCGAAGAAGTCATCAGTGTTGCAACCATTCGAGGCGTGTTCGGTAAACAATTCCAGACCACTGGACTTGATAGTCCGCAGGAAGCGCATAACCTGGCGTTGCTGTTACGCTCCGGTGCGCTCGCAGCGCCTATTCGTATTATTGAAGAACGCACGATTGGTCCAAGCCTGGGTAAGGATAATATTGAGCAGGGTTTCCTGTCTGTGGTGATCGGTTTTTGCCTGGTGCTGGTATTCATGGCTATTTATTACAAGGCCTTTGGGCTGGTAGCCGATCTGGCGCTGGCTTTGAACCTGGTGTTGATCGTTGCCTTGTTATCCATGCTGCAGGCTACGCTGACCATGCCGGGCATCGCCGGTATTGTCCTGACCGTCGGTATGGCGGTTGATGCGAATGTGCTTATTTTCGAACGAATACGCGAGGAAATTTCGGCCGGTAAACAGCCACAAGCGGCGATTAGTCTGGGCTATGAAAAGGCATTGTCCTCGATTGC
>CAYPEL010000056.1:0-838 GCA_964409635.1 uncultured Gammaproteobacteria bacterium | reverse complement strand
ACGCCAATATCACGACGCTGATCGCGGCAGTTGTCCTGTTCGCGTTCGGTACCGGCGCGGTCAAGGGTTTTGCGATTACGTTGTCGCTGGGAATTATGACGTCAATGTTTACGTCGATCATTGGCACGCGCGCTATTGTTAATCTCGTATTCGGCGGACGCCGACTCGATTCATTGCCGGTG
This sequence comes from uncultured Gammaproteobacteria bacterium, assembly GCA_964409635.1. GTDB lineage: Bacteria > Pseudomonadota > Gammaproteobacteria > DSM-19610 > DSM-19610 > CAYPEL01. The sequence continues at coordinate 656 of CAYPEL010000056.1, read as the reverse complement.
TAAGGGAAATACGATGCGATTGATTAAAGAAAAAACTTACATCAATTTTCTCGGCCGAAAGCGGCGGAAAATCGCGTTGTGGTTGTCGTTGTTGTTCGTAATCGTGTCATTCGCATCGCTCGCAACGCGCGGCCTGAATTTCGGTATCGATTTTACGGGCGGTGTATTGCTCGAAGTGGGCTACTCGCATGCCGCCGACCTTGAAGGGATTCGCGATAATCTCGCCGATGCGGGATTTGACGATGCTCAGGTATTGCAGTTCGGCGAGGATACCGATGTGCTGGTTCGCTTGCCGCCACAGGGCGATGCCAAGCCGAGCGAGATACGCAGGCAATTACAATCCGTACTCGAAACCGGCGGCGAGACCGTCGATCTACGACGTGTTGAATTTGTTAGTCCGCAAGTGGGTGAGGAACTGGCAGAGCAGGGCAGCCTCGCAATGATCTTCGCGATGCTCATGATTTTCGCCTACGTCATGTTCCGCTTCCAGTGGAAATTTGCGGCCGGCGCCGTTACGGCTCTTGCGCACGATGTCATCGTGACGGTCGGTTTCTTTTCGATCTTTCAGTTGCCGTTCGACCTGACCGTCGTCGCTGCTGTGCTCGCGGTGATTGGGTACTCGCTCAATGACACCGTGGTGGCGTTTGATCGGATTC
>CAYPEL010000055.1:0-15396 GCA_964409635.1 uncultured Gammaproteobacteria bacterium | reverse complement strand
GTCCGTGTTACCGTCATCACATTCCTCGCCTGGATCGACTGTGTTGTCGCCACAAGCCGGTCCTGCGTACGTATTGACAGACAGGACAGTAAAAAGAAGGAAAATAAATATTTGTGATAGCTTTGTTTTTGATGGCATGGTGGCTTCTCTTGATTTTAAGTTCAGTTTATAGAGACGATCTGGTATTTTAATTCTTTTGACAATTCTCTTTGACTGATAGTGTAATGTCAATCGAACATAAAAAATACATTTCTTGAAAAAGAAGGGGGCACGCCAACATACTGAATTAATACCCTTTTACTCTTGTATATAACCAGTCTCTAATATTAATCTATTGTTAATTTTTCTATAAAGAAATAATTTAGAAGTGTTAGCTCACCTCAAAATATAGTTCCTGTTGCTCGCAGATTATCCCCTAAATGGTTTATGGCTATATCGCATGTGTTTTTAATATGCGCCTATTACTTTGCAGAATAAATTCTGTGTAACCATTAGCTTGTTGCTTGCCTTCAAGCGCCAGTTCAAGCGCCGTCGTAAAGGCTATGCCATTATAGTCGGGTGACATTGAATTGTATTTAGGGTCGTTGCTGTTTTGTCGATCAACGATTAACGCCATACGCTTAAAGGTATCAATAACCCGTACCCTGCTGCAAATATCATGATGTAACCAATTAGCGATATGCTGACTAGAGATGCGTAAGGTAGCGCGATCTTCCATCAATCCAATATTATTTATATCCGGGACTTTTGAACAGCCAATGCCCTGATCAATCCAACGTACCACATAGCCTAGAATACCTTGTGCGTTATTATCTAGCTCCTGTTGGATCTCTTCCTGGCTCAGTGAGTTTGGGATTCTCAGAATCGGAATTTCAAGAATTGTGTCTATGCTGGCGCGTTGTCTATTTGTAAGTTTTATCTGTTGTTCGGTTACGTTGATTTGGTGATAGTGAATAGCGTGCAACGTGGCTGCTGTTGGTGAGGGCACCCAGGCACAGTTTGCCCCAGAGGCTGGGTGTTCGATTTTATTTTTGAGCAGAGCAGCCATCTGATCAGGTATCGCCCACATGCCTTTGCCGATTTGTGCCTTTCCTTTGAATCCGCAAGCCAAACCAATGTCAACGTTCCAGTCCTCATAGGCCTGCATCCAAGCCGTGTTTTTCATAGTAGCCTTACATACAACCGGGCCTGCCTCCATGCTGGTGTGTATTTCATCGCCAGTGCGATCAAGAAATCCTGTATTGATAAAGATAACGCGTTCGCTAGCGGCACTGATACAAGCTTTTAAGTTTACTGTGGTGCGCCGCTCTTCATCCATAATACCAAGCTTAAGCGTGTTATGAGATAAGCCAAGAGCTTTCTCAATCTGGCTGAATAATTTAACGGTGAAGCTGACTTCATCGGGGCCGTGTAGTTTAGGTTTGACGATATAGATACTTCCAGACTTACTGTTTTGGTAATGACCTAGCCCGTCTATATCGCGCTTAGCTATCAGGCAGGTTATTAGCGCATCCAGGATTCCTTCAGGAACCGGTTTGCCATCTTGCATTAATACGGCATCAGTCATCATGTGCAAGCCGACATTTCTTATCAGCATCAGGCTGCGTCCAGATAGTTTAATTTCTTTGCCATCGGGCGTTCTATAGACGCGGTCTTGGTTGAGTGCCCGGGTCTGTTTGCGCCCATTTTTCTTGAAACTGATGGTCAGATCGCCCTGCATTAAACCCAACCAGTTGCGGTATACTTGTACCTTGTCTACAGCGTCGACTGCGGCCACGGAGTCTTCACAATCCTGAATAGTGGTTATGGCAGATTCGAGGATGACATCCCGTATACCTGCGGGGTGGGCTTTACCCACTGTATGTTCCGAGTCAAACTGTATATCGATATGCAGGTTGTTATTTTTGAACAGGAGTGATGTTATATTTTCTTTTTCAGTGTAGCCTACAAATTGTGCCGTGTTTTTCAGTGTTATTGTCTCGCCATATTTAAGCCTAACTAGGGCATGTATTTTATTGCCTGACCTATCAAGCTCGTAACTTACAGCATCTTTATGGCTACCCTGTTGTAGTGGTACTGCTGCATCGAGAAACTCGGCTGCCAGCAGCACAACTTCTTCACCGCGCTTTGGGTTGTAGGCAGTGCCTTTTTCTAACCCCGGTTTTTCTGCAATAACATCGGTACCGTAGAAGGCATCATACAGGCTGCCCCAACGGGCATTGGCTGCGTTCAGTGCGTAACGGGCATTGTTGACGGGGACTACAAGTTGGGGTCCGGCAATGGTGCTTATTTCTCGATCGGTGTTTTCTGTGGTGATCTGAAAGTCATTACCTTCAGGTAATAAATAACCAATTTCAATCAGGTATTGCTTATAGGCTTTCGCGTCATGTGGTTGTGCTTTATGTTGCAGGTGCCAACTATCAATCTTGTTCTGTAGCGCATCGCGCGTTTGCAGTAATTTGGCGTTGCTGGGGCCGAAGTCGTTGAGCACACCGCTCATTGCCTGCCAGAATGATTCCGTATCCAGACCGCTGCCGGGCAGGGCTTCCTGTGCCATGAAATCGTAGAGTGGTTTGGCTATTTGCAGGTTTGCGATTTTGATGTAGTCAGTCATAGTGACAGCTGTCCCATAAACAGAAGGTTGTACAAGGGTGGATGAAATCTACCAAATGCCGCTGAGAATGATGGGTTTCACCTACCCCACACAAAACCGATTAGGCGTTATTACTTTCATTTAACACGACAAGGGCGACTAAATCCGAGTTGAAGAACGGATGCAGTCTATTATATACAGCAGATTCTTATCAGTTGGCTGCGTGTTGCCCATCAGCCAGTCAAACAGATCCTGGTCATGAAAGTCTAGTAGTTGTTCAAAATCTTGTTTTTCTTTGTGTGTTGCCTGAGGGTAGCTATTGTCCAGATAAGACAGCAGCCAAACATCCAGTTCCAGCATACCGCGCCGGCAAGCCCAACGGAGTCTGGCTACCGTACGTTCGTCCATCTATATACCATTTTGCAGCATGCGTTTCCGGATTGTACCAATGGCTTTGGTGGGGCTGAGCTGTTTAGGGCACACGTCAACACAGTTCATAATGCTGTGACAGCGATAGAGTTTATAGGCGCCTTCTAGCTCATCCAGGCGTTGTTCCGTGGCCTGATCACGGCTGTCCTCGATAAACCGGCAGGCCTGTAACAGGGCGGCAGGGCCGAGGAACTTGTCCGGGTTCCACCAGAACGAAGGGCAGGCGGCGGAACAGCAGGCACAAAGGATGCATTCGTAAAGGCCATCGAGCTTGTCACGGTCTGCTGGACTTTGCAGGCGTTCTTTTTCTGGATCATTGTCGAAGGTTTTCAGCCAAGGCTTTGCCGCTTTGTACTGTTTGAAAAAGGGTTCCTGGTCAATAACCAGATCGCGGATGATAGGCTGGCCCGGTAAAGGCCGTATTTCAATCGGTTGTTTTAATTCGTTAACCGGCGTCAGGCAGGCTAGTCCATTTCGGCCATTGATGTTCATACTGTCTGACCCGCAAACGCCTTCACCGCAGGAACGCCGAAAGCTTAGCGTCGAATCCTGCACTTTGATTGCCAGTAAGGCATCGAGCAGCATGGCACCTGGTTCCACACTATCCAGTTGATATGCTTGCATGTAGGGTTTGGTGTCTTGCTCGGGGTTAAAGCGTTGGATCATAAATTTCATGACGGGATCCTTAATCAGTAGACTCTAGGTTTAGGCGGAAAGGAATCAACCGTCAACGGCTTGGTACGGACTGGTTTGTAATCCAGGCGCCTGTCTTCGCTGAAATACAAACTATGTTTGAGCCAGGCCTTATCATCGCGTTCAGTGTGTTCAACGTGAGAATGTGCGCCGCGGCTTTCCTTTCTGGCTTGGGCAGAAATAATAGTTGCCAGTGCAATCTCCATCAGATTTTCTAACTCCAGCGCTTCTATACGGGCGGTATTAAATATTTTGCTATGGTCTGTCAGTCTAGCATCGGATAGCCGTGCCGCGAGTGCGGTTACTTTTTCCACACCTGTTGTCAGGGTGGCGTTATCTCTGTATACACCACAATATTCTTCCATTGTCTTTTGCAGTTCCGCTTTGAGCTGGTCAATGGATTCACCTTTACCTTTGTTCTCCCAGCGGTCGAGCCGGGCAAGGGCGCGATCAATGCTGGGTTGGTTTAACGGCCTGTGAGCGGTGGATTCCTGGATGGCCGCAAGCATATTGTTAGCGGCTTCACGGCCAAAAACCAGAATATCGAGTAAGGAGTTACCGCCTAGCCGGTTGGCGCCGTGGATCGATACGCAGGCACATTCTCCTGCGGCGTACAGGCCTGGCACTGGAACTTCCGGCCCCTGGCCGTAGGGGCTGACAACCTGGCCAAAGCGGTCGGTGGGTATGCCGCCCATCATATAATGTGCCGTTGGGTAGACTGGGATGGGCGCATCGACCGGGTCGATTCCGGTAAAAGAAATGCAGCTGCTGCGAATTGCGGGCAGGCGTTTTTTTACGATATCACCAATGTGATCCAGTTTCAGGTAGACGTGATCCTGGTTGGTACCACAGCCACGGCCTTCTTTTATTTCAGTGAAAATGGCGCGGCTCACCACATCACGGCTGGCTAGATCCTTGGCATTTGGTGCATAGCGTTCCATAAACCGTTCACCATCGGCGTTGAGCAGATAACCGCCTTCGCCGCGTGCACCTTCTGTGATCAGCATACCTTTACCGGCGATGCCGGTTGGGTGGAACTGAAAAAATTCCATGTCCTGAGCGGGCACACCGGCCCGCATGGCCATGGCAACGCCATCACCGGTATTGATCAGGGCATTGGTATTGGTGCGGAACAACTGTCCGCCACCGCCAGTTGCTAGGAGGGTGGTTGTGGCATGGATTATTTGTGTTTCACCTGTTTCAATACACAGGATCAAGGCGCCGAGTATATGGCCATCATCGTCCTTGATCAGATCGACGGCAAAGAATTCATCAAAGAAGTGTGTTTTTGCTTGCAGGTTTTGCTGGTACAGCGTATGCACTATGGCATGGCCGGTGCGGTCAGCTGCTGCACAGGTACGAGCCGCCTGTTCGCCTCCAAAATTCTGACTTTGGCCGCCGAAGCGGCGTTGGTATATCCGTCCGTTGTCGAGACGGGAGAAGGGGACGCCCGTGTGCTCAAGCTCATAAACCACCTGCGGTGCGAGCCTACACATGTGCTCGATGGCATCTTGGTCGCCCAGGTAATCGCTACCCTTGACAGTGTCGAACATGTGCCAGTGCCAATCGTCGGGTAATACATTGGCCAGTGCGGCATTAATGCCGCCTTGAGCGGCGACAGTGTGCGAGCGGGTCGGAAAGACTTTCGAGACCACTGCTACTTTTGCATCCGCATGCGCGAGTTGCAGTGCCGCACGCATGCCGCCACCACCGGCGCCGATTACCAGGGCATCAAATTGGCTGACCTGCATAGAACTCACTCGCTGTTACTCCATAAGATTAAATAAGATGCGCGCAGCCCAAAGACCACTTGCCAACAGGCCTAAAGCAAACAGGCTCAACAAGGTGAAGCGCAATGCCACAAAGTGAACATAGTCCAGGATGACATCACGTATACCGACCCAGGCGTGTAATAGCAGGGCAAGCACGAAGACCAGCATAGCCAGATTGAGAAGCGGCGAAGACCAGAGTCCATGCCAGCCTGAATAGGAAGCGGGTGCGCCTTTAATCAGTAATGTGATACCAGCCGAAATCAGGAATAATCCAATGTACAGAGCAGTCAGTCTTTGTACGGCCCAGGCATATAATCCGCTTAATTGCCTGCTCACCAGATAACGCCTAGAAAGGGCAGCGCAATGACGATGGATACTACAAATACCAGAATACTGGATAAGCGGGCCTGGCTGCGTTCAACGCCGATATCCAAATCCAGCAACAGGAAACGAATGCCGGCAAACAAATGATGGCAGAGTGACCAGAGAATCAGACTTGCCGCTAGTTTGAAGACCAAAGAGTCTGAGTAATCCAGCGCCTTGTGATAACCCGCCTCACTGTGCAAGGATAAATCAAACAGGTAAAGGCCAAATGGAATCGCTATGACCATGTTGATACCTGATATGCGATGCAAAATGGAAACTATGCCTGGTAAAGGCAGTTTGATTTTACGCAAGTCGAGAAAGCGAGGGCGCTTCGCGGTCAGGCTCATGTCAAAGGTGAAATTGCAGGGTCAATTTCAGGAGCAGGGTGAAATGCTTTCCCGGCAGGTAAGGGTTCTTTATATTTAGTAGCAGAAGAAACCATACGGGTTGTTGCAGGTGACCCTGATCCGTTAGATAGATAGCGCCCATATTAGGGGATCTGGGGTTGGAGTCAAGGCTGTTTTGTATTCATCCTGAGTCCGGAGATAACCCGCCTTAGCGTTGACAGATAATAAATTATGGTGCAGTTTATTATTTATTTTTTACTGAGTTGATCCGGGCGTAAGCGCAGAGTGAAATAGCCGTCAGCTTCATCTTCACTGACTAAATTTCCATCATTGTTTATTAGTTCAAGTTCGTAATCACTCCATCCGCGTAACCCCGTTTTAAGCGATTTGGCATGGCTATATCCGAGTAACTGCATGGTTTCGGCGGCCAGCGCACTGCGTTTGCCGGAGCGGCATATAACTACTATTTCATTGTCACGTGCTTCAACAAGACCAGGGACGGTGTCCTCATAGTCGTATTCACAGGCAGATTCGAGTATTCCGCGTGGCACATTGATTGAATGACGGATGTGCATGGCCTGGTATTCTTCAGCTTCCCTTACATCGAGTAGCAGGGTGTCAGGGTTGCTGCGTAAAGCTTCTTCGAGATCCCAGGGGAATAGTTCTTCAATATTTTCGAGTGCTTTGGCGACAAGATCGTCTAGCTTCATACGCCAATGAACCTATTACCCATTACGGCTATCCATTTCGCGGTTGGCGCGCATACCTTGTTCGACCGCTATGACAGCCGCCTCGACGCGCGAATGCACACCCAGTTTTCTGAGAATGGCTTTTACGTGTAATTTGACGGTGCCGTCAGAAATACCCAGGTTGCGGGCAATAACCTTGTTGCTTTGTCCTTCAGCCAGCAGGCCAAGGATTTCGCCTTCACGCGGCGTTAGATTGTCGAACGGTTTTGCCTCTTCTGCCAGGCTGCCATCGCCCTGCACAACCTTAGCAAGAATAGGCGCCAGGTCGGGGGCAACCACGGTTTTTCCTTTGACGATATCGCGTAGCGCCAGAACCAGTTCATCAGGTTCCATATCTTTGAGCAAATAACCTTGCGCACCATTACGTAGCGCTTCGACCAGGTCGCGTTCTTCACTGCTGGTGGTTAACATGACAATGGGTTTACGGAAATCGCTTTCACGCAAGCGTTTTAGCACACCAATACCATTTATGTCCGGCATACGCATATCCAGCAGAATAATATCCGGTTTGAGGTTTTGGGCTTGTTCAAGGCCTTCCCGGCCATCACTGACTGAGGCAACAATTTCGATACCACGATGTGCGAGTAAGCCTTCGAGCCCGACCCGGAACAAAGTGTGATCATCAATTAATAGGATACGCAAGCTCATCATTTAGTCATACTGTTGGTGGGATACTTACGTCGACTGAGCGCGGTAATGTCTCCACAGGCTCGTCTGGACGGTGGAATTTTAGAATAACACGAGTACCTTCCCCCGGTTCACTTTCGATGCGCAGTGTGCCACCAATACGCGCTGCACGCTCTTTGAGAATTTTCAGACCCAGATGCTCACCCGGCCCGCCGCTGTCAATTTCCTGTATGCCGATACCATCATCTTCCGCCAGCACCAGGAATTCACCGCCAGGTAAAGAGCGCATGATTACACGCACCGCGTTGGCCTGGCTGTGCTTGCGTATATTAGCCAGCGCCTCCTGGATTATACGCAGGACCTGAATTTCAATTTCGGCAGGCAGCGGTTTATTATCCCATTCCAGCTGCAAATAAGCACTGATTTGTGAATCACGGCGGAATCGTTCGACAGCTTGTTGTACTGCTGGAATGAGGCCGCGCTTGTCGATCGGGGCGCGGAAGTGCGCGATTAATTCCCGTAATTCCGTATAGGCCTCATCCAGGCTGTTTTCAATGCGTTCCAACACATGCCAAAGTTCGGACTCATCGCCGCTATGCAGGGTTTCATCGAGTACCCGCACCTGGAAGCGCAAGCTGGCGAGACTTTGAGCCAATGAATCGTGCAACTCATTCGCCATACGGGTGCGTTCTTCCATAATGGATAACAGGTTTGTCTCTTCGTCGAGACGGGATTTTTCGATGGCCATGCCCAGGTGGTGACTGATACTAGTGAGCAGGGATTTCATATCCTCCCGTTCCACCAGGCCGGTTTGTTCGGTAAACAAATTATAGACGCCAAGTGTTTTACCGCGGTAGAGCAGGGGTACCGCAATCATTTCAATTTTTTCATCACCAAAAAACGAGCGCCCGGCAAATTCACCACAACTGCTCAGATCGCTGAGTGTATGGACGGCACCTTCGCGGGCTGCTTTACCGCAGAGGCAGCGCTCAATATCAACCAGTGTTTCTTGTTCAACTATATGCGAGTCAAGCCCGGTGCTCGCAACTAAGCGCATGTGGTTATCGTGGGTAAGCATTCTGACTGAGCCAGCCCGGGCATTGACGACTTCTTTGAGGGTATGCAAAAAACGTGTTAATAAGTCATCGAGGTCACTGGCAGCATTTATGCTGGCGGCAACATCGTAAAGTATTTCCAGGGAGTTGGTTTTCTGTTTTATGCGGTCGGTTTGTTTTTCAACTTGCGACTGCATATCCAGTGAAAGTTCTGCAAAGCGGTCGCCGAGCGTATTGATATCACGGTAGAGTTTGTGAAATTCAGGTTGACTGGCTTCTGGTAGCCGGGCTTGGAAATCTCCCTGACGGATTCGCGCGGCCCAATTGCTTAGTTCAGCCAACGGGCTTAGCAGGTCACGGCGTGCACTATGCACCGCATAACTCAAAATCAGGATGCCTATAATAAGCAGGATGCTGTTGGTTAGGTAAAGCCAGTGGCCTTCATCACTGGTCATTAAAAACCAAAGATTGATGGCGCCGGTTAATACCAGGATCCCGCCCAGCAGTGTGAGCAGACCGGCAAATTGCCGAGAGTTTGGCCAACTCAGAAACAAGCGCCAGCGTGGCTGCGGTTCAGCCTGGCTGGTTTTGCTTTGCTGTGAAGTAACAATTTCCGGATTCATACTGGATATATTATTTGGGCGTCTGGTGCCAATATACCACTGAAGAGGGCCAGGCCGCAGCCGGAATAACCAATAGGCCTGAATTGTTATTCCTCAAATTTCGGAGTTCAGTGGCGTCCGCCACACCGCCTGGCTCTGAAACTGACTGCTATCACCTGAACTCCGAAATTTGAGTTATTACTATATAAATCAGCCCGGTTTTTTCTGCTGTGAAGGATCATTTGGGTTGATGAAGATAACCTCATGTTTGCCGGGTTCCAACTCGACATAATCGATCACTGTGCCCGTGAGGAGACCCAGGCTGGAAGAGGCAACGATAATATCGATACCTTCCGAGGTAAATATTTGATCTCCTTCAAGGGTTGAATCATCAAAACCCAGCCCATAATGCAGGCTGCCGTCCTCGTTACGGCTGGCGGCAATGCGTAATTTCATGCCCGGTGTATCGCCCTGATTGGCAGAGTGATTTATGTGTTTTGCGGCTTCTGGCGTTACTGTGATCATAGTGTCAAGTCTCTTGTTTATTAATAAGCTTTCACTCCGTGAGGAGGTAGGCCACCTTGTATCTATTTCAATATCTATGTTTTGGGTTATTCCATAATTTATGTGTTGCTTATTTTATTTTTGCAATCCTGAACAAATTTAAGAAATTGTGTGATCCATGGGTTTTGCCGCGAATGCCGTTGGTGGCAATAGCTAGCTAACAGGTTCTTGTAGATGATCCCGTCATTTTGTCCATCGATTCCCGTACCCCGGAGCATTGTGTAAGCGAACGGGTATTGTGACTCGAGGTTCTGCAGCGATGAATAATGAAATTCGTGCGCAGCGATGTCATGCCCGCTTTCCGGGATAGACCAGGGAAAGGCTTCTGTTTGCTGCATGCGGACATAACCCCGGCCCTGAGGACGCTTATTCATCATGCAGTCAGCTGGAATTACCCCCGCCATCTTGCCAGCTTGGTCATTCCAGTTAAGGCTACGGCATAGATACATCAGGCCACCACATTCTGCATAGACCGGTAAACCACATGCTATCGCTTCAGCAACTGATTGGCGCATGGTGCTATTGGCTTCCAGTTCTCGCAGCCAGGATTCCGGAAAACCACCGCCGATAAATAATCCGTCTATTTTGGGTAAGCAGGTATCCCTGGTCATATCCACGGGGATCAGTTTGGCGTTGTGTTGTTCAAATGTATCGAGGTCATCTGCATAGTAAAAACCGAATGCGGAATCTTGTGCTATGCCAATATTCAGGGGTGGCAAGGACGTAGCTTGATGATTAATCGCAGTTGCAGAAAATTTCAGTGGTTTAGTATTGCTGGCAATTTTTCGCAAAGCGTCCAGGTCTACCTGGTCTTTGATCTGTTGGCTGATAGCCTTGATATAGGCATCTGCATGTTGGTTCTCATTGCTTGGGATAAGGCCCAAATGACGTTCGGTGATTTCCAGATCCGGGTTGCGTGATACGGCGCCTACCACCACGGCATCGGTATAGTGTTCAATCACAGCACGCAATTTTGCTTCGTGCCGGCTGCCACCCAGTTGATTGAGAATGATGCCTGCGATTTTTATATTGTCATCGAATGCCTGGTAGCCCAGTATCAATGGGGCAATACCCCGGGTCATGCCGCGTGCGTCCAGAACCAGCACAACCGGTGTATCAATTAGTTTTGCCAGTGCGGCATTACTGTTGCTGCCGTCCAGATCCAGGCCGTCATACAGACCTTTGTTGCCTTCGATAAGGGTTATATCAGTGTCCTGTGTATTACGGCTTACGGTAGCGGTGATTTCATCTTCTGCCATGGTGTAGAAGTCCAGATTATAACAACTTCGACCGGCGGCACGCCCGAGCCACATGGGGTCAATATAATCGGGGCCTTTCTTGAAGGGTTGTACTATGAGGCCTTGCTGTTGGTACGCGGCACACAGGCCGAGTGCAACCATGGTCTTGCCAGAAGATTTATGCGCGGCGGAAATGTAGATCCGGGACATGTTAAATGTTCACGCCAGGAAGATGCTGAGATTGGTCGCAGGTTGGGCTTCGTGCCTCAGCCCAACCTACTTAGAAGCGTGTGGATCGATAGTTGTATCATCTAATGATTCAGGCAGAAAACGTAACACACGTACGGCTATGGTAACGATCAACATGGCAAGCGCGACACCACCTATACCCAACATGATTTCCCAGATGCTGGGTGAGTAAGTGCTAACGCCAGCATCGAAGAACGAACTTTCGATGACTTCATAACCAGGAAACATCAGCAATGGGTAGGCTTGACCGCCAATCAAGATAATATAGAGTTGAGCAAAGGCGCCGATGATCACCAGCACACAGGCGGCAATAATTGCCGGGCGTGATTTGCCAATTGTTGGGTGATAAATCATTGCCATCGGCAGCAGACTGCCAAGTCCGATTTGTACGATCCAGAATAACTTGGTGTAGATACCACCATCCATGAGTAAGAAGGCTTGAACCCCATGGTGTTCAGTCGCGTATAGGCCGGCGAGATGGTAAACCAATACAAAGTAGAGTACGGCGGCGATAAAGACGCCGAGCAGATTTTTCAGACGATAGAGAATGACATCACCTAGTGGGCGTTCGGTCCATTTATAAGTTGCCATCAGTACCAGGATAAAGACGGCAAGACCGTAAGCAAAGGACATAATGACAAACATCGGCGCCAGCAGGGCGGCGTCATAGGCCTGTCTCGCAACCAGAAAGCCGAAAATGGAGCCGGTACCGGTGGTCAGGATCAGGCGCCAAACAAAGGCTACATAACCGGCAGGCTTGTAGTACTTGTTCATCTTCCTTTCCATCATCATCCACAGGTAGATACCGGTGACGACCAGGAACCCTGTATAGAGGATGATGTTCCAGGCGAAGATGGATTTGAAATTGTAGTAGGTCATCGCCACGATTAGCCGGTCAGGGCGGCCGAGGTCGAGCACCAATACGGCAAGACCGCCCATCAGTAAGGCCATTGCGAGCAAAGCCGATAAGCGGCCTAGTGGTTTGTAAAGTGTCTTGCCAAAAACCGTACCGATGGAGGCTACATTTAAAGCGCCGGAAGCGGCGACAATCAGGAAAATAGCAAACACGTGTGGCATACCCCAGATAATCTGGTTGGACATGCCGGTGACATGGTGGCCCTCATGCTCCATGTGCAGCGTTGCACCCAGTGCCAGTGCCAGCAGCAGTCCAAGCCCGCCCAGCAGAACCCAGAATCCAGCGCTTTTACCTTCGGTTTCCCGATAAGTCAGTTCTAGTTTCATGATCGATTGTAAGACTTGTTAGTTAATTAGAGGCCGCGGTAGCGGACGCCGGTATTCAGCCCCAGGTCGGCGCGAATCTGCTGGCCGCCATGCTCGCGCAATTGTTGGGAAATTTCGCTGTTCTCGTCGTACAGGTCGCCGAAGAACATGGCTTGGTGGTTTTCTGCGTTACAGGCTTCTACACAGGCGGGAGTACCGCCTTTATCAACCCGGTGAACACACATCGTACAGCTTTCAACGGTGCCTTTGCCGCGCGGCGCCCAGGGCTTCTGATCTTTAAGGTCTTCGTGGATGAAGCTGCGCGCTTTATACGGGCAGGCCATCATGCAGTAACGGCAGCCGATACAGATGTGCTTGTCGACCAGCACGATGCCGTCTACGCGTTTGAACGAAGCACCGGTTGGGCAGACATCGACACAGGGGGCTGTTTCGCAGTGCAGACACATCAAAGGCAGACTAACGACATGACCGGTGGCTTTTTCTTTCAGGCTGACTTTGCGAATCCATTGGGCTTTTTGGGTTTCATCCGATTGGCTTTCGGATAAATTGGCGCTACCCCAGCCATTTTCTTCTTCGCAGGCTGATACGCAGGCATTGCAACCATTGGCACATTTGTGCGTGTCGATGAGTATGCCCCAGCGTTTATCGCCGGTAACGCTTTGGTCAGCTGATTTAGCTGCCGCAGGCGTTGTCAGGAAAACACCGGGTGCAATACTGGCCGCTGCAGCAGCTGCGCTGGCCTGGGTCAGAAAACGGCGCCGGTATTGATCGATTTCGTTAGGTTTTTCGCTCATTGCGGCTTTACCTCCGCGGCAAGTAGCTGAAGCGTTTTAGAGGAAAGCGGGGACTTTTGCACCGCCTGTTTGTGATGTGGTGCATTGCTCGATTGTAAATTTGGCATGCTTGATGCTCGAACCGGCACATCGGCGTGGCATTGGAAACAGTCAATATTAGTGGCCGTATAGATATGACAAGCGGCGCAGAAATGGCGCGAATCCTCGACCCGTATGTACTCACCATTTGCATCTTTAGATGCATGGCAGTTGATACATTCTTCCAGTGCGTACTGCCGGGTACGGATACCTTCGTAGACTGTTGCGTCGCGTTGATGAAGAATATAGTTCATGTGATTGACTTTCATTTCATCTTCCGGCTCGACGCATTGCTGGGTAGCACTGAACTGCGCGCTGGATTCCGGAAGCTCCAGGTCTGAGAAGGGCAGTGCACCCCCAGCCAATACTGTCAGGGGGTAAGCCAGGAAGGCAATGAGCAGTACGCCACTGATGCGGCTGAATAGCGTTTCCAAATTCATTTTTTAGAATAATTCCGGCTATTCGCCAAGCGCCATATCAATATAGCCAGTAGGACAAACATCTGCACAAATATGGCAACCGATACATTTGGTATAGTCAGTGTCGACATAACGGCCCGTGGTGTGCTCGTCTTTATTGACACGGAATACGGCATCCTGAGGGCAGTAAATCACGCAGTTGTCACACTCAAAACACATGCCGCAACTCATGCAGCGTTCCGCTTCTGAAACCGCTTCATCGTCATTTAAACCGATAACGCGTTCTTCGAAATGATCCAGCACTTCGTCAGCCGTGGGTACCACTTCCTTGCGTTTAATTCGCGGTGTGAACTGGAAGTGACCGAGAAAGAGTTCGTCGGCAGAAATGACTTCGTGTTTTGATCGGTCTTCGTAATTGTGGATAGCAAACTTTCCGGAATCGCTGCCACGGGTTTCGCCCTGGGTATAATCCGCAGGATCCAGACCTGCTTCGTGCAGTTTGTCGATTAGCGAGAAGTGATGCTTATCAACTTTTGGACGTTTCTTCTGGTCTTCCTGATTCAGGTAGTGTTCGATTGATTCAGCCGCTATTGATGCCTGACCGATAGCGGTGGTCAGAAGATGAGGCCGAACGATATCGCCTGCTACAAAATGACCGGGTTTATTGGGAACCTGATAGTACTTGTCGGCATCAATCAGCCCGCGGCCATTATCAAATGCTTCAACACCTTGCATGTCGCCGCCCTGACCGATAGCAGACACAATCAGATCCGCTTCAATAATTTGCTCGGTGCCTTCAATAGGTTTTGGTGTATTGCCATCAAATTCGCATTTAGCAATCTTTAGGCCGGTTGCACGGCCATCATCGCCAACGATCACTTCTATAGGCAAGACACCGTCAAGAATGGTGACACCTTCCTGCAAGGCATCCATAACTTCGTGTTCTGCGGCAGTCATGTTGTCTTTTGTAAACAGTGAAGTCAGGGTGACTTCTGCGCCTTCCCGCTGGGCAATATCAATAGTATCGTGTGTTACATAACCCAGCACCACGGCCTCAGCCTGATCCTGATTATCTTTAGGATGCGTGGCCTTGATCTTACCGAGGCGGCGGGCAACAGAAACCACGTCGATAGAGGTATCACCACCACCCACACAAACCACCTTGGAAGCGGTCACTTTCATGGTGCCCTTGTTAAAGGCTTCGAGGAACTGGACGCCGGATACACAGTTGGGCGCATCGGCACCGGGCACCGGCAGGTTGCGGCCGGCTTTACAGCCAATGGCCCAGAGCACGGCGTCGTAGTCTTTTTCCAACTGCTCTACACTGATGTCCGTGCCAATGCGGGTGTTGAGTTTGATTTCGACATCACCCATGTCAACGATGCGCTGGATTTCATGATCCAGTACTTGGCGCGGGGTACGATAACCCGGGATGCCGTAGCGAAACATGCCGCCCAGTTCTTCGTGATCATCAAACACAGTTGATGCAATACCACGGCGCCGCAACTGATAAGCGGCCGCCAGGCCAGCAGGGCCGCCACCAATAATGGCAACTTTTTTTCCCGTCAGCGCAGGGCCT
>CAYPEL010000054.1:7317-15486 GCA_964409635.1 uncultured Gammaproteobacteria bacterium | reverse complement strand
GAAAGACGGGGCTGGGAAAGGATGTAACCGATAAATTTCTGGGTGGCTTGCCGGGGATACAGAAAGAAGGCTGCGATGGTCTGATAACGTCATCTAGTTTCATATTACACCGCATGCCAAAATTTATACGCACGGTCTGCCTGGAGTTTTTTGGGCCGGATACCGGTAAAGCCGTGCCGGCAATAGTTGACATTAAAAATTATATTGATGCCCGTGAGTCAGTTGTGTTATCCGGCCTGGAACACCTCGATGAACGCTATGTCCGTGCCGTGAAATACAGTACCAAAGCACCACGCCGTGATTTACCCAAAATGGTCTTGCTGCTCGATGTGGCCGGCGATGATGAAGCATCGGTTGCAGCCGCGGTGTCAGCAGTCGTGCGCCTGGCGAATCAGCGGGATGCTGAAGGGTTTATTGCCGTGAGTCCCGAAGCGCGCCATCAGTTTTGGCAGGACCGCTCGCGTACCGCAGCGATAGCCGCGCATACCAATGCGTTCAAAATTAATGAAGACGTGGTGATTCCTCTGCACAGGCTGGCGGAGTACAACACCGGTATTGAGCGTATCAATATAGAGTATTCTTTGCGCAACAAACTGGCGATGGTGGCCGCGGTTAAAGCTTATCTGGCTGGAGATTTAGCTGAATTACGCCAATCCGAAGATTTCGAAGACAGTGCTGAAAAGCGTCAGATCATGGCAGCGAAACAAGACGCCGCTAGAGAGCATCTGAACAAAGTCAATCAGCGCTGGCAATCTATGCTCGACCATTTTGATGCGCCAGCCGCAGATCATGCCGGTTTATTAACTGAGCAGGAACAGGACTGTATTTTAGAAGGTGACAGCTTGCTGCGGTTACTGCTGCGGCGGGATCTGATCATTTCGTACCGTAAGGAAATTGAAACACCGCTTAAGACCTTTTTCTCCGGCCGCGAACTTGCGCCGGTGTGTGACCGGCTGGACAGTATTCACCGGGAAATCAGATCGGGCAGGTTATTTGTTGCCACCCACATGCACGCCGGTGATGGCAATGTGCACACGAATATCCCCGTCAATTCGAACGACTACGCCATGCTGCATGCAGCCGGGCAGATTGTGGATCGCGTAATGGCGCTGGCAATTTCATTAGGCGGTGTGATTTCGGGTGAGCATGGCATCGGTATCACCAAGTTGCAGTACCTGGAGCCTGACACCATCAAAGCATTTGCGGCGTATAAATCGCGTGTCGATCCGCACGGCGTGTTCAATCGCGGCAAACTATTATCGGGTGCCGGTCTTGAGAACGCTTACACGCCTTCGCTTAGGCTATTACACCAGGAAGCGATTCTGCTTGAGGCGAGTGAGTTGGATGCGCTGAATGATGATATTCGCAATTGTCTGCGTTGTGGTAAGTGCAAGCCGGTTTGTACAACGCATATCCCGCGCGCCAATTTGTTGTATTCACCGCGCAATAAAATCCTCGCCACGGGCCTGATACTGGAAGCCTTTTTATACGAAGAGCAAACCCGGCGGGGCATTTCAGTGCGGCATTTCGATGAGATGAATGACGTGGCTGACCATTGTACGGTTTGTCATAAATGTTTGAATCCCTGTCCGGTGGATATTGATTTTGGCGATGTGTCGGTGCGTATGCGCAGTATTTTGCGCGCACAGGGGAAGAAGCATTTTAATCCCGGCAGCTGGTTATCCATGCTGTTCCTGAATGTTAAAGACCCGGCAACCATCAAGCTGATGCGCAAGCTCATGATCGAGTGGGGTTACAAGGGTCAGCGTCTACTGCATCGTTTTACGGCTAAAAAATTAACCAAAAATAATACGTTGCCAGCGGCGACAGTTGGCAAGACGCGTATCACAGAACAAGTTGTACATTTTATCCGCAAGCCGATGCCGGCAAATTTACCCTCACAAACCATGCGTGCCATGCTGGGTGCAGAAGATAGTAAATACGTGCCGGTGCTGCGCGATGCTGGCAAGATTAATGATGAGTCGGACGCGGTGTTTTATTTTCCTGGCTGCGGTTCGGAGCGCCTGTTCAGCCAGGTGGGGCTGGCAACGCTGGCTATGTTGTATGAGATTGGTGCACAGACTGTGCTACCGCCAGGTTATTTATGTTGTGGCTATCCGCAAACCTCGTCCGGTGAAACCGCTAAGGGCAAAGCCATCAGCACCGAAAACCGGGTGTTGTTTCACCGCCTCGCCAATACGCTTAACTACATGGATATCCGTACCGTCATTGTATCCTGCGGCACCTGTATGGATCAGTTGCAGCAATACGAATTTGAAAAGATCTTTCCGGATTGCAGGTTGCTGGACATACACGAATACCTGATGGAAAAAGGCGTGCGTACCGAGGGTGTGGAGGGCGTGCAGTATTTGTATCATGAGCCCTGTCACACACCGATGAAAACATATTCCTCGCTGGAAGTTACCGGGAGTCTCCTGGGTCAATCGGTTACTTTGTCGGATCGTTGTTGCGGTGAGGCGGGTACATTGGCTGTTGCGCGGCCGGATATTTCGACACAATTACGTTTTCGTAAAGAACAAGAACTCAAGTCAGACATCAAGGCGTTGACCGGTGCTGACAAAGCGCTGGGTGGGAATGTCAAACTGTTGACCTCATGCCCGGCTTGCCAGCAAGGGCTTGAACGTTATCGTGAAGATACGGGGCTGGAAACGGATTATATTGTCGTTGAGCTTGCTAATAGGAAGCTTGGTGAAGGTTGGCAGCAGCGGTTTATAAAACAGGCAAAATCAGGCGGTATCGAGCGCGTATTGTTGTGATGATTCGAGCGTATCGCAGTTTGTTAGTGCGAACGGCATTTACTGTAGGAGCAGTTTTAACCGCGATGGGTGGTAGAACTATCGCGGTTAAAACCACTCCTACTTCGAAGTCATCGTCTTAACGCCATCCTTAGTCCCCAATAACAGAACATCCGCCGGCCGGACAGCAAAAATTCCTACGGTAACCACACCTGGAATATTATTAATCGTTTTTTCCAGGCTGAGTGGCTGCATAATTTCCAACCCCTTAATATCCAGAATAATATTCCCATTATCCGTGGTAAACCCCTGGCGCAATTCCGGCCGCCCACCCAGCTTGACCAATTCACGCGCGACAAAACTTTGCGCCATCGGTATCACTTCGACCGGTAACGGGAAGTCCCCCAGTACTTTGACGAGCTTGCTTTCATCGCATATACAGATAAATTTCTTGCTCGCACCCGCGACGATTTTTTCACGGGTCAAGGCGCCGCCACCGCCTTTAATCAGGTGCAGATAGTCATTCGTCTCATCCGCGCCATCCACATAAACTGATAATTCTCCGGCCTGATTCAGATCCATCACCGGGATGCCATGCCCTTTCAGCCGCTCGGCACTGGCGACAGAACTGGCCACCGTGCCGTCAATTTTACCCTTGATCTTTGCCAGCGCATCAATAAAGTGATTGGCCGTCGAGCCGGTACCGACGCCGATAATCGAGCCCATTTCGACATATTCAATCGCCGCTTCAGCGACCTGTTTTTTTAGTTCATCCTGGTTCATGGTTAACTCCGGCCTCATTATAAAAAAATGCGTAGGGAACCTCTGATGTGTCATGTGAACCCAGACCAATGGGTGTCGGCTGCAGGGATGCGGCGCCAAGCCTACAGGGATGTATTCACGGTGACTTATTGGTCTGGGTTCACATGACACATCACAGGTTCCTCAGCTTATACCGTAGGGATATCTGCGATGCCAGTCAAATATTTCAGACGATGGTTGACTCTGTGCAGTTTTCACTCTGTAATGCCCGTCTATGAGTGACACCTATTTAAAACGAATTCTCAATAGCCGTGTCTATGATGTCGCCCGCGAAACGCCGTTGGAGGTGGCAGCAGGCCTGTCGCAACGTCTGGATAACACTATCTGGCTCAAGCGCGAGGACTTGCAACCGGTGTTTTCCTTCAAGCTGCGTGGCGCCTATAACAAGATTGCCGGCTTGTCGGAAGACCAGCTAAAGAACGGAATCATTGCCGCTTCTGCTGGAAATCATGCCCAGGGGGTCGCGCTCGCGGCGCGTCACCGGAAGATCAAGGCGCTGATTGTCATGCCTCGCACCACACCGCAAATCAAGGTCAAGGCGGTACAGGCGCTGGGCGGTAAAACGCGCTTGTTTGGCGATACCTACGATGAAGCCTGTGCCCATGCCCATGAGCTGGCTGACGAAAAAGGCATGACGTTTATTCATCCCTATGATGACCCGGACGTTATCGCCGGGCAGGGCACGGTGGGTATGGAAATCCTCCACCAGCGCCGTGAGCCGATTGACGCGATTTTTGTACCCGTGGGTGGCGGCGGCTTGATTGCCGGCATTGCGGCTTATGTCAAAGCCCTGCGCCCGGACATTCAGATCATTGGTGTGGAACCGGATGAAGCACCCTGTATGCACGAAGCCCTGCGTTTAAAACGACGGGTAATCTTGAAGCAAGTGGGTATTTTTGCCGATGGTGTAGCGGTTCGGCAGGCAGGTAAGGAGCCCTACAAGTTAGCGCGTAAATTTGTTGACCGTGTCATGTTGGTTTCCATCGATGAAATTTGCGCCGCGACCAAGGATATTTTCGACGACACCCGCGCTATGCAGGAACCGGCTGGTGCCCTGGCTGTGGCGGCGATCAAGAAATATATTGCTGAAACGGGTGCCAGCGGACAGCACCTGGTCGCTATTAATAGTGGTGCGAATATTAATTTTGACCGCCTGCGTCATGTCGCCGAACGCGCTGAAATCGGCGAACAGCGGGAAGCGTTATTGGCGGTGACCATTGCCGAAGAGCCGGGCAGTTTTCTGCGTTTTTGCCGCGCCATCGGGCCGCGCGGGATTACTGAATTTAATTATAGGTATTCAGATTTGACCAGCGCCCAGGTTTTCGCCGGTATTCAGCTGGCGGATGGTTACGGTGAGCGGGATGAGCTTGTCAGTCATTTGAGAAACAGTGGATACGAAGTACTCGACTTGACTGAAAACGAAATGGCCAAGGTACATATCCGCTATATGGTAGGTGGACACGCGCCAGGGTTGCAGGACGAATTACTCTACCGTTTCCAGTTTCCCGAGCGTCCCGGCGCGCTGCAGAAATTTCTGGCCAGTCTAGGCAAGCACTGGAATATTAGTTTGTTTCATTACCGCAATCACGGTGCTGCGTATGGCCGGATTCTTGTGGGTATCCAGGTACCGAAATCCGGGCGTAAGAAGTTTAAGGCTTCGATGGATAAATTAGGCTATCTATACTGGGATGAAACAGACAATCCGGTTTATGCCCTATTTCTAGGCAGTAGCTAAAGTAACCGTAGGGTGGGGTGAGGTACGAACCCCACCATTCACCGCAGCGGCCGGTGGGGTTCGTACCTCACCCTACGGGTTTAGTGGTTTTTTATTCCAGCCCCAGAATAAATTTCCACTGTTTCTCCGTCAGCGGCATGATGGACAAACGGTTACCCTTGCGTACCAGTGGACAGTCTTCAAGCTGCCGGTAAGTTTTAAGCTCGGTTAAGGAAATATTCCGTTTGAGATTGCGTTTATATTTAACATCCACCATATACCAGCGGGGTTTCGCCGGATCACTTTTAGGGTCATAGTATTTCTGTTTGGGCTCGAATGCCGTGTAATCCGGATAGCCTTCTTTAACCACTTGCATGACGCCAACAATACCCGGTTCTTTACAGTTTGAATGGTAGAAAAAAACCAGATCACCTTTTTTCATGTCATCCCGCATCATGTTGCGCGCCTGGTAATTCCTGACACCATCCCAGTGATCGGTTTTTTTGGGTAATTTTTTCAAATGATCGATGCCGAACACATCAGGTTCGGATTTCATCAGCCAGTAGTTCATACTATTTCCTGTATATTAAAGGGATCTTTGATGGATGTGCGAGAATCTGTCTATGTATACTCTCCGCACTGTAAACGGGGTATTCTTGAGCGCGAAGAGTATACCGTTCACCATAACAAATATACGAATGAATCAGCGCTTTATTGAAAATCTGAAATAGTCCATCTCTGTCGCTACGCTGTCCAGTTGAACATCCCAGGCTTCACTTTTTAGTTTTTCCACCCGCTGGTTTTCATAGGCCAGTCCCAAAAGATGCGGTTTTTTCAAGTATTCCCGGTTATTCAGAAAAGCAAAAGTGCGGTCATAAAATCCACCGCCCATTCCCAACCGGTTGCCCCGGTTATCAAAACCAACCAACGGCGTCAGCACCAGATCGAGCGCAGCGCTGCTGATACGCTGGCGGTGATTTACAACGGGTTCGGGGATACCGAATTTATTTTTTATCATCCGGGTGTGTGTTTGATAACGCACGAACCAGAGTTTACCGCTATAGGCTGGAGACAACACGGGCAAGTAAATTTTCTTACGCATCGACCAGGCTATTTCGATTAACGGCATCGGATCCATTTCAGCATCGACGGCTAAGTAGGCGGCGATACGCCGACTGTTGCAAAACAACCGGCTGGCGGAAACTTTATCGGCCATCCGTTCTGATGCATCGATACGTTGTTGTCGGGTGAGCGCCCGCCGCCGTGCACGAAGTTGTTTGCGCAGATGAGTGCGTGGACACATGGTTGGATGGTTAGCGATACAAAGCAGTACGCCGCTTTACAACACGCTGTTTACAGACCATCGGCAGCAGGGATGCTGCCGTTGAGCGCACAGCGATGTTGCATAGCGGGTCTGTAAACAGCGTGCCGTATAAGCAACGTACGTATTCACTGTGCATCTGTAAATGATCCGCCGGAAAATCAACGTATTGAGTATTAAAAAGTGCACCCTCCGCCGTTAGCGTTGCAGTATTGCCCTTGAACCAAAGGTTCAGGTGGGAATTCGTGCAGATCCATTAGGCTTTCCGCACGTAGCGGACATGCACACAAGTTCTGCAACCTCACTCCCAGAGGCAATAATTAGGCTCAAGGAGATGTTGACCGCTGTCGCATACAGCAGGGGATGCAGATGTATTATAACGCGAAGCGTGCAGGGGAAACAGGTTTGTTTAGCAAACCGGTATCGAATTTATTTATAGTTCGAGTTGCCGGCCTTCGTTCAGGGCCAGGTCTATCTTGTCCTGCATGGCGCGTATGCGGTCACCGATAACATGTTGCTGGCTGGCGCCGCTGCCTTTGAAACCAAGCAACTCGTGGGCCAGGTTGAGCGCGGCCATTACCGCGATCCGGTCGGTGCCGACGATTTTCCCGCCATCACGAATTTCACGCATTTTATCGGTCAGCAGATCCGCAGATGCAAACAGTGCGTCGCGCTCATCTTCCGGGCAGGCAACCAGATATTCTTTATCCAGAATATGGATGCGCAAGGGCTTGGCGGCGGCCTTGCTCACGCGCTCTGTTCCATGGCCTTGAGGCGATTGATCATGGCCTCAACACGGTTACGCGCCAGCTCATTTTTTTCTATCAAACCGGCGCGCTCACCGACCATGGATTCCTGCTGGTTGCGCAGGGAGCGGTTTTCATTTTTCAGGCGTTCGATGGTCTTGACCAGCTCTTCCAGTCTGACTTCGAGTTTGCCCAATTCCTGTTCTGTTATAGATTGCGGTGTTTGAGTAGCCATAGGTGCAATATAGTGTGCTGGGGGATCAGGGTCAATGGCTGGCAAAAAGCGCCTTAAAAGCACCCATATGCAAATCAATATGCAATAATCTCCAACCATGAAGCAGGACGATTCAACCGACTTTGACAGTGTGGAGAGGGCGCTGACCCGGGCAGCGGCATCCGCTGATGCCTCTGACAGTCATGGCTATTTGTGCGGCCTGGTCTGCGCGGCAGGGTATGCCGACCCCGCTCAGTGGGAGCCGGAACTGTTGGGTGATTGCCAGTCAGCTGCAGAAGAAATCGAGGCGTCCCGGCGCCTGCTTAACCTATTATACCGGGATATTCAGGCCAGGCTGAATGACCCGGAAATGGGTTTTCAGCTGCTGTTGCCGGATGATGCTGAAGAGCTGCCACAGCGTACCGAAATGCTCGGTGACTGGTGTATGGGGTTTTTGTCCGGGCTGGGCGTGGGTGGTTTACCGCCGATGGAACAATTGCCCGAGGATTGCCGGGAGTTACTCCATGATTTTGCGCAGATCTCAAGAATTGAATTTGATATGGAAGAGCCCGGCGAGGAAGATGAAGCGGCTTTTA
>CAYPEL010000054.1:5932-7217 GCA_964409635.1 uncultured Gammaproteobacteria bacterium | reverse complement strand
AAAAAGAATTTGCCCGCCGCCGTAAACAGTTAATGCGCATGATGGGTTCCGGCTCGATCGCTATTTTGCCTACCAGTCCGGAGCGGCAGCGTAACCGTGATGTCGAATATCCATTCCGTCCGGACAGTGATTTTTATTACCTGACCGGCTTTGCAGAGCCTGACGCCGTTGCGGTTATCGTCCCGGGCCGTGCGCACGGCGAGTACTTACTTTTTTGCCGGGACAAAAATCCGGAAATGGAAACCTGGACCGGGCGGCGTGCTGGCCCGGCAGGTGTGGTGGCAGACTTTGGGGCTGACGACGCCTTTCCGATCGGTGATATCGACGATATTCTACCCGGCCTGATCGAAGGCAGGGAGCGGGTATTTTACACCATGGGTGCGGTATCGGATTTCGACAACCGGGTCATCGGCTGGGTCAACCGGATACGCAGTGCTTCCCGGGCCGGCCAGCGTACCCCTGACGAGTTTGTTTCGCTTGAGCATTTCCTGCACGACATGCGTCTCTACAAGAGCCGTGCGGAGATCAAGACAATGCGCCAGGCGGCTAATATTGCGGCGCGCGCCCACAAGCGCGCCATGCAGACCTGTCAGCCCGGCATGATGGAATATGAAATCGAGGCGGAGTTCCTGCATGAGTTTCGCCGTGCGGGGGGCGAACCGGCCTATCCCAGTATTGTCGGTGGTGGCGGGAACGGCTGTATTTTGCACTACACGGAAAATAATGCCGAGTTGCAGAACGGTGACCTGTTGTTAATCGACGCCGGAATGGAACACGAGTATTACGCCTCGGATATTACCCGCACTTTTCCCGTGAACGGTAAGTTCAGTAAGGCGCAGCGCGCTATTTACGAACTGGTGCTCGCGGCCCAACTGGCGGGTTTCGAGGAAATTTATCCGGGTAATCACTGGAATGCAGTGCACGAAGCGGCGGTAAAAGTGTTAACCCGGGGTTTGGTCAAGCTAGGGCTGTTAAAAGGGCGTACACCGACACTGATTAAAAATAATGCTTACCGCCCATTTTATATGCACCGCACCGGCCACTGGTTGGGGATGGATGTACACGACGTAGGCGATTATAAAGTCGGTGATGAATGGCGGGTACTGGAACCAGGTATGGTATTGACGGTTGAACCGGGTTTATACATCGCAGCGGGCAGCAAAGGTGTGGCGCGAAAATGGTGGAATATCGGGGTGCGTATCGAGGACGATGTGCTGGTAACGCGGGATGGATACGATGTCCTCAGCAAAGCGACGCCAAAAACTGTCGAGGATATCGAAGCGCT
>CAYPEL010000054.1:0-5832 GCA_964409635.1 uncultured Gammaproteobacteria bacterium | reverse complement strand
ATATGCCAGCTAACACTGACTTCGAGATTATCATCACCGGTGGTGGCCTGGTGGGCGCCAGCCTGGCGGTCGCGCTGGGTCAAAGCGGTGTCCGGGTGGCGGTTGTTGAAGCCGCTGCCTTGTCGGCTGATCAACAGCCAAACTACGATGACCGCAGTATTGCTTTGGCGCAGGGTTCACAACTGATCTTTTCCGGAATGGATTTATGGCAGCAGCTCGAAGCGCAGGTTTCTGCAATCCATACGATCCATGTATCCGACCGCGGCCACTTCGGTTTTACCCGTTTACGGCACACGGAAGAAGGCGTGCCGGCATTGGGTTATGTGGCGCCCGCCCGGGTATTGGGTAGCACGCTCCTGTCGCGTTTATCGGAACTCGATACGGTAACGCTGTTTGCGCCTGCTGAACTGAAATCCTTTGCTGTGAATGCCGCCTCAGTGGAAGTTGAAATCAGCTGCAATGATCAAAGCCACAAGTTGACAGCTAAATTGCTGGTTGCTGCTGATGGTGCGGCATCGGAAATCCGTGCCACCCTGGGCATCGCTACCGAGCATTCCGATTACGGCCAGACCGCTGTGATTGCCAACCTGACACCCGGCAAACCGCACCAGCAAGTTGCCTATGAACGTTTTACAGACAGTGGGCCGATGGCGTTATTGCCCATGACCGGCAATCGTTGTGCGCTGGTCTGGACGGTTAGTCATACGCAGGCAGATGATGTTATGGAACTCGCTGATGCGGCATTCCTTGAACAGGTACAGGCACGTTTTGGGTTTCGTTTAGGTTACTTCCAGAAGGTGGGTCAGCGTCAGGCATTCCCGTTACAATTGGTGCGGGCGCGTGAATCGGTGCGGCCACGTTTGGCGTTAATTGGCAATGCGGTTCATACCTTACACCCTGTAGCGGGTCAGGGTTTTAATCTGGGATTGCGCGATGTGGCGACCTTGTCAGAGGTTATCGTTGACGCGCTCAGTCAGGGGCAAGATTGTGGTGATCCGCGCATTCTGAAAACCTATTCCGATTGGCGCTATCACGACCAACGCCGGGTTGTCGCCTTTACTGACGGTCTGGTGCGGTTGTTTACTCAACCGCTGGCGCCGGTACGCTGGGTGCGCAATGCGGGCCTGCTGGCATTTGATTTGATGCCGCCGGCAAAGCGCTGGTTTGGTAAACTCACGATGGGACGAGGCGGGCGTTTGCCGCGGCTGTCACGCGGGCTGCCGCTATCATGACGGTTTCACAGGCCGATATTGTTATTGCCGGTGGTGGTGTTGCCGGGTTATCGCTGGCCGTGGCTTTGGGCCGCGCCAAACTGCCTGTCGCACTGGTTGAAGCGCATAAGCCCGCAGTCAGCTGGCCAGATGACAGTGTTGATATCCGTGTCTATGCCATTAGCCGGGCATCCGAACGCTTCTTCACCGAGCTGGGCGTCTGGGATTCGATTCAAAGCGCAGGCGTCAGTCCCTATGCGGATATGCGTGTTTGGGATGCGGCTGGTGCGGGCAAAATTCATTTTGATGCGGCCGAACTCGGTCAGCCCTGGCTGGGCCATATCATTGAAGCGCGTGTCATTGTCAAAGCCTTGTATGAAGCACTGGCGGATTTATCTTCGGTACAGCTGTTTTGTCCGAAGGCAGTTAAAACCTTCCGCCTGGTTGCGGACAAACAAACCATCGAGTTGGATGATGGTACGCAGCTGGTGGGGAAATTACTGGTTGGTGCCGACGGTATGGATTCACGGGTACGTGACTACGCACAGATACATGCCCGCGTGAGCAGCTATGGCCAGAAAGCGTTAGTGGCTGTTGTCGAAACAGAAAAGCCACATCAGGCAACCGCCTGGCAACGTTTTTTACCAACCGGCCCGTTGGCGTTTCTGCCCTTGCGTGACGGGCGTTGCTCGATTGTCTGGTCTGCAACCAGCCAGGTGGCCGATGGTCTTATGGGGCTCGATGAACAACAGTTTTGTGAGCAGCTGACAGATGCTTTTGGCCACAGATTAGGTGCTGTGCGTTTAAGTGGCGAACGCGTATTGTTTCCACTCAACCGTCAACATGCCAGTCATTACGTCAAACCCGGTATCGCGCTGGTCGGTGATGCCGCGCATGTCATTCATCCGCTGGCCGGGCAAGGTGTCAATCTGGGTCTGAGTGATGTGCAGGAACTGACTGCCGTAATCGGTTACGCAATCAAGCAAGCACGCAACCCCGGCGACTATGCTGTTCTACGCCGCTACGAGCGCGCCCGCAAAGGTGATAACCTGGCGATGTTGAGTGCTATGGATGGTTTTAAACGCCTGTTCGGTTCTGCCGTGCCACCTGTAAAATGGGCGCGAAACGTTGGTCTGAATCTGGTGGATGCCGCAAAGCCCATAAAAAACAGCATCGCCCGCTACGCCATGGGTTTGTAGGCTGGGTGACACCCACCGAATGCCGCAGCCGATGGCGAAGCTTAATATATCCCAATGCAATTAACCGAAATCAATATCTACCCCATCAAGTCAACTCAACGCATTGCGCTGACGGAATCAACAGTCCAGGCGCGCGGTTTACACTGGGATCGTCGCTGGATGCTGGTTGATGAACAAGGAAGTTTTATCACGGCGCGCCAATATCCAAAGCTGGCTGTGGTTGCAACCAGTATCGGTTTAGATGCGCTAGAGGTTTCTGTCCATGGCAAGGAAAATTTACAAATAGCTTTGCAGCCCGAAGCAATACACAAGCGCGACGTGTCGATTTGGAAAGATACGCTTGAAGTCATTCAGGTCAGCGATGCAGCTGATAGCTGGTTTTCTGATTATCTGGGGGTTCGCTGCCAGCTGGTGCAAATGACTGACGATATTATTCGCAGTGTAGACCAGCAATATGGTAAGCCTGAAGACGAAGTCAGTTTTGCAGATGGCTTTCCGTTGTTGCTCATCTCTGAAGCGTCACTGGTTGATTTAAATCAACGCCTTGCAATATCCGTCTCTATGCGGCGTTTCCGCCCCAATGTGGTTGTCTCCGGTTGCGCGGCTTTTGCGGAAGATAACTGGAGCCGCCTGCGAATTGGTGACGTTGAGTTTGCAGGCGTCAAAGCTTGTTCGCGCTGTGTGTTTACGACGATCGATCCCGATACGGGCCTCAAAAATCCGGATAAAGAACCCCTGCGCACACTGGCCAGGTTCCGGCGCCGTGAAGGGGGTGGCGTATTTTTTGGTCAAAACCTGATACCGGGGAATCAGGGGCTGGTGCGGCTTGGTGATTCTGTGGAAATATTGGAATAGTAATAAGCTTCAAAGAAAATAAATAAACAGTGTGCGTATAATATCCAAGGGAACTCTGATGTATTGTGGATTTATTGTGAAATACACAAATCCTGTAGGAGCGGTTTGAGCCACGATAGCGCTACCGCCCATCGCGGTTAAAACCGCTCCTACAGGTTATTCGCAAATAAATCACAGCTCCCTTAAATTATTTCGGACTACTCGTCCCGATCAAAAAGGAGAGATCACTGTGCATTGTTACTGGCTATTACCTGTTGTTATCCCTGTCACCGTTATGCTGACTTCTTGTTCCCGCAGTCCGGAAGGCTTGTTTGTCGATCACTGTAAGACGATTACCGCTAATCTGGTCAGTGGTGATGTCAGCTGGACGGATGCTAAACAGACGGAAGATGCGGACAAAGAAATGCGGGTTACTCTCTCCTACACAGCCGCTGGTAATGCCAGTACTTCAAGTTGCCTGTTTGCTTATCAGGCGGCACAGGATGATCTCGAAGACGGTGAGTACGAAACATCGCCCACCCGGGTTTTGTTAAACAATCAGGCGGTCAGCCAGGCTGATCTGTTAAGGGCTTCCCGGGATGCGGCGATTAAGGGTATAAAAGACTCGGCTGAAAAAATCGATGAAATGGCGGGTCAGGCGGCTGAGAAAGCCAAAGACGTGGCAGGTGATGCCGCCGGTAAAGCCCGTGAGCTGGCGCATGATGCGGCAGGAAAAATTAAGGATGCCGCCGGCAATGTTCAGCAATCCCTGGAAAATTAACCTCTCCAGTTCCTGACCATGAAGGCGCCAGAGAAAACTTACCAGAAATCACCCTGGCTGGTTCCGTTTAACGGCAAATTTTCTGTCGCCAAATCGGACACACGGGCGGCGCAGTACCCGGATAAGAAAGCCTGTAAAAAACAGCTTGAAAAGCGTATTGAAGAGCTGGCCGATTTGCAACGGGTCTTGTACGCCTCCGACACATACAGCGTGTTGCTGGTGTTTCAGGCGATGGATGCAGCCGGCAAGGACAGTACCATTCGGGCGGCGCTCAGTGGTGTCGATCCGGCTGGGTTTCAGGTCTATTCTTTCAAGCAGCCGTCTGCCCGGGAGCTTGACCACGATTTCCTATGGCGTTCCATGCAGCGCTTGCCGCAGCGCGGCCGTATTGGCGTGTTCAATCGCAGTTATTATGAAGAGACCCTGGTGGTGCGCGTGCACCCCGAATACCTGCAGAGTCAGAAATTACCCGGCAAGATTAATCTGAAAACATTTTGGGATGAGCGCTATGAATCGATCGCCGATCACGAAAAACACCTGGCCCGCAACGGGACGGTCATTATCAAGTTCTGGCTGAATGTATCACTTGATGAGCAACGCCAGCGGTTTCTGTCGCGATTGGATGAGCCGGAAAAAAACTGGAAATTCTCCGCCGGTGATGTTGCAGAGCGGCAACACTGGGATGAATATATGCAGGCCTATGAAGCGGCGTTGAATGCAACTTCACGCCCCTGGGCACCCTGGTATGCCATACCCGCTGACGATAAACCTTTCATGCGCTTGTGTGTTGCTGAAACCATTGTGCAAACCCTGGGGCAACTGGATTTAGAATATCCGCAGGTATCAGACAAACAGAAAAGTACATTTACCGAAATGCGCAAACGATTGCAGCAAGATTGACAAGGTATACCAAAGTAATATGAGCACAGAAACAGTTGAAACAACTCATTCCAATAAGCGCCGCCGCTTTGACACACTGCACGTCGCTCTAATGGTGATCCTGGCGATTATCGCTTCAGTAATGATTTCAATCTGGGTGTTTCGTGTTTACCTGTTCCCCAAAGAATTCAAACCCGTCGCCCTGACGCAGCAGGAAGAGCAGGTGCTCGGCCAGAAACTGGAACGGCTCGGTTTACCGGACAGTAGCGCCACAGCCGGTGAAGCCTTGCAGCCTGAACGCTATAGTGAAGCAGGCGCCAAACGTGAGGTAATTTTTACCGAGCGCGAAGTCAACGCCTTGGTGGCAAAGAACACGGATCTTGCGGACAAACTGGCGATTGATTTAGCAGACGGCCTGGTTAGCGCTAAACTACTGGTACCACTCGATGAGGACTTTCCCATTATGGGGGGTAAGACCCTTAAAGCCAAAGCAGGACTCGGCTTAGCCTATAAAGAAGGCAAACCCATCGTTATACTCAAGGGTGTCAGTATTATGGGTGTGCCGGTACCCAACGCCTGGCTGGGCAATCTGAAGAATATCGATTTGATCGAACAGTATGGTGGCAAAGAAGGCTTCTGGAAAGCTTTCGCCGAGGGCGTCGATCAGTTGGTGGTAGAAGAAGGTAAATTGAAAATCAAACTGAAAGAATAGTTGTTAACTAACAGGAGAGTTCACTATGTCAATGGTAAAAGTTATCGAAATTATTGCCGAGTCAAAAAAATCATTCAGCGATGCGGCTGATAATGCAGTCAAAGAAGCCTCGAAATCCGTTCGTAATGTTAAATCGCTTTATGTGCAGGATATGCAGGCGGTGGTGGAGGATGGAAAAATCGCTAATTACCGGGTTAACGCAAAAGTTTCCTTTGT
>CAYPEL010000053.1:0-15576 GCA_964409635.1 uncultured Gammaproteobacteria bacterium | reverse complement strand
GTCGCCGTCGGTATCGTTGCCTACCGTAGCCTCTACGGTATTTCCGTACGCACCCATGTTGATGCGGTCACCGTTATTCTCGGGCTCATTGTTATAGCTATCTAGTGGGTCATCGGTGTCGATAGCTAAGGATGTGGACTGTAGGTGGTAATCTTTGCCGGCAACGTTTACAAACAGCGGGTCGCCAACTAGATTACTATTGATTCCGGCATACGCAGCATCACCACTGATGGTGTAATTTACCGATGAAGGAATCATTCCGGTACCGTAGTCACCAAGTGTGTTGCCCCAGATGATGCTGTTATGAACAATCACATCGCCACCGGCTGCGACATCGATACCAACTTC
This sequence comes from uncultured Gammaproteobacteria bacterium, assembly GCA_964409635.1. Lineage (GTDB taxonomy): Bacteria > Pseudomonadota > Gammaproteobacteria > DSM-19610 > DSM-19610 > CAYPEL01. The sequence continues at coordinate 15,228 of CAYPEL010000053.1, read as the reverse complement.
GCTGTTGGATGCAATGGTGGTATTAATGACCTGCACATTAGTTGCCGCGGCTTTTATGAGAATACCGTTACTGGCTAAATTATCGCTAATCAAACAGTTCCTGATAATAGTATTCGGCGCGCTAACAGAAATAGCTGGGAAGAAATTGAATGGCCCGTTAATCACCTGATTGTTCTCAAAAATGACGTTTCTACCCGAAAGAAAGTTCACCCCAAGACTAGCGGAAAAGTTGATTCCGGAAATGCTTCCCCAGGCAATGCCGCTAATATTGATAATTCCAAAGACTGATGTAAGCGTTGGCCTTGGTCCCGCCGCTGCGGTAAGAATGATCGGATTAACAATGTTTAGGGCAACAAAATTAGCCGTATAAGCTCCCCCGGCAACCAGCACAGTATCCCCGCCGTCCGCCACAGCAACACCATCGATAATTTCGCAGAAAGGGTTGCCTGGAGAACCATCCGGAGACCCTCCGGGATTACAGGTATTGATGTCCACATGATAAGTGGAAAATACAGGCAATGATCCAATATCGTTAGGATCTGTAGCACGCCAAAACTCGAGGTAGTTGATGACGCCATCGAGATCGGCATCGGTTAGCCCGTCGGCATCATCATTGGGATTCAGACCAAAAACGTTCTCCCAATCATCGGCCATTCCGTCCTCATCGGTATCGGTAGCATCCAACGGATCAGTGAGGTGGATATTAACCTCGTCTGCATCGCTTAAACGGTCACCGTCGGTATCAGCAAGTGTTGGATCAGTACCATGGGTATTTACTTCATCACCATCGTTCAGACCGTCGCCATCCGTGTCGGGATTATTCGGATCTGCGTTATTCGCAAACTCTCCCAGATTACTCAAGCCGTCGGCATCCGGATCCAGGATGCTGTCATCCACCAGCGGATCGAGACCGTTATTGATTTCCCAGTCGTCGGGCAGGCCATCACTATCGGTGTCGGTACTCAACGGGTTCGTGCCATGGGTGTTTACTTCATCACCGTCACTGAGCGTATCTCCATCGGTATCAATATTGGTAGGACTCGTTCCATGAAGATTGACTTCATCACCATCCGTAAGCGCGTCCCCATCAGTATCGGTATTGTTAGGGTCTGAGCCTGAGGTATATTCGCCAAGATTGTTTAAGCCATCACCATCCAGGTCACCAGCACTGTCGTCCAGCAGCGGGTTCAGGCCGTTGTTAAATTCATAGCCATCGGGCATGCCGTCAGCATCTGTATCAACATTGGCGGGATCGGTGCTGTGGATATTGACTTCATCACCATCATTTAATCCATGATTGTCAGTGTCTGTGTCCTGAAAATCAGTACCGTAGGTGCACTTCTCGTCCTGATCCGTAAGCCCATCACCATCGGTATCCAGACTGTCATCAATGGCCGTCACGGTGATCGATACTGTGCCCGGGTCGCTGGTCACCAGCCCGTCACTGACCGTAAACGTAAAGCTATCGGCGCCGTTGTAGTCCAAATTACCCTGGTAGGTAATCCCTGGCGCTGTACCAGTAAGATTTCCCTGGGTGGGATTGGAAGCGACCATGAAGGTCAACGGGTCGCTGGCGTTACTATCGGAACCCGTCAGGGTGATATCAATAGTGCAATCCTCATCAACGATAATGGATTGACTATTAGCCACTGGCTTAACATTGGTGTCATCGTCAAGCTCTGTAATGATAATGTGAGCGTCAAGAAAATCGTTGCTGTCGGCATCCAGCATCACTATCGCAATACCGTCTGTAGTGTCGGTTGGATCATCCGCTGCAGCAAAGGTAATATTCTGGAAGGTATCCCAGTTACCAGCATCAAAATTTAGACTGCCGCCAGACTGAATCGTGACATCGGTATCCATGTGCCCACCACTGGCCATAGAAACCGTAACAGTAATCGGTAACAAAGGTGCCGCCGAAAGCTTGACTCCCAGATTCGCCGTGCCATTCTCTGCCACACTGACCGTGCTTTGATCGGTAACAAAGGTATCGATACCACTGCCCTGAATCGTAAAACTATACAACGGTTCATCTGCATCATCGCTGCTTACCTCTATCATTGCAGAACGCAGTCCGAGGCCGCCCGGCGTAAACGTGATCTTGAATGTGCTACTTTCAAAACTCTCCAGGGTTGAACGAGGCGCCTGGCTAACAACAAAATCACTTGCATGCGTACCACTAACAGACACGCCAGAAACCACCAGGGACTCAACGCCTGAATTTTGAATCAGATATTCCCTCTCCAGAAACGCACTACGATCAGTGAAACTAAAATCCGTATGGTCCGTTGGGTTCGGTGTTACATCACCAGCAACAATATTGATGCCGTTGCCTTCGATATTTATTTCCCGTGGGGTTCGATCTCGACCACGAAGCCTCAGTTTTGATGTGGGCTCATCAGCGTCATCACTGGTAATCCTGAGCGTAGCCAGGCGCAGACCAGCCCCGCCTGGAGTGAACGTAATATCAAATGTTGTGCTACCGCCAGCAGAAATGCTGGTTGCCGGCACGCTGGAGACACTAAAATCCGCCGAATTAATACCAGTGATGGTAACGTGAGGTGCCGTGCCGGTCAGTGTTAGCGATGAGGTGCCCTCGTTCTGAATGATAAACGTGCGGGTTACTGCCCCACCAAAGGTAGCGGGATAATGAAACTCTGTATTGCCGTTAACCAGAACGGACTCCCTGCTGGTTTCATCAACAAGCACCCATTCATCATATAGATCCTGACCGTTACTCCCCTGCAAGTTGATTTCCGGCCCGGTAATCAGGCCAGTGGGTGTCCACACCTGAAGGCGCCAGTATTCAACAATGCTACTGTCCTCAGAGACCAGCGCAACTAAATTATCAAACCAGCTTTCTGTTGGATCTTGATTGTCATATTTAAAGAAATAACTGCCCAGATCCGCATCTAAATAACCCATATAGCGAATCTTACCCGGATTATTTGGATCATCTTGAACATGCACACGCAATTCCGAAACGCGTAAAGGTTGACGAAAGTGTTCACCGATAAACTGGCTTTCCCATACGGAAGGATTGGCGTCCGTGGGATGACCAATGGATGTATCTTTCTCCAGGTAATAGGATTCGGAAGCATGGGTGTGTCCGATCAAACTACCGAGCACTTGTACGCCGTTGCCTTTTCGGTGTGAGGGCTTGCGATAAACGGCTTCCAGATAGAGCGGCAGGGTAAAAGACTGTACGCTGGTAAGCCCAACGGGCACACCGGCAGCCCCGCCACTGATTTGCAGTCGATCACCACGGCCACTGGTTACCACTTGAGCACCGGTTGCAGTCCATATCGCAGGATCCACGCCATTGGCCAGATCCCAGCCATTGTTTACGGCAATTGGCCAGGTACTACGAACTTCGATGACTTGCCTGGCCGTATGAGACCCTAATGGGCCGGTGACCGTTAGAGCGGCCTGGTAAAACCCTGGCTGGGTGAACTGATGACTGGGGTTAGCGATGGTGGCACTACCGCCGTCGTCAAAATCCCAGGCGTAGGTTAAGGTATTACTGTCTTTGTCACGGGAACCGGTTGCCGAAAAGTTTACGGTAAAGGGGGCGGTACCCATCGTTTGGTCGGCGCTTAATTCGGCTACCGTATTAGAGATCTCGATGCTAGCTTCACCACCACCATAGCCATTGCCGGAAGTGCCATCGGAAGCCACCACATGTACCGGATAGCTACCTTCCTCCGCGGTCAAATCACTTACCCAGTTAAATACACTACCATCTAACTCGCCTATACCATCCCATTTCGAGAAGGTAACCGGAAAACCTTCAGGATCGGTTGTATGGAGGGGATAACTGGTGGTTTCTCCCGGCAGCATAGCGACATCTGCCAAGCCAATTACTGGCCGAACACGTAAATTATTCGTACTTCCATCCGGACGGTATACGTTGACTGTAGCGATATTACTATCGTAGAAACCGTTGTTGATGATCAATGCGATGACAGTCCTGCCTCTGGGAAGGTTAGGATCATCGGGTACGGTAATCAAATAGCTTGTGCCGCCTTCATGCTCCACCGTAGTATTTTTATTGCCGCCCAGCACCTTCCACCGAGCAGTAACCGGCAGGCCCTGTAAGTCGTAACTATCTTCAGTGGAAACCCGTACCTGCGCCGTTTCTCCAGTGGCCTGATGTATTCGTATGGCTGTTTTATTTACCGACTGCTCGGCCCCGCTTAGAGTAGCGACATGTTTGAGTATCGCAATGGGTGGCGCTACGTACATTCCTTTTGCGAGAGCCACCATGTTCCCCATGTGCTCAGTAGGATCATAGTGATAACTCTGTGAAGCGATCTGACTACGGTTAGCTGTAGTAATGTCATAATTGCCGCCGTCCCCGTAGGACATATAGGCTACCCGATGACGTAACTCATGCTCATAAGGCACCGAGTATGGCAAGGCAGCCTTCCATAGATATAACATGGCAGAAGTAAACAATCCGTTTCTCAGTAGCTCCGGCTTTAAACTGCGGGAGAGATAACCCCCGGCTACCGCAAGCTTGGTTAAGGCGAGAGTTTCACTGCCTGAAGCACCAATCGAGTTGTAAAACACAGGCACCACGGCATCATACAGATCAGCACTGTAAAACAGATTGCTGTCCATATAAGAAATATGTGCGGGGCCAGCACGAAGGATATTGGCAAAATAATATTCCTGCTCAAGATCGCTAATCGCATCGAAGCTACTCGTCTGGCCGTGCCCCAAGCCCACGGTGGACTGGCTGGTCCATAGGGTACCGTGAGCACGTAAGCTGACAGGTGTACTTCCGGTTGGTAGATCAACGTAATGCGCCGCCATCAGGTTATTGGGGGACAGTACAGATACCGAGTTTCCGAAGTCACCTACCCAGTTAGGCCGTATGTAGCTGTGTGGAGAGAAACAGCCTGGGTTACAATCCAGGGCGACGTACACGTCGTACCAATGACCGGCATATTTGCGCTGGGGCCAGTCGGTATTTCTGTATTCCAGAAAGAGGCCAGGATTGGCTACGGTATCCGCATCATCTGGAAGCAGCCAGTTTGCAACCGGCGGCGGTGACAGAATGGTTACTGCCGTTTGATTTTCGTACCAAAGTTTCCAGGCAGGGTCTGTGTAGAAGGGATTTTGTATTGTCTGCGCGAGCAGGGTGGACGCGCTTGCCAATAAGAGAACAGCGATGCATAACATGCGCGGAAGCTCGCGCGATCTATGCCTAGGGTTCATAGCCGTTTTCCTCCTATCCTGTCGTACCGTTGTTGTGATTGCGTACAGCATCAGCGAGCCGTTATTTATCGGCTTCTATCACAAGAATACGGAGTCCCAGGCGTGGTTGCAACTTGCTCGCCTGATTAGGGTCTAACTTATTGTTGTTATTGACTTAAAACAGTTCATAGGGTGCATAGTATGCACCAGGTGCGCGGGCGTGTGGAGCACACTCTGTTACACAAGCAATTACTATCTGCATTCGGTTTGGATTTACTGAAGCGCTTGTTACGTGATCAATAGGACATCAGACAACGTCAATAATCCATCGCCTCTACCAGCAGGGTACAAGTCTCCGTGCTCAATTTATCCTTGGGACAAGCTACCACTTCAATACGTAGCGTTGTGCTAACAGGGTATCCGCCGCGTTCGCCTGTCCGTCTAGACTCACGTCACCTTCCGGCACAATAGATGGAAAGGATAATTCGTCCAAGGGGTCTGTGCCAAGGATGAGTTCGTCATGGTCCTTATAGCCATCACCGTCGGTGTCTGGGATCGCATTATCTAAATCCGTGCCACTTGGATTGGTGGTGGGTTGGTACGGATCGTAATTGGCACAGTCACCGTCGTAGCATTGTTCGTTTTGATTGGTCAGTCCGTCGTCGGTGTCGTTTCCTACCGCAGTCTCTGTGGTATTGCCGTAGGCACCCATGTTGATGCGGTCTCCGTTGTTTTCCGGTTCATTACTAAAGCCATCTAATGGATCACCCGAACGATGGCTAATGAGGTGAGTAGTAGGTGAATATCGTTACTCGCAGCGTTCACGAACAGCGGATCACCGGTGAGGTTGCCATTCGGTCCGGCAAATGCCAGATCGCCAATCAGCGAATAACTTACAGTAGCAGGATTCACGTCAGCGCCCATCTCCGTCGTGTTGCCCCACACAATCGTATTTTTAATGGTTGCTTGACCACCTGCGGTTACGTCGATGCCAACTTGGCTGGTAGAGGTAACTGTAGTGTTGGTAATGTCAATGTCCGTTGCGCTCGCCCTAACGATTATCCCGTAGGGAGATGAGTTATTAAAAATGCCTCTTAAGGAATGGCTGATTTATTCGTGTATCCAGCCATTGTGTGCTTTACGATACAAGGAGCGGTTATTAACCGCGGTGGCGGCAACTCCCATCGCGGCTAAAACTGCTCCTCACGAATAAATCAGGGATCTTTTTTTATGCATAAACAAAGCGTTTACTACACCCTCACCCTGCTCGGCTATTTCGGCACTATGCTGACCATTCTGGTCTGGTACGGCTGGCTGGCGCCGCCACTGTACTTTTCGCCGGCCTGGGCGATCTCGCTGCTGGTGTTACCTATGTTTCTGGTTTTGCGTGGCCTGCTTCACGGTAATCCACGTGCTGTCGCCTGGAGCCTGTTTCTAACATTCTTCTATTTTACCCACGGTGTTGTAGAAGCCTGGGGGTCTGAACATGCACGGCCGTGGGCGATAATTGAAATCATTTTCAGCCTGTGTTGGTTGGTCAGCGGGATATTATTTATTCGCTCAAAAAGAAACCTGCTGCCTCGCCCCGCGTAGGCTGGGCGAAAGCCACCACTTGCTATGGCACAGGGTGGGATTCTCCCACCCTACAAAATAGTTTTAACAAACGGAATCGTTAATCGTCTTTGCGCACTCAACGAAGCCTTATCTAGTTTATCCAGCAGCTGGAACAACGCCACCATATCGCGCGGTACGCGGCGCATCAAATATTGCCCCGTATCCGCTGGTAAATCAAAACCCCTTCCCTTTGCACGTAACTGCAATGCCTCCAAACGTTGCAGGTCATCCAGGGGCTGTAAATTATAGATCAGCCCGGATGCAAGCCGCGAGCGTAAATCTGCGAGCTTAAGCGGCAGTTGGGAAGGCACTGCGTCTGCGCTGACAACCAATGAGCTACCGCGTTGCTGGATAGCGTTATAGCTATGAAACAGCGCTTCTTCCCAAGCAGCCTGCCCCGCTATCCGATGCAGGTCATCCAGGCAAATGACCTGTTTTTCTTCCAGCCCCTCGAGCAATGACGGGTGCAGGGAGGTAAATTGATCCAATGGAATGTATATAGATGACTGGCCAGCCTCAGCAGCGGCATGGCACAACGCCTGCAACAAATGTGTTTTACCTAACCCCGCCGATCCCCAGCAATAAAGTTGGACAGGCTCAGCCGCCGTGATGACCGATTGTAATTGGGCGACTACTTCCTGGTTAGCGCCAAGCAAGTAATTCTCAAAGCGGGCATTATCCGGCAGCGCCACCCCAAGCGTTAATTGTTGGTCCAGCACCTCAGCCTAACCTGCCCTGCCCTGAGACCTGGCGCGGCTTCCCCAGGTAACTATGTAGTCGACTCCACTCCACACGGTAGTAAGCGCAACGGCAAATACCATGGCTTGAATCAGGTCGCTGACCTGAAGGGTAAACGTCTGTCCGGTGATCACAAGGAACACCAGCAGAATTTGTAGCAAGGTGTTCAGCTTGCTGACGATTGTCGGCGCGGCGCCTACTTTTTCAACCCGGAAATAGTAAAATGTAGCACCGGTGACAATAATCAGATCCCGAATTAAAACCAACGCCACCAACCAGACCGGCAATAACGCTAGCCAGGCGAGCGCCAGATAGGAGGAAATCAACAAAAACTTATCGGCTAGCGGATCCAGCATCTCTCCCAGGCGGCTTTCCCAGCGCATTTTTTTGGCCAGGAATCCATCCAGGCCATCAGATACCCCCGCAATAAAAAACAGGGCCAGCGCGAAATCATATTGCCGCTGCAGCAATAACCAGACGATCGGCGGTACCAGCAGGATGCGCGCAACAGTCAGCAAATTGGGTATATCTCTCGCTTTCACGATTGGCTCAGGACTCGCCTCGATTCATAGCTTAACTCTATCATACCCGGCCTTATAACCAGCCGGGTTTACCCGACCCGCACTCGCCGGTTAAAATGCCGGTTTCCAGCGGGGAAAACACCCTGGATTTGCGCAGCTCATCATTGAGTGCTGACTGGTATTTTACTAAATTCTTACACATTGGAGATAGCGTGTCTGGCCAACCCTCCGGCACTACCCCCACCAGCTCTATCAGCTACCAGGATGCCGGTGTTGATATCGATGCTGGCAACTCGCTGGTCGAGAAAATCAAACCCCTGGTCAAGGCGACACACCGGCCTGGTGTAGTCTCCGGCCTAGGCGGCTTTGGTGCACTGTTTGAACTGCCGCTGGAGCGTTACAAAAAGCCGCTGCTTGTATCCGGCACCGATGGCGTCGGCACCAAATTAAAACTCGCCATCGACACACAACGCCACGACACTATTGGCATCGATCTGGTTGCCATGTGCGCTAATGACATTGTGGTACTGGGCGCCGAACCCCTGTTCTTTCTGGATTATTATGCGACCGGCAAACTGGATGTTGCGGCGGCAACCGCTGTCGTCAGCGGTATCGCCAAAGGGTGTAAGCTCGCGGGCGCTGCCTTAATCGGTGGTGAAACCGCTGAAATGCCCGGCATGTACCAGCGCGAAGATTACGACCTGGCCGGCTTTTGTGTCGGCATTGTCGAAAAAGACAAACTCATCGACGGTCAATCCGTGCAGCCCGGTGACAGCCTGATTGCAATCGCTTCATCCGGCCCACACTCTAATGGCTATTCACTCATCCGTAAAATCCTCCAGGTCAGCAAAGCTGACTGGGACGAACCACTCGATGGCAAAAGTCTAATTGACAGATTACTGGAACCCACCCGGATTTATGTCAAACCGCTGTTAAACCTGTTTGAAAAAATCGACGTTCATAGCCTCTGCCATATTACTGGAGGCGGGTTACCGGAAAATCTCCCGCGGGTATTACCGGACAATTGCAACGCGGTAATCGATGCAAGCAGTTGGCAACTACCCGCTATTTTTCAATGGCTGCAAACGCAGGGCAATGTTGAGAAGGCAGAAATGTACCGCACCTTTAACTGTGGCATCGGTATGGTGCTGTGCGTTCCCTCTGACCAGGAAACAAGCTGCATTGAACTTCTGAATGCTGCAGGTGAATCAGCCTGGAAACTAGGCCGGATCGAAACCGGACAGGGGCAGCCAGGCGTTACTTTTTCTTAATTGCCGATCTGAACCTATAAACCAGTCAGTAAATTGATTCTGCGGCACGCGGTTTACAGACCATCGGCAGTAGGGATGCTGCCGTTGAGCGTACAGGGAAGTATTTACAGCGGGTCTGTAAACCGCGTGCCGCAGAATCAATGTGCGTATTAGTATGAGCAAAATATTCCTACACGAAAAGCCTCCGTTACCGATAGTCATTCTCCTATCCGGACGCGGCTCAAATTTCAAAGCCATTGTGGATGCAATCAATAATGATGGCCTGCCAGTTAAAATCTGCGCGGTCGTCAGCAACCGCAGTGATGCTAAAGGCCTTGCTTATGCACAACACGCGGGTCTTCAAACGCGCAGCCTTAATGCAGACAATTACCCCAGCCGGGAACGCTTTGACCAGGCAATGCAAGACTGTATCGATACCTTTAATCCGACGCTAGTCGTCCTGGCAGGTTATATGCGCATACTAACGGCTGATTTTGTCCGCCATTACGCGGGCCGTCTAATCAATATTCACCCTTCCCTGCTGCCTGAATTCCGCGGCCTGGATACGCACCGCCGCGCCCTTGAAGCCGGTGTCAAACAACACGGCGCCAGCGTGCATTTTGTCACCGAGGAACTGGATGGCGGTCCGATTGTCTTACAGGCAAGCGTCCCAGTAATCGAAGACGATACCAGTGAATCACTGGCCGCACGCGTACTGACGGCAGAGCATCGAATCTATCCCAAAGTATTAGGCTGGTTTGCCGAAAACCGGCTGGACTGGAACAATGGGCAGGTATTACTGGATGGAAAGCCTTTGACGTCAACGCCGCAGGACTCTGCCTGACGTAGTTCAGGTATTAATACAAGGGGAAGCCAATTATGTTGATACATATTTCAGCAAAGCATGCCTGCCGTTTTTTTCTGCTAGTGTTAACCACTTTGAACGCGCCCGTTACGCTGGCTGAACTCACTGTCCCTACCTTCCAGGCTCAATTCGATGTGCGCGTAAATGGCGTCAAAGTTGCCAAAGCACAATTCAGCTTGATCAATACAGGTGGCAATGAATACGTCTACGAACAAATCAGCGAGGCCATCGGCATCGCCTCCTGGTTCAAGCGCGAAAAAGTCCGCGAAACTAGCCTATGGAGACTCACTGAGCAGGGCATTAAACCAATCACCTATCGCTATTCACGCCAAGGCGGCAGCGATGATAGCGAAGAGGAGCTGGTGTTTGATTGGGAAAAATACCGGGTCGAAAGCACTGTTAAAGGTCACACCTGGTCAATGGAAATTCCAGAAGGAACACTCGACAAACTAGTGATACAGATCGCCATGCTACTGGGGCTTCAATCTGGACAGAATCATTTTAAATACCCCATCCCCAACGACGGCCGTCTCAAACACTACGAATTTAAAACCGTTGGCGAGGAAGAGATCATACTCCCGACAGGAAAGGTTAACACGATCAAACTTGCCCGCCTCGATGATGACCGGGATCAAACCTTCATCTGGGTTTCGCCGGACATGCAGTACATACCAGTGCGTTTTCTGAAACTCAAGAAAAGCGGTTTGAAATACGAGATACGCTTACGCAAAATAGATCAATTCGATGGTACTTAACAGATTGGCTACAAGGTAAATTCACCAACTGGAGAAATTATTAACTGTGGATACCGGATAAGCTGTCTGACTTCATGTTACCTAAATTGAGCAATAGCCAAACAATTATTCACGCACCTCGATATCCGGCTCCATATTGATCCTGCCATCTTCTTCCAGAATTCCAATCTTCCTGCCATCGGCGTCAATGACAACGGGAACCGGCTCCTGGAAGAGTGGCCTGCGGATAAATTGGAGATGCCATCCATAACCTTCCATGGTGCGCAAAGCCAGAATTTGCAGTTGATTTAGCAGTTCTGCCGCATTTTCAGGAACGGGGTTATCACCCTTGCGTTTTTCTTGATCCATAGCCTCTACCTTGTTTGATTAATTTCTTAATAGAAAAGCGAATGCATATCACGGTTCTTTTTCGACAGTGTGAGCGGTGGGCAGAACAGTCGTTAAACCGAACAATTTCCATATCTGCATACCACCCCGGTAATATTTAAGCCTTTCAGCAGGGTAACCGATGCTGAGTAACGCGTTGATGGCCCGGGGTGACTGATCACACCAGGGGCCATTACAAAATAATAACAACACAGGCACACGCGTAAAATCATAGTCTCCCGCTTGATTTTTTTTAGCACCCAATAATTCCAGTATTCGGTCACGCTTGTCTGAAGCCGTGGTAAAAATAACAAACGGAATATTAACTGCCCCGGGTATAGTTTCGCTTTGATACCAGTTAGCCATACGTGCATCCACTAATAACCCCGATTCATCAGCTACTTTGGTTTTCACAAATTCAAGCAGCTCAAGTTCCCCCACGGTTTGAACATCCGGTGCTGCCGAGATAGGATGAATACAGAATGGCGGGCAGGGCCGGGACGTTTTGGCAAAATCGTCAACCAGGCGATTTTCGGTATCCTGAATACGTTCAACTGTAACTGGAATGCCAAAGTGATTGATTACAACAGAACGAATCGATTCAGTTAACCCCACCGGCGCCTTGTCTGCCAGGGAATTAGTTGCAAACCAACACAACAATAATATCGCTGGCCAGTGCCTATATTTAATACCGCCAAATAGATTATTACTCATCCCCCACCTCTGTCATTACCCGCCACTGACAATGCCTGCATGACCGATAAAATACTTACTTGAACCAGCATAAGCTATCTACCCTAGGTATTGCCCTAACATCCTGATTGTTGTCCGATTTCAGATAAAAATCAATCATGCAAACAAACCCAACAAGGTGTCTGCTTTTTTACCTTAAGCCAGATTAATGATATAATTAATCGGCAAGTTACAGAAAATTCTAACAGAAATTGTTTTACAAAAGATTTCGATGCATTAATAGATGAACTCGGCTGAAAGATGGCCTGATGTTCCAGGAGTAGAGTATGGAGCGAGTGAAACATGCGCTCAATAAAGCTCGCATAGAGCGCCACGAAAAGCTCAGCAATACTGAGCACCAATCAAGCAATACTCATCCAGATCCGACCGCCTCACCCCAAGAACTTCGGAATATGATGTTAGTGGCGCTGGCACTAATGGCTTTTAGTGTGATGGGGCTGTTTTTCCTTTTTTGGTACATCAGCGATCTAAAGAGTGAATTTATACGTCAGGATGATGTACGGGTGGATGCTTCCGGACAATTGTTAAAAGCCCCTGAAGCTGCTAGCCGTATCGGCGAACTAATAGCCCGTGAAGTCAGCAGTGGCATCGCAGATCCAACGTCACCGTCCGCCTCAAACGAGGCTGACATCGTTGACGTTTATTATGGAGACGCGCTAATCCGAATGCAGGTCATTGGCAAACTTTCTGGAAATGACGCCGATTATGTAGCCGCACTGGATAAACTAAAACAAGGTTCCAACTCCACAGTACCCGCCCAGACAATAGCTAAGGCAGATGCAAAAACAATCCGTGTAAAAGAATCCAAGGCTGGCGCATCAGTTGATCATTTTAACAGGGTGATTGTTGAAGAGATGCAAGGCAGCAAGGTCAGCAATAAACTGACTTTTTCGGATCGAATCCAGCAAGCTGTTGAGGAAGGTACCGGTAATACTCCAGATTCTGAAAATAAAGATAACTATATAGCGTCACTCAACCAAGCCGCCGAAGAGCGAAAAAATGAAACCCGGATTATCAAAGTCCGGCGCGGTGATTCATTATGGGTAATAGCCAGACGCGCGTATGGTACTGGATTCAAATACCCACGTATTTATGCAGCAAACCCCCATCTTACCAACCCGGATGAAATTGAAGTGGGTGACTTCTTGCGTGTACCGCTTTAAACCAGCCGCCTAACGCCTCAATACCCGCAACCAGCGCCACAGATTCAATAAGCTTGCCAGCGACGCGGCCACATAGGTAAATGCGGCTGCCCGAAGAATACGGCGTGCCGCTGGAATATCTTCTTCCGAGAGGTAACCCGCTTCCAGTATTGGTAATGCCCGCTTGAAACTGGCATCCAACTCGACCGGCAGCGTTACAAGATGCACCAGCGCCGCGGAACCGAAACTGGCCAGGCCCGCTAACAGAAGAATCAGGCCGGCAGACGGCGTCCGGCTTATCACCGTAATCACCGGTATTCCGACGATCAAGACATTACCAACCTGCTGGGCGATAGTGGCCACTTTGATCCATTGCTGCCGCCATTGCAGCGGCTTGTAACCCTGGGCAAACTGTAACGCATGACCCACTTCATGCGCCGCGACCACTATAGCCGTTAAAGACGTGGCGGTAAATTTATCCTCTGCCAAGCGAACCATTCTGTCATTCGGATCAAAATGATCGCCTTTGGCTGATGCTTCTACACCCACACCCTGAATTTCTAAACGGGTTAATAAGTGCTTCGCAAATTCACCGCCGGTACCCGGAAAATCATCGCGTGGTTTGCTATGGCGTTTTAATACGGATTGCACCCACCATTGGGGTGCAAAGAAAAGCAGCAGCACCAATAGGACGATAATCAGAATATGCATGGTTTAACCTAGAAATCACAATTGAACAGCCCGTCATTGCGAGCACAGCACGGCAATCTCTAGTGTAGTGAGTAGCCAGGGATTGCTGCGCCACTGTCTTCCCCGCAATGACGTGGTTTCGGTTCAAGGCAGCGTCATTCTATCTGCCCCTTTACTTGGGAAACGCATGGGAGTGATTACTTGCTGCTAATTAATCAACTATAAAGCAGTGGCGCACCAAGCTGCTGATGAATGCTGTTACAAGCCTGCTGAGAGATATTTAATCCTTGCGCCAGTTTGTGTAAATATTGCGCTTCAGCCTTAGTGTCCAGATCAATCGCCGTTAGTGACATCAGATACACCTGTTGCTCCATTCCTCTTGGCACGCTGCGGATAAAGCCATCGACGTCCAGCGGTGCAGACATCACCTCACGTACAAACCTTTCTTCTTCATCAGAAACTGTACCCAAATGCTTAACGATCCGCTGCTGTTCTGCCTGGTCAATTTGGCCATCAGATTTAGCCGCATTAAGCAGCGCCCGGAGTAATACTTCTGCCTGTTGGTTCTGTTCAGCTGAAGGTTGCATCGATTCTGCCTGCTTCGCATCATTCGTAAATGAATCAAGAATATCGCCGATCCCACTGTTCTTGCTGCCGCCTTGTTGTGCTGCACCACCCCCGGCAAGGCTGCCCAATAAGCCACCCAGGCCACCACCCCCAGAGTTCTTTCCTCCCAACAGGCCGCCTAGTGCCCCACCAGCGCCGCCACGGCTACCGCCCATCACCTTGCCCATCCCCTTTGCAACCAGACCTGCAAGAACCATTTTGCCCAACATACCTGCCATACTCATAAAGACTTCCCCCTGTAAAAATAAACCAGTTATTTAGTAGGCATTTCTCGAAATCCAAAGAGATTAATGCCGTTAGTGATAATGTAACGAAAACTAGAGGCCAAAGACAAGTCAGGCCGAATACAACAGCACAGCGATAAAATGACACGAAGTACCCGCAATAACAAACAAGTGCCAGATGAAGTGGCTGTAACGAAACCTTCCATCAACGGCAAAAAACACCACGCCTAGCGTATAGGCAATTCCTCCAGCCAACAGCCAGAACAGCCCCCCGGCAGATACAAGGAGCAACATAGGTTTTACGGCGATGACGGCTATCCAGCCCATTGCCAGATATAGAAACGTGGAAAGCCTCGGGTATCGTACACCATATATAACCTTTAAAATGATACCGATCAGCGCAAGACTCCACACAAGGCCAAACAGCGTCCAGCCCCAGGTACCGCGCAGTACACCCAGTGTAAAGGGTGTGTATGTACCC
>CAYPEL010000052.1:0-15726 GCA_964409635.1 uncultured Gammaproteobacteria bacterium | reverse complement strand
TTGGCTACACGGGTCAACAGGATCGGAATTTGATGCTGGGCGAGATACTCATCCACAGCATCCTTGTTTCCTTTCCACCTATAGTAATCATCTATGATTAGCACGCCCTTCGGGGAGAGCAAGGGCATTAGATATTCCATTTCTACTTTGGTTGATTCGTACCAGTCTGTATCGAGCCTGAGAATGGAAATTGTGTCAGGCCGTATTTTTGGCAAGGTATCTTCAACCTTGCCTTCAACAAAAAAAAATTATCCTGATCATAAGGCACCGTTGACAGATTCGCCCTGACATCTGTCAGGCTTGCGCAGCACCAGCTTGAGGAGTCTTTGCCGGTTTGGGAGTCCTTGAACGTCTGGGGGGCATCAATATCACCGGTGCCGGGCATAGGCACATCCTTGTCTGTTGGGTTTGACATGCCTGTAAAGGTATCATACAGATAAAACTTTCTATCAGTGTTCCCAAGTTGATTTAACGTGTAGGCGGCAGCCATGATGGCGCCACCACGCCATACGCCACATTCAACGATGTCTCCCGGAACAGTGTGCATTTGTATATAACGTATAGCTTGAATAAAGGCGTAAAGCTTTTCCGGATTCAGCAGTGTGAAATCTTTGGTTATTAGTGCCGTTTCTCTGGCCTGCTGATCCAGCATCTGGAGCCGTTTATTAAACTTCTTCTCTCTTCTGCGTCGCCTGGAGCTTGCCCGGAAAGGTGCTTTGAGTGGTTTTATCAAAGATTTAAGCATGAACTAGACATTAATTTATAGAAGTTGGATAGCATGAATTACGCTCTATTAATCTGTGGATTATAGTGAAAAACGTTAGGATGAACTGCTAGAAGCCATGCATACACAGGATGTTTGCTGTTGATGGCATAAAAATTTCCTACCGTTTTTTTAGCTTCATATGATTGGAACGTACCTGTTTGATAGTGTATATACCTGCTCGAGTGTGTCGCCACCAATCAGCTGATTATACTATTTTTCCATCCGGACAGGTATCGAGGAATAAAAATAGTTTTTAAATGCGTGATATTGTAGAAAAAGAATTGCGAAGGGTAAGAATGATGTTCAATTACCGTAGATGAAAATTGCAATATACATAAGATCACTCAAGACGGCACGAGGTGCGGAACAGGTGTCTGCAAATGTCGCCCGAGGTCTTGCAGATGCTGGCCATCAGGTTGATTTTCTTGTGGAGGAAAAGGAAGGTAGGTTAGTCGAGACATTAGCGCAGTACGACGGCATATCGGTTATTGATATTAACTTGCTTGCTGGTAATGGGGTTACCAATCGCCTTTTTCAGATAATAGCAATCTATCACAGCCTATTTCTTGCGCGGGATTTTGCCAGGCAACCCGGGAAAGGATGGTTAAGACAACTTTTCAGGTTCGTCGGCAAGGAAAACCCGCCTGTTTACGGAATTCGTAAATACGTAGCAACATCCAGACCCAGCGCTATACTTTCATTTCTGAATTACCCCAATATGGCTTTACTTATGTCATCACTGGTTGTCCGGACTGAGGCGCGGTATGTGGTCAATGTACGAAATCATATAACCACTTCTGCCACGCAGTCGGCATCAAAATGGGTACGTAGCGTACCGAATTTGATGCGCTTATATTTCCCGATAGCGGACAAAATTATCGCGCCTTCACGCGGTGTTGCTGAAGATATCGTCAATTTACTTGGCTTAACAAAAGATGACGTATCGGTCATTCATAACCCTGTTTATAGGCGTGAAATTATCGAGCGCTCCATGGAGCCGGTGAGCCATGAATGGTTTGCTGATTCAGAAATTCCGGTCATCGTAGCTGCCGGCAAACTTAAGCCACAAAAAGATTTCAGGACACTGCTAAAAGCATTTTCTTTGCTTAGAAAAAGAATTGTTGCCAGATTAATAATTATGGGTGAGGGCGCAGAAAGACCAAATTTAGAGCAATTGATACAGGACCTCGGCATTTCTAATGATGCTGATATGCCCGGATACATTGAAAACCCATACCCGTATTTCAGGAACGCATCGGTTTTTGTGCTTTCTTCAGCCTGGGAAGGATTGCCTAATGTTTTGATTGAGGCAATGGCGTGTGGCTGCCCGGTTGTTGCCACTGAATGTCCGAGCGGCCCTGATGAAATACTGGATAAGGGGAAGATAGGGCGCCTCGTTGCTGTAGGAGATGCACAAGGCATGGCACGTGCCATTGAGCAGTTAATTGCATCAACTACTGCAAAAGAAATTTATATAGATAGGGCGAAAGAATTTTCATTCGAAAATTCAATTAGAGGTTATAAGGCCGTGTTAACCGGACAGCAGTAACACGAATCTATGATATAGAACACACAAGTGAGCGTTGCTTTGGCTTGTACATTATTTATCGGGCTGAACTTCAATTGCTGGTTTTCTTTCGGTATGAGCGCTGACGTTTTCTTTTCGCCTGGTTAACATATCCTGGCGCAGGCGCATCAGATAACCACCCAGCGCACCCCCACCGGCAGCGAGCGTTAACAGACCCAGTGTCAGGAACTGGGTGAAAATCATCAGCGTGCCCGCACCAACAATGCCGATAAAACCAGCGCCCAGTTTAAAATTAGTCCTGGCATAGGCGCGGTTGGTTTCCTTGCGGATCTGTTCCTGACTTTTTTTGACCAGCCGGGTTTTTTGCCGTTCAGCGTTGACACGTAGGTTTTCACGTTCTTTGGAGAATGCATCCCTGGCTTGGGCCAGCGCGTCTTTTTTAGCATGGTTGGCGATGGAGGCGAACCAAAAGGCAGTGACCATGCCGATGAGTAATACGAGTAGGCCAATCGCCAGCCAAAGTTCCTGATCGCTGGATTTCAGTGCAGCAAGTGTCATGGCCACTGTCGCGGCCTGTATGATAAGAATGCCTGGTAGATATTTGAGCATAGGGATATGGTAGACAGATATGATACAGCTGAAAACAGTCAACTGGACGAGCTGAATGTTTAAGTTAGTGCCTTAGTATACGCTGGCTGCTTAGAATGTTAGCTTCGATCCCGGTGAGAAGAAATATGAATTAGTCGTTCGAACTGCTTGTTTTAAATGAATCTTACAGACATTTCCGGATTTTAAAAGGGTGTTGAAAAATGCTTGGCTGGAAAATAGCCTGTAAATAACAGTATAGTTACGCCTATAAGAATAAAGTATTGAATAATACAAAAGGCTTGGTGTTTTCATGGAACGTAAAGATAATATGCCCATTTGGGTGTTTCTGGCTGTAATGAATATCGAAACAAGAAAGGGTGCCATGCTGCTGTTTTTGGCCAGTCTCGGTTTCACACTATTCTGTATACCGTTATCGCTCTATCTCGATGACTGGAGTTGGCTGGCGATGATGGTTCCTATCACGTTGTGGTATTGGTTGTCGATGAAGTGGGTTGATAAAAATTCTAAGTGGGCAGTCCCCGCAACAGAATCAGAAGTCGACTAAATTTACGGATTTGATTTATTCGTGTATTTTCCTGCGCGAGGATTTTAACTTGCCATGCTTTGCTTTGTGATCAAGGCGTTTTTTCTTTGCACTTCTACTGGGCTTGGTCGGCTTTCTCTTTTTGGGAATATGCAAAGTTCGAACGATTAGTTCCTTCAAGCGTTCAAGTGCCGCTTCACGGTTTTGATCCTGGCGGCGATAACTTTGGGCCTTGATGATAATGACACCTTCTTTATTGATGCGTTTATCAGAAAGAGAAAGCAAACGTTGTTTGATATCCAGCGGGAGTGAGGAAGCGCTAATATCAAAACGTAGATGAATTGCGCTGGAAACTTTGTTGACATTTTGTCCGCCCGCACCCTGTGCGCGAATGGCGTTGATTTCGATGTCTTCACTGGATAAGGAGATATTTCGATTAATAATGAGCATTAGATATTCCAGCGCGACTTTAAAATATAAATAGCGGCTATTGTGATAGCCTCTGAATAACCCGGAAGCCCGTTGGGAGGGTGAGAGACAACACCATCGGGGCTTACAGGCAATGGTGAGCATCACCCACCCTGCGGTTTAAATCAGCATTGTGATTATAGTTCTAACCGGCTAGCATGAACTAGCTTATCTTATGACAAGGAGTGTCAGATGAAATTATCGTATTCATGCATTTTATTTCTTCAAGCCCTATCTCTTCTGACGATGGCGGTTTCTCCCGTGTTGGACGCTGGCGGGTTACCTGTACCCCCCATCACGCTGGCAAAGCGCTTCGATAAAGCCATCGATGTTAACCAGTATTGGGTCAGCGAAAAACTGGATGGCGTCCGTGCCTACTGGGACGGCAAACAGTTAGTGTCACGGCAGGGTAACCGGTTTCATGCACCTGATTGGTTTACTGCTGAATTTCCTGAGCAGCCCTTGGATGGAGAACTCTGGATTGGCCGAAATCAGTTCCAACTGCTGATGAGTATCGTCAAAGACCGGTCTGGAGAGGGGGCAGGGTGGTTACAGGTATATTATTACGTATTTGATTTGCCTTCCCATCCAGGTACCTTTACGCAACGGCATGCTGCATTACTGCAGCTGCATGGCCAAACAAAACAACCATTCTTTAGAGTCGTTAAACAGTTTCGTGTCCAGACTTCACTTGCATTAATGCGGCGGCTGGATCGCATTACCGTAGCCGGTGGCGAGGGATTGATGCTGCAGCACGCTGATGCCCTGCATGTTGTTGGCCGCAGTAACAACGTGCTAAAACTTAAACGCTATCAGGATGCCGAGGCTAGAGTGCTTGGTCATTTACCGGGTAAGGGGAAATATACCGGGATGATGGGCGCCTTACTGGTTGAAAATGATGCTGGCTTACAGTTTCGCGTTGGGTCTGGGTTCAGCGACGCCGAACGCCTTGAACCACCGCCTGTTGGCAGCCTTATCACTTATAAACACTATGGTAAAACCCGCCGTGGTATACCGCGTTTTGCGAGTTTTATGCGGATTCGTGAATTTCGTTGAGGGTTTATAAACAGGCAAATTAGCCGGTAACGGGTGGGGTGGGGTGAGGTACGATCCCCACCGTTTCTTGCAGGATTCGGTGGGGTTCGTACCTCACTCCACCCTATGGCTGTTATACTGGCATTTTAGTCCAGTGCCTTAAGCTTTAAAATGCAAATCGCGAAACCTTTGTTTTCCTACCGGCCTTACTGGGCAAAACGTTTTGGCGTCGCACCGGTACTGCCCACGTCATGGGAGGAAATGGAAAGCCTGGGCTGGGATGTTTGCGATGTCATTCTAGTGACGGGTGATGCTTATGTCGATCATCCCAGTTTTGGCATGGCCGTGATTGGACGTGTGTTGGAAGCGCAGGGTTTCCGGGTCGGGATTATTGCCCAACCGGACTGGACAGGTAGTGGCGATTTTGCCGCACTCGGGAAACCGAATCTGTTTTATGGCGTAACGGCCGGCAATATGGATTCGATGGTTAACCGCTATACATCGGATCGTAAGAAACGTTCTGATGATGCCTATACGCCGAATGGCGAAGGGGGTTCACGCCCAGAACGTTCAGTCATCGTCTATGCGCAACGTTGCCGTGAAGCTTTTCCAGAGACACCTGTCATCATCGGCGGTATCGAAGCCAGCCTGCGGCGTATTGCACACTATGATTATTGGTCGGATAAGGTACGGCGTTCAGTGCTGCTTGATGCCAAAGCAGATTTATTGGTCTATGGAAATGGCGAACGCCAGATAGTTGAAATTGCTCACCGGCTGGCAGCGGGCGAAACGCCTTCCCAGTTGACGGATATCCGTGGTACAGCCTTCGCACGTAAATCAATCCCCGAAGGCTGGACTGAAATCGATTCAACGACCCTTGATACACCCGGCCGTATTGACCCGCAGCCAGACCCCTATGCTATGCAGCAGACAGATAGCGGCTGTGAAAATGTAAAACCCGGTACGACCGAGGTGCAGGTGCAGTTTCATAAACGTGCGCCTATCGATAGGGAAAAGTCAGTCATCAGAATGCCTGCTTTTGCAAAGGTTAAAGACAAGCCAGCGTTATACGCACACGCTTCCCGCGTACTGCATCTTGAAACCAATCCGGGAAATGCGCGCGCCTTGGTGCAAAAGCATGGCGACCGTGATGTCTGGTTGAATCCACCCCCCTTGCCGTTGAAAACCGAAGAGCTTGATCGTGTATTTGAACTACCCTACACGCGTCAGCCGCACCCGGTTTACCAAGGGGCGCGAATTCCCGCCTATGAAATGATTCGTTTCTCAGTCAATATCATGCGCGGCTGTTTCGGCGGTTGTACCTTTTGTTCGATTACCGAACACGAAGGTCGGATTATTCAAAACCGTTCCGAAGACTCTATCGTCCGCGAAATTGAAACCATTCGTGATACGGTGCCAGGTTTTACCGGAGTGATTTCAGATGTCGGTGGCCCGACAGCGAATATGTACCGGCTGGCCTGCAAGAGTAAAAAGATTGAGGCGGCCTGCCGTTTACCTTCCTGTGTCTACCCCGGTATTTGTTCGAATCTGGATACCAACCATTCTTCGTTGATCCATTTATATAAGCGTCTGCGCGAGCTGCCTGGTATCAAGAAGGTGTTGGTGGCTTCCGGGTTGCGGTATGACCTGGCCATTCGTTCTCCAGAATATGTGAAGGAATTGGTTACCCACCACGTCGGTGGTTACCTGAAAATTGCCCCGGAACATACGCAAGCCGGGCCCTTATCGAAAATGATGAAGCCGGGCATGGGTGCATATGACCGGTTCAAAGAGTTATTTGAAAAGTATTCAGCCGCCGCTGGCAAGAAGCAGTATCTGATCCCGTATTTTATAGCCGCCCATCCGGGTACTACGGATGAAGATATGTTGCAGCTGGCGCTCTGGTTAAAACGTAACGGTTTCCGTGCCGATCAGGTGCAGAACTTTTTACCCTCGCCGATGGCAACAGCGACCGCCATGTACTATTCGGGGAAGAATCCGTTACGCAAAGTGCGGCATGATAGTGAAACTGTCTCTATTCCAAAAGGCATCAAGGTCAGGCGGCTGCATAAAGCATTCTTGCGTTACCACGATGCTAATAATTGGCCGCTCTTGCGTGACGCTTTGAAGCGTATGGGGCGTGCTGACCTGATTGGTAATGGCAAGCAGCATTTAATACCGAGCTGGCAACTGGAAGGGACGGGCGGGCAGGGCGAGGGCAACCGTAAACGGCAGACCAGCAAGCCAGGCAAAGTGTTCCGTACCCAGCATACCGGCTTACCGAAGAACCCTGCCAGTCGCCAGAAATCCCGTTAATCAGACCTCTGCAATTATCCAGGACTGGACACGAATGCGGTTACCGAAATAAGAAAAAAACGTCTCTCTCATCCTCAGTCGTGTGTCACAAAAGCTTCACCCGTAGGGTGGGGTGAGGTACGAACCCCACCATTTCCTGCAGCTTCCGGTGGGGTTCGTACCTCACCCCACCCCACCCTACAGAAGTCGGTTGCACTGCACTATTTTAATCAGTTCCGTATTTTTCCGTGGCGATTTTAATAGGTTATTCCAATTACAGTATAAAGTTTTTCACCTTTCTCAGTACGCACAATCACTTCATCATCAACCGTTTTCTTCAACAGCGCACGCGCCATCGGCGCATCAAGACTGATCCAGCCTTTAGAAGGGTCGAGTTCATCAGCACCGACAATCCGGTAAACGACTGCATCACCTTGTTCAGTTTCAAGCGTAACGGTGGCGCCAAAAAAAACCAGGCTTTGATCCGTAGGCGGGTCATCGACAACTTTCAATTCAGGTAGGCGTTTTTGCAGATAACGAATCCGCCGGTCGATTTCGCGTAATTCTTTTTTACGGTAAATATACTCAGCGTTTTCAGAGCGGTCACCCTCGGCGGCGGCTGCAGACAGGGCTTTGGTCACACCGGTGCGGCGTTTCCAGATGGCTTTGAGTTCCTGTTGCAGGTTTTCAAAACCATCACGGGTGATGTAAACAGAAGATTTGGGAGTGGGTGGACGGTAACGGCCCATGGATTAAAAACGGGGGAACTCTGCTCTGCAGAACTCCCCCGTTGTTCGGAAAAAGCCCCGATTAAATTATTGTGGGTGGACGTTTGCCGCCTGCAGGCCTTTTGGCCCTGTTTCCACATCAAAGTTGACTGACTGGCCTTCATTCAGAGTTTTGAAACCGTCACCCTGGATAGCAGAAAAATGTACAAAGACATCTTCGCCGCCATCAGCCGGTGCAATAAAGCCAAATCCTTTGGATTCGTTGAACCATTTTACAGTACCTGTAGCCATGAATATTACCTCTAGTAAAAATTAACAGTTCTAAATTGCAGATCACATAGGAGGGATATTACAGGAGATACCAAGCGGGACTTCTGAGCAAACCTAAAGAACGTGCAATTATTCGTTGTGTGTCGACAGATAGGCGTTGTGTTTAAGTAAACCTGTGTTATCAATTGACGACAGTGAGTATACACAAAAAAAACAAAATGCACCTAATTTTTTGTGATTGTTGGTCTAGGATTAGTAATCCAATCAATAGCATGCAAGACTGGTTCCGTTACAGGTTGGGCTGGACATTTTTTTGCTAGCCGTAGTGCAGCTAACGTCCTAAATAGATTAGGTGCCTTTCCCGAAACGATTCTTGTTAAAATCAGATAAGTTGTTTTTTTATATTTAATTTAAAATATTACAAATGAAAGCTAATGAATTGAAAAGAGGTATGATTTTCCAGCTTGACGGTAAGCATATCATGGTAAAGCAGCTGCAGGTACAGTCGCCGTCTTCGCGCAGTGGAAGTACTTTATATAAGGTGAAGGGCCAGGATGTGGTCTCAAGGCAGAAGTTCGAACGCAGCTTCAAGGGTGATGAAACAGTGAACGGCGTGGATGTTTCGCGGCGGGCTATTCAGCTGTTATTTCACGATGCGGATGGTTGTACCTTTATGGACACTGAAAGCTACGAGCAATACACCTTGTCCGATGCTGCTGTTGAGGATGAATTGCCCTTTCTGACAGACGGGCTTGAAGGGCTGACGGCGCTGATCTCCGAGGGTGTTTTGCTGGGAATCGAAATGCCGGCGACCGTTATCTTAACCATAGAGGAATGTCCGCCCAGTATGAAAGCGGCGTCTTCCTCAGCCCGGACCAAACCGGCTACCCTGAATACCGGGCTGATTGTGCAGGTGCCGGAATATTTATCGCCGGGTGAGCAAATAAAAGTTAACACCGACAGCCGCGAATATATTTCCCGTGCATGACCGCAGCCGTTATTATCCTGTTAAACAACACTGGGCTCTATTTCTCGATGGCAATAAATCATGATCGAACGGTATGCTGATCCGACCTTGTCGGAGTACTAGATG
Organism: uncultured Gammaproteobacteria bacterium; assembly: GCA_964409635.1. GTDB lineage: Bacteria > Pseudomonadota > Gammaproteobacteria > DSM-19610 > DSM-19610 > CAYPEL01. Next base: position 6,411 of record CAYPEL010000052.1, on the reverse strand, counting down.
TCCAAACTCGATACTGACACGATCGCCCGGTACAAACAGCAGCTACTGGATCTAAAGCAAACACTGCGTGATCTACAGGCAACCGGTAATGATGCATCACAAACAGTGCTGCTGGATCAAACCAGTGTAGGCCGCTTATCGCGCATGGATGCCCTGCAAGCGCAGGCTATGTCTAAAGAAAGCGAGCGCCGCCGCGGCATCGAACTGCAAAAAATCAAAATCGCGTTAACACGTATTGAGTCAGGTGATTTTGGCTACTGCACTGTCTGCGATGAGCTAATAGCCAGCAAACGGCTGGATCTAAATCCGGCAACACCCCTGTGTATCGATTGTGCCAGTAAGGCAGATCAAGCAAACTAGCGGCATGTTGAGCCACAGCCACCAAGACACAGCTGTCCATCCCATCGGCGCTATCCAAAAACAACAGGTTCTGGATGCAACCAGTCGTTGCATGAAGCGGGCTTCCAAGCTGTTTGATCTTAGCTATATAAAAATACCGGTCAGCTTTGATTTGCGCGGCCGCGCAGCAGGTATGTACCAGGTTCGTAAGCAGATAAAACGGATACGCTATAATCCCTGGATTTTTTCCCGGCACTATCAGGAAAATCTCACCGAAACCGTACCACACGAAGTAGCGCATTATGTGGCCGACCGCTTATTTGGGTTAAAAAATATCCGTCCCCATGGTAAAGAATGGCAGGTAATCATGCGCTCTCTGGGAGCGGAGCCGCGTGCCACAGCAGATTTTGATCTGACTGGGGTGCCAGTCAGGAGGCAGCGGCGTCACCGCTATGCATGCAGTTGCCGCGAATACCAGCTTACTACTAGCAGGCACTACAAGGTTTGCCGCCATCAGGCCCGCTATCATTGCCGGAACTGTGGAACAGAATTAACGCTAGTGAATGAGAAATAAAGAGGGGAATCTACTGTGTGGCGATTCGCTGTAGGCGCGGAATTTATTCCGCAAAAAGTTCCGGGAGATTAATGTTTGTGCTCTGCGCTATCCTTTCGCGGAATAAATTCCGTGCCTACAATGATAATTGCCGGAAATGACCTGGCAAGTTTACATGGTGCTGTGCACCGATCAATCGCTATACACAGGTATTACCAATGATGTGGAAAAGCGGCTTGCCGCCCACGCCAGCCAACGGGGTGCCAAATATTTCCGGGGCCGCCAGCCACAGCAACTGGTATACCTGGAAAGTGGTCACGACCGCAGTACGGCGAGCCGCCGCGAGATAGCCATTAAACAACTCAAGCGCCATGAAAAAGTCAGTCTACTGGAATCAAACATGAACGAACTGAAGAATAAAAAAGCATGGAAGAGCAGATAGTCCTAACCATAGCGGGTATCGCTACCTTATCAATTGCCTGCCAATGGTTTGCCTGGTGGGTCAAGCTACCGGCGATACTGTTTTTATTGATCGCCGGTATTCTCGTTGGCCCGGTCACTGGCCTGGTGCATCCTGACGAGTTGTTTGGCAATTTACTGTTTCCCTTTGTATCACTGTCAGTCGCCGTGATTCTCTTCGAAGGTAGCCTGACGTTAAAGTTTTCCCAGATTAGTGGCCTCCAGACCGTGGTTCGCCGTATGTTGACAACTGGCCTGTTGGTGACTTGGACCGTCATCACACTTTCCACTTATTACTGGCTGGACTTTCCATTCGAATTGGCTTTGTTGTTTGGCGCACTGGCGGTGGTCACCGGGCCCACCGTGATCGTGCCTATGTTGAGGACGGTCAGACCCAATGCCCGCATTGCCAACATCCTGCGCTGGGAAGGTATTGTCATTGATCCCATTGGCGCCTTGCTGGCCGTGTTGGTATTCGAGTTTATCGTTTCGGGGCAGGGTGGTGAGGCGTTGGGTCATACCCTGATCAGCTTCGCCAAAATCTTACTGGTCGGTGTAGGGATAGGCGTATCCGCCGGTTATTTGTTAGGGCTAGCGCTCAGGAAGCATTGGTTACCGGAATACCTGAAAAATATTGCGGTACTCGCCACCGTGTTCGCCGTTTATGCGCTTTCGAACGAGGTTGCGAGCGAGGCCGGGTTGTTAACCGTAACTGTCATGGGTTTGTGGCTGGCCAACATGCGCAAAGTATCTATCGAGAGTATTCTGGATTTTAAGGAAAGCCTGTCAGTCGTGTTAATTTCGACCTTGTTCATTATATTGGCGGCGCGCATTGATTTTGAGCAGTTCAGATCCCTGGGTTGGGGTGCGCTCGGTGTGCTGGCAGCCATACAGTTTATTGCCCGGCCGTTGAAAATCATGCTGTCCACCTATGGTTCTACCCTGACCTGGCAGGAGCGGGGATTACTGGCCTGGATTGCTCCGCGCGGGATTGTCGCCGCTGCGGTCGCCGCGCTATTTTCACTGCGCTTAGAAAATGCTGGTTATGAGCAGGCAGAGTTGTTGGTACCGCTGATTTTTCTGGTCATTATCAGTACTGTTGTATTGCAGAGCGCCACCGCCCGAGGCTTGGCGCTGTTGCTCAAGGTCGCCGAGCCTGAACCACGCGGCTTCCTTATCATCGGTGCAAACCCGGTGGCGCGCACCATTGCGCTAGCGCTGAAAAAACAGGGATATGACAGCCTGTTATGTGACACCAGCTGGGCAAATTCACGCGCTGCACGCATGCAGGGCTTAGCGACATTTTATGGCAGTGCTGTCTCCCAGTATGCAGACAGGAAACTGGATCTGGTTGGCATGGGGCGGCTGTTGGCGATGTCTACGCAACAGGAACTTAATATCCTGGCGGTGCACCGCTACCGGCGGGAATTTGGGGACAAGTATGTGTTTACCCTGCAAACCACGTCACCGGCTGGTGCGGGTAAGCAGACAGCCGAACACCCGGCCGGTTACATCGCGTTTGGAGAGGATGTTTCCTACGAACGGTTGGCGCACGCGCTCAGCATCGGTGCTGAAATACGCGAAACCCGGTTAAGTGAAAACTTTACCTTTAGTGACTATTCCAGGAAGTACAATAAAAAAGCGCTTCCCCTGTTTGCGCTGGACCCTAAGAAGCGCTTACATATCTTTACGGAAGAAGAGAAAGTAGTGCCGGGGCCGGACTGGAAAGTGCTGAGTATGATCGAACCTGAAGATGAAGCTGAGGAAACTGCACTGGAAAAAGATATCAAAGATGCGGCTGATGAAGAAACGCCGAAACAATTATGAGTGGAAAATCCGAAACAGTTTTACTAGTTTTGGTTGTGCCACTTGGAATATCTCTGGCCAGGTGATCCGTTGCGCCTGCAAAATCCTGTCGCACGCGGCTGAACAATTCAAAGAAAAATTCAGCGCCTTGCAGGAGGTGTTGCGATGAGACCGACGAATTGGGTTACTAAATGCGCTGGCAAGGCATGCCAGAATAACATTTAAAATACCGTCATAACTATATGTATTATAAATAAATATATAATAGATTTCGTACCGGAATTGAGGTTCGTTACTATTTCGTCAGCACAACCCCTGTGGTTGTAGCTTATAATAGCCAGCGAATATCTGATTGACATAGTTAAGGAGAAGTAAAATGATCGGAGGGCTACTGGAAACAATTCTCAAGAGCCAAAACGGTGGAGCAGTTAAACAACTGGCTAAAAACTTTGGTTTGAGCAATGACGATACGATGCGGGCACTGTCACAGCTGGTGCCTGCGCTGAGCCGGAGTGTTAAGACCAATATATCCAGCCAGAATGGACTGGAAAGTTTGATGAATGCATTATCGAAGGGTAAGCACGAACAATACCTGGAGAAATCGGATTACCTGGGCCGGTCGGAAACGGTGCAGGATGGCAATAGCATCCTCGGGCATATTCTGGGTAGCAAGGATGCCAGCCGACAAGTGGCGCACCAGGCGGCTTCCAATACGGGCCTTGGAGCAGGCTTGCTTAAAAAGATGCTGCCAGTCGTTGCCACAATGGCCATGGGTAGTCTTTTCAAACAAAGTAAATCAAAAGGACTGCTGGCGGGTGCACTGGGCTCAGGCGCAGGCGGTATCATCACTTCTATGCTGGATCGGGATAATGACGGTTCGGTTATTGACGACCTGTTTGGCATGGCGCGTAAAATGTTGTAAATAAAAAGCTGTCAATGCGCTAAACAATGGCTATGCTCTTGCATGGCCATTTTTATTTATTGGCAAAAAAGAGGGCGTCATGAATAAGAAATCACAGCGTCATTCCGACTTGCTATCCATATTACCAGCGGGTTTTTAGAAGCAGTTACCGCATGCGGTGACTTACTGGCCATGCATTTCCAACAGGGCGAAAATGATAGTAACGAACTACCGAATCACCTGATCGAGATCTGATTCTGTTCCATCTATTCCAGACATACTGTAAATACTGCATAATCGAACAATTAAACGGGCAACCGGAGCAGGGCAGTGAAGTTCAGCGTAGAAGCGTTTCGCGGCTGGAAAAACAAAAAGGTAACATTGCTGGGTATGTCCGGAGTTGGTAAGACCTACCTGTCGGCCTTGTTACGCAGCCATAACTGGTTCCATTATTCAGGCGATTACCGGATTGGTACCCGCTACCTCGATGAACCTATCCTTGATCTGATCAAGCAGCAGGCGATGCAAGCGCCTTTTTTACGTGATTTGCTGCGCCGGGACTGGATCTACATCCGCAACAATATCAAGGTGCATGACCTGGGCCCGGTACTCAGCTTTGTCGGCAAGCTCGGCAACCCGGAGCAGGGTGGTGTAGCGCTGGAAGATTTTAAGCGGCGCCAGGCACAATATCGTGAAGCAGAAATCGGCGCCATGCGGGATGTGCCGGAATTTATCCACAAAGCGCAGGAAATATACGGCTACGAACACTTCGTCAATGATGTCGGTGGCAGCTTGTGCGAGCTGGATGAACCTTCTGTCATTGAGCAATTGGTCGAGCATACCTTGATACTTTATATTCAGGTCACCGATGCAGCGGAAGAGAATAAACTTATAGAACGCGCCCAGAGCGCACCAAAACCCTTGTATTACCGGCCAGCCTTCTTGGAAGAACAACTAGCCATCTACCTGCAGGACAACGGCCTGTCGTATGCCGCAGAAATTAATCCAGACGAATTCACGCGCTGGGTATTTCCGCGCCTGTTCCGGTCACGGGTGCCGCGATATGAAGCCATTGCCAAACCGCATGGCTATACCGTGACGTCTAATGAAGTCGCGCAGGTGCGCGACGAAAAAGATTTCCTGCAACTGCTGGAAACAGCCATTGCACGGGTTACCTGAAATAACATGCCACTGGTTGCACACAATAGCTTACCGTCGTTTGAACGCCTGCGGCAGGAAGGGATCCGGGTTCTGGATGCGGTGCAAGCGCAAAACCAGGATATACGCGAACTGCATATCGGTTTGCTCAATATGATGCCTGACGCGGCACTGGCAGCAACCGAGCGGCAGTTTTTTCGCCAGATAGGCGGGAGTAATCCGATTGCGCAATTCTATGTGCACCCCTTCACATTGCCGGAATTACCGCGCAGCGCTGCAACCAAGGCCTATATCGAACAGTATTATGAATCCTATGATCAGATACGCGAAGCAGGCCTGGATGCCTTGATCGTTACCGGCGCTAATGTCACTGGACCGGAGCTGGCCAACCAGCCATTTTGGGAACCCTTGATCGGTGTGATCGACTGGGCCTATAACAACGTCACCTCTACCTTCTGTTCCTGCCTTGCAACACACGCCGTGTTGCAGTTTCGTTATGCTAAAAAACGTATTTATCAGGGTTATAAAATCTGGGGTGTCTACCCGCACCGAGTGATAGATAAGACCCACCCCCTGGTCAACGACATCAATACGCGTTTTGATGTGCCGCATTCACGCTGGAATGCCATTACGCTCGATCAGTTCGAGGATTCCGGCCTGCATATTTTGGTAGCCAGTGAAGAAATCGGCGTTCACCTGGCATCTAGCCCTGACGGTTTGCGGTTTGTATTTTCCCAGGGGCATCCAGAATATGACACCATCTCCCTGCTCAAGGAATACAAGCGTGAGCTTCAGTTATATGCGAAAGGCGAACGCGAGGACTACCCACCCTTTCCGGAAGCTTATTTTCAGTTACAGGAAAAATCTTTACTGAATGAATACCGCAACAAACTGGACTCGGCGTTGCGTGCAAAAAATCCGCTGCCCGAGTTCCCGGAAGCGCTGGTAAAAGACCGGATCGACAACACCTGGCACGACACCGCAGAAAGGGTAATAGCCAACTGGATGGGTTGTGTGTATCAGGTCACCCATAATGACCGGCGGATACCGTTCATGGATGACGTAAACCCGAATGACCCCCTGAACCTGTACACCTGAGTCTGCAGCCCCTGGTGGGTTTCACCCTCCCTGCAAGACTTTTTCAACAATTAACCCCAAACCAACTCTCCTGCGTTAATACCAGGGACAATAAATC
>CAYPEL010000051.1:4301-16234 GCA_964409635.1 uncultured Gammaproteobacteria bacterium | reverse complement strand
CCAATAACAATAAAACTGCCCAGGTGTCTATCAACACACCGTCTGCTTACTGGAACAATGGCGCCAATACGCTGGTGTTCAAACATACTAGAACATCCGGGTTTACCATAGATGCGGTGAAGGTTGCTTTTGAAACCAAGACAACTGACAATTCCAATTCAAAAAATACCGGTAATTTTCCTGTCAACATGCGTTCTGCTGCACCTCAGCAAGCGCAGGTTACAGTGCATGTCAGCAAACCGGCCAGCAGCACTAACAGCGCGAAAATGATTTTGACGGGTTATGATGCCGATTTCCCTACGGAGGGCGAACTCATCATCAATGGTAATAAGCCAGTTACCCTGTTTGGCGATGCCGCTACGAATGCCAATAACAATAAAACTGCCCAGGTGTCTATCAACACACCGTCTGCTTACTGGAAAAATGGTGCCAATACCCTGGTATTCAAACATACAAGAACCTCCGGGTACACTATCGACCACTTGAATGTTGTGTTCGGGACACAAACGACTATTGCTCCAAAGAATAATGGCAATACGGACAAACCGACAAGCAATACAAACGACACAAACAAAGGAAACACCACAACTTCAAATAACACGCCTGATTCAGGCAAAACCACGCATACAAATACAGCCGTTGATCCCAAGCCTGTACAAAATGCCAACGCGAAACCCTCTATCAGTGGCACACCAAGTCTCAGCGTCTCTGAAGGCAGCAATTACGTTTTCCAGGCCAGCGCCAATGACCCTGATGGCGACAAACTGACATTCAGCATTCAGAATCGTCCTTCCTGGGCTAGTTTTAATAATGGGACTGGCAGACTTTCCGGGGCACCCAGTCAGGGCGATGCCGGTGTTGATACCAACATTAAGATCTCTGTCTCAGATGGCAGCTCTGTTGTTGCGCTACCTGCTTTTGATATTACAGTTAACGCTGCAGCTCAAGAAACTGGTTCAGTAACTCTGAACTGGAGTGCGCCTGCAGAACGTAGTGACGGTAGTGCCCTGGCGTTAAGCGAGATCGATGGTTATACGGTCTATTATGGAGAAAAAGAGAACAACTACTCGAATTCTCTGGATGTCGATGGCGGTTCTTCCAGTTCAGTCACAGTCAAGGATTTACCAGTAGGGGCCTATTACCTTGTGGTGACTACGCGAGATACAAATGGCCGTGAGAGCGCATACTCCAACAGCATCAGTAAAGTGGCTAAGTAATTGTAGAATTAGCCATGTGTGAATAGCGTATACAGATAGTGGAGAATCCAGGGACGGATTCGGATTGCCGGAAATATTCAGGCAGTTGACGGCTTTCGACTATCTGCCAAATAAATCAGACCACATGTAAGACTTAGTGGAACGACCAAAATACGCAACATAAAAGCAACAATGATAGCCTGATTGTAATCCATCCCTAACTGGATGGCCGTCACAGCAAAAGCACCTTCTGTAACGCCGATTCCATTGATTGAAATAGGCAGCATACCAACCAAACCTACCGTTGCTGCAATGATGGCATATTTGGCGTAGTCACCATCAGCACCCAGCGCATTAAACAATACGCCAATTGCGATAATGGCCAGGCATTGAAAAAACAAGGAAATTGCAAGAATGTTCGCCAGACCCTTAGGGTTGCGATAGATCAGACCCAGATTATGCGTCAGTATATTCAGCTTCTCGATTTTTTTTAATTTCGCCAGAAACCCCGAAAACATCCCCATTTTCAGTAGCAACAGTAGTACAATAAAAGCCACCCCACCCGCTAAAAAGATCGAAACAAAGTACACCACCATCGGTATATTTTCACTCCTTAGCGTGATGATGCCTCCTATTAAGCCAAGTAATAACAAGGCCCCCAGGCCAATAATTCGCTCTACCAGTATGGCCGACACGGCGCGCGACTTGAATCCCTCTTTGGGGACAGTCTTGATAGCCCGGTAGGCATCACCACCGATAGAGGTTGGTAGAAAATTATTAAAGAAAAAACCGATACAGAGCACTTTTTGCAAAAACAAAAATGTATACTCAAGACCATGAATACGCAGCGCCTTCTGCCATTTGTATGCGCTAATTGGGAACTGTACAGTAAACACTGAAAATGCAATGAGAATAGAAATGACGCTCATAGTTTTCATATTAACCATTAACGCATCCCAATCTACATTGTAAATCAGGACGCCAATCAAAATCAGGCTAACCGTTATCTTTATATAGGTCTTCATCACTTTATTCCATTAGTCGTTCTTGTTATTTACCCGCAATAACATCGCGCAGGTCTGCCCTGCTTTGTCCCTTAATATGCATTCGATACCAGGCTTCACTGTTCAATAAAAGCCATAGACGGTTACCGTTATCTTTTTTTCCAGCCAAATGCTGTGACAACAAATCATTGATAGCGGGTTGTTGCAGATAGCCATCTGCTGCCAACTGTGCATTTTCAAGAAACACATTAAACAATACCTTGTACTCTTCTGACAGCATATAGGGTAAGGCCGATGAGAAGCCCTGTTTTGGCCGCTCAAGTACAGACTTAGGAATATAACGTTCCAGCAAGCGCCGCTGAATTAAGCGCAGCGAACGGCCTCTCACTTTCATATTCACCGGTATTTTAGCCGCAAACTCCGCTACCTTGTGATCCATCAAGGGACTTCTGACCTCAAGTGAATTGGCCATGGTCATACGATCCGAGATCATTACCGGGTGGTCAGGTAAGCGAATAAAGCTGTCGGCATTCAGCATTCTGTCAACGGACGACGACGCCTTGGCAGTATCATAATATTCCCAAATCTCTGCTTCGGGTTCAAAACCATTCACCGCGTTGATCATCCTGTCGCCATAGAGTTTTCCTCGCCAGTCCGGCCCAAAATAGAAGTAAGACAAGCTGCGCGAATAGCGCCGGCTGCCACTCAAAAATGACAAGGCGTGGAGCCATTTCAGCTGATGCGCTTTACTCTTGTACCAGCCGCCATCCGGTACCAGATTGAGAACTGGACCTATACCATAGCGGCGAAGGAATTTGGGCAACATGGCATAGTAACCTGCGTACTTATGTCCATAATAGCGGTCATAGCCACCAAACAATTCATCACCTCCGTCACCCCCGAGCACCACCTTGACGTGCTGTCTTGCCATCTTGGCAACCAGGTACGAGCAAATGGATAAGGGATCAGAAGGTTCGTCTAAGTGCCAAACCAGATCAGGGAGTGAAGCTAAAAGTGAAGGCGTCAGTATCTGTTCGTGGTGCTGGGTACCATACTCATCTGCAACCAGCCGTGCGGCCGGTGCTTCGTTGTATTTGCCATAGGGCAGACCGATGGTGAAGGTCTGCATCGGTTCTTGCGTAACGTGCCGCATCAACATGGAAACCACGAGCGTCGAATCCATACCCCCACTCAGGAAGGCGCCAACCGGAACATCACTGACCATATGCAGCTTGAGGGCTTCAATCAGCTGTTCTTCGAGCTGGTCGGTAATTTGATCTTCCGAGCCGGTCAACTTGGGCTCGAAATACAGGTCCCAGTAGCGGGATATTTTCAGACCAGACGCCTCTGAAAACGTCATCGTATGCGCTGGCGGTAATTTACGCACGCCACGGAACATACTCCGGGGGGAAGCGATAATTCTCAGAGTCAGGTACTGATCAAGCGCCTCCTCATCCATTTCTGAAAGCGATGCATCCACCGCCAGCAGCGCCTTTATTTCAGAGGCAAACAGTAACTCACCATTCCGGTTGGCATAATACAAGGGCTTTTGGCCCAGGCGATCACGCGCTGCAAACAGTGTCTGTTTACGATCGTCCCAAATCGCAAACGCAAACATGCCACGCAAATCCTCAACACATCGCTCGCCTTTTTCTTCGTATAGATGTAATACCACTTCGGAGTCACTGTGGGTTGAAAACCGGTGACCACGCTTTACAAGGTCTTCCCGCAACGACTGGTAGTTATAGATTTCTCCATTACAGACCAACCACAGGCTTCCATCCTCGTTGCCGATTGGCTGGTGCCCACCTTCCAGGTCAATGATCGACAGGCGGCGCTGACCCAATGCTGCGCCCTTGCCGTAATAACTCCCCTCGTCATCCGGGCCGCGCAGCCGCAGCGCATCCAGCATAGGCTTCAGGGCAGACGGATTCTGGACACGGGTTTTGCTGACGATACCGGCAATACCACACATTTATGCATCACTCCCTGTTGAATTCATATCGTTTAACCGCTGCGTTTGCGCTGATTGATCACTTGTTCAAAAACTTGAAGATATCGATCCGCACAGCGATCAATATAAAAGTCCTCTACTGCTTTCAAATTACAGTCTGCAAAATTTTTGCGCAGTCCAGTATCTTCCATTAAACGCTCACAACTTTTCTGGAAAGCATCCATATCGTTCAGCTTGACCACATAGCCATTCACATCAGACTTTAGAAAATCAGTCTGGCCGCCATAGTCATAACAAATAACCGGTAATTCCGATGCCATCGCTTCAAGATAAACAATACCGAAACCTTCATGCTGACTCGTTGACACATAGACATCCGCCATTCTGAGCACTTCGAATTTTGTCGGTTCGTCAATCTGGCCTAGAAAATGTACGCGTTGCGAAACACCCAGTTCTTGGGCTATTTTCCGTAGCGCTTCCTCCTGAGGTCCAGAGCCGATAATCATCAGCTGTACACGGGTATCCTTGATTGCACCCAGAACCCGAACCAGTTGATCGACCGCCTTACGGGAAACCAGCCTGCCCACTGTCACCATGATGTAATCTGTTTCGGAAATACCGTAGTCACCACGGCTGGCGCGCACCTGACTGACCGGCCGCAATATGCCTAGCGGTATACACTCACATTTGAGGTTCTTGTCGTAGTACTCATAAACATTTTGCAAGGTATTCCTGGATTGACCCACCACAGCATCCGCCTTATGGAGCAGGCGCCTGACGGCCGATCTCAGCAATGCATGTCGGTGTGGAGAAGTCCATTTACTCGGATCATAGAGATCTCCTCCATGAACTGACAAGACGTTGGGTATAGCATATTTCTGAGACAGCCAATTTCCCAGCGGGCCGGTAGGCACAACAAAATGCGTGTTAATAACGTCATAGGCGCGGTCGCGCGCCAGGCGCCGTCCAATCCGGTAACCACTTGGCAAATAGGCGAGCATAGAGGGCATATTAGCGGCGGCCTGCCGGCTCCGGAAATAAACCGGAACACGGGTTACCGACACGCCGTTTTCGACCGATTGCCTCGGCAGTCCGAGACCCTGTGAGGTCAGCACGTCAACTTCGTGCTTTTTTGCAAGCTCTTCCGCTATCTGCTTATTGATGACACCGCCGCCACCACCGAGTGGCGGATACTCATAGTTACAAAATAAAATTTTCATTGATAGAGACCTGTAATGGCCGTTCCTTTCTGTTAGCCCAGTTAGCTAAATCCGTGTAATTGCCGCCTGTTAAAACAAATAAATTCAGACAATTCTAGCGGTTATCGGCACTCAGCCCTAAACTATTTGATAAATTTTCCGAAATAAAAACATGGATACGTTAAACTGATCCGAAATATTATCCAACTTAAAATTTACGTCTTGTATCAGGGGACAATAGATGACCGCGCAACGCCAACTAACGGCAAAAATGGAACCGTTTGATTCCTTTTGGGAAGGACCCGAAAACATAGAAAAAGGCTACACAACACTATATAAATTCTATAAATACAACTACTTAGGTCATATTCCCGACAGCAGGGATTCGAATATCCTGGTGATCAGTTGTGGGCCCGGTTACTTCGTCGACATGCTCAACCGAAATGGCTATAAAAACGTCCTCGGCATCGATTCATTTCCTGAAAAAATTGAACTCGCCAAACAGCGCAACCTAAACTGCCAAACCATTGATGCCTTCGGTCACCTGAACAGCACGGCCGATAACACCTATGACGCCGTGTTTTGTGAGCAGGAACTCAATCACCTGACCAAAGAAGAAATCATAGAATTTCTGAAACTGGCTCATTCTAAAATCAAACCTGGCGGCAGACTGATATCGCACGCTTTAAACGGTGCCAATCCGATTACCGGGTCAGAAGCACTTGCTCAGAATTTTGATCACTACAACACATTCACCGAATACACTATAAAACAGGTTCTGGAATATACAGGTTTTCAGGATATAAAGGTTATCCCACTACACCTTTATGTCTTCTGGACAAATCCTCTGAATTATATCCTGATTGCCGGTTCAGCATTGTACACAGCGTTTTTCCGTGCGAGCTTTATTATGTATGGCAAGACCAACAAGATCTTCACCAAGAAAATCGGCGCCATCTGCGTTAAGCCGGGTTGACTACTAGCTATTAATACGCACGTTGATATGCAGCCATCATTTGCTGACCCGCTGTGAATACATCCCTGTACGCTCAACGGTAGCTTCCCTGCTACCGATGGTCTGCAAATGATGGCTGCATAATCAACGTGCTGCTTGGTAGGTAAAACTAAGAGTGGCAGGAGCGTTTTATATCTCAAAGTAAATTTGTCAGAGTACTAGTTATAATAAATTCTGCTTTTTATACCAGTCTGCTGTCAGTTCTGCCCCCTTCCTGAAACTGGTTTTAGCCTCAAAGCCCAAAAGACTGGATGATTTATCAGGCGAGAAATAAAGTGTTTTCTTAAAAAAATCCAGCCGCCGCCGGTGCAATGGCGGCTGTATACCAAGTGGACGCAGCGTTTTTTCCATCAATACGGCCAGTAAATAAAACGGCCACATCGGCGCCTTGAACGCGAGCTTTTTTACCTGCACCACATCCGCAATTGTATCTACCATATCGTTAGTTGTAAGTTTTTCACTGCCAGCGACCACGAAGACTTCACCCAACGCCTCTTCTCTTTCAGACGCCGCAAACAATCCATCGATCAGATCATCCACATAGACCAGCTGATGCTTGTTTTCACCCTCACCGATGACAAAAAACCTTCTGTTCTTAATGCCCTTGAACAGCTTAAGCAGGCGCCGATCCCCTGGCCCGTAGGTTTCAGAAATACGAACGGCGGATACCGGCAATTTATCCTGGTATGAAAGCACAAGCTCTTCACCGGCCTTTTTAGTAACCCCATAAATATTATCCGGCTTCAGCGGTGAAGCTTCATTGATTTCACCCTGAATCTCAACCCCGTAGACACCGATCGTACTGCCATGCACAAAACGCTGAACCCCTGACTCGATACTCGCATCCAGCAGATTCCGGGTGCCCTCTACATTGACATCCCAGAAATGCTGATCCGGCACATTGGCTTCGTGTTGTGCCGCTGCGAGATGAAAAACCACACTACAACCGGATACCGCCTGCAACACTTTTTCCTTATCGATTACACTGCCATTTACAATACTAAAACCCTGAGACTCAAGTTCTTGAGCATTTTCCTTTTCAGCCTGTGTATTGACCTGGGACAGAATAACTACATCATCGCCACGCTGCTTGCACCTTTGAACTAGCCGTGAGCCGATAAAGCCCGTACCACCGGTTACCAAAACCTTCATGTAATAATCCTTATTAATGAGTAACTATATACTTAGGGAATCTCTGATTAATTTGTTTCATTTGTCATAGTGAATAGTACAAATACTGTAGGAGCGGTTTTAACCGCGATGAAATGCAGCGTCTATCGCAGTTAAAACCGCTCCTACAGGTCTATACGAATAATCAGAGGTTACTTGGTTTTACTTCCATGACGGGAATCTCTTCAATACAACATCTACCTGGTGTTGTATTTCCTGCTCATCCCAATCAAGTGACTTTGCCATAAATTCTGCACAGCAACGCAGCGCGTTTTCTCCTGGGTTCCCACCTGTTGCCAGATCCGTCCGCCTGAATACGACATCGGATAGCGTCCATGCCATTTCATTTTCAATCGCATATTTAACCTCGGCCATGAGCACATGGGTATTCTCTATAGTATTTGCTAACGCTCTGTCTTGCATCGCCGTGTCGATGACTGTAACGGCTTCTGTTCCATAGTTATGAGCTAAAGCCCGCACACAGTCTTCAGACAGGTTCAGATCCTGTTTCCGGTAAAGCTGCGAAACCAGCCCATCAAAGTCATTTATATCGCCACCTGCTACCGGTATTGATTCTGTTGCAGGCCGTCCAGCGCCTACGTTCAACTTTGAGCAGACCATATCAAGCGCTTTCGCAGCATCTGCTCTGGCCGTTGTATAGCGTATGCCAATCAGTGTTACCAGGCCATCGATACCCTCTTCATGTTTATGATCGATGAGGTGCGATCGCTTCCCATAGCTTAGATCCTCGCCACCGCCTTCATTTTCACCAAAAGGAACCAGACCTGCGTTCCAAATCTCCACATCCTCCGGGGTCAGATTGAGGCCGGGATAGGCCCAGTTTATTTCATCAATAAATGCCTGAATTTCTGACCTCTCGACCGTTACCTCTTCAGGATGTTTTTTCCAGACAACATGCCATACACCCACCAGCGTGTAATCTCGCCATGGCACGAGGAATAAATGCCGCGCTGGCCGACTCAATAGTGCATCTGGATCTTTAGTCCGTCCTTGAACAGCAATCGCATTAATACTCTTGAATTTGCGTTTGATGACAAAACAGGCGTCTCTCGAATACACACCTTTTTCAGTATTTTTCTCACGCACTGTGTCAGACAAAAACCATTCGCTCCATGGCCCGGCCGCATTCAGAACAGCCTTTGCCTTAATTGTGAGAGTCTGTCCGCTAAGCTTATCGACTGCCTCAACACCGGCAACCCTTGATCCCTCCTGGACAAACCCGGTCGCTTCAACGTAATTCGCAACCTGTGCCCCTTTACCTACTGCTGATTTGATAAAAGCCAGAACCAGCCGTGTTGGGTTATACATCTGTCCATCGCTGAATAGCGCGGCACCCGTCAGCCCCTCTTTTTCCAGATCAGGGTATTCCTGTAAAATCTCTTCTTTGTTCAGAAAACTTGACCAGGGAATGTGGCGTTTGGGGTCCCGTATACCGCTGTTTCGCCCAAGGGTCAGCAAATCGTATATAAACATACCCGTACCCAAATAGAATTTCCCCGACTTACCATAACCATAGGTAGGAATCAGAATTGGTAATGGCTGCACCAGATGAGGCGCAATCCGCAGCATGGCGCTGCGTTCGTGACAGGAAGACCTCAGACGGACAATATCAGCGTGTTGTAAATACCTGATCCCACCATGGATCATTTTAAATGAGTTGGCCGAGGTACCGGAACAGAAATCCTCTTTCTCAACCAACGCAACCTTTAGCCCTCTAAGAACCGCATCCCAGGCGGCACAGGCGGCGAATATTCCTCCGCCAACAATAATCAGGTCGTAATATTCTTCTGACAGTTTTTTAATAATTGCCTGGCGCACGTTTAGCCCTTTTGTCCGGCTTTTTTAAAAGATTGCAGAACGTACTCTATTTAACGCCTATGGTCTACCCTGAGGCAGCAGTTGAACAGACAGAACTAACTGAAATTATAAGCAACAAGAATGTTGCGAAGGGTAAGTATTAATGATAGACGAACTCGCTGATAAGCAAGATTTAAAAAAATCAATGTTTAAGTGTTGTCAGTCCCCGGCATAGGCACAGAGAAACTGGCAGCTCAAGCCACACCTTTGCTGGTGTAATTTTGAGCATCCAGCTTACTCTGCCTGCGAGCACGCCAAGTAGGCCTCCAGTCGCAAAACAGGCCTCGCTACAAAACTTAAGACAAAACCCGCTGGCGTCGCGCCAGGCCCAGCAGCCCTAACAAACCACTCCCAAACAACCATACTGCGGCCGGCACTGGCACGACAACGTCACCAGAACGGACAACTGCTGATACAAACAGATCACCGGATTTGAGGTTTGCGAATAGATCACCCGTATTGAAGTTGAATCGCCAGGCGCGGGTTGTATCCGTCACGAGATCCGTTCCCGACCAGTAACGATCTGCCTGGATGTTAGTAAATAACAACAAATCAGAATCACCACTATCTAAGATAGAAGAACCTGCCGTACCCCCAAGCTCATCGTAAAACAGGTGTCCCATCTCGCTTTCAGTGCAACCTGTACCGGCACTAGCAGAATTACCTGAACCATCTATAGAGCAACCCGCATCAGGAAATATGGAAGCTGGCAAACGCCAATCGTTAAATCCCAAATGGTTATTCGTATTTAGATGATTTATCCAGTTCTGTGCGTCATTCCAGCTTAAGCGGCCATCAGCATCAAACCCGTTAGTTTGTGCCAGGTTAAAATCCGCCAGCCAGGTGATATTTAAATCAGTATCGTAGACGGCTTGTCCGCTTAGCCTGCTGAGTAGTGCTGCATTTGATGACAATGATAATAAAATCAAAGCACATGTAGTTACAACGCCTAATAGACGTTTCATACCCGTTCTCCTCTCCGTAAATACATCTAAACAACTCAGAACCACCAAAGCATTGCACACTGGCAGTATCTGTCTCTTCTCTCAGGTTATAATTATGCAATTATCATGCGACAAATGCTACTTTGTTAAATATCAGCTTGTTAGTGAATTTACTCCCTCAAAATATGCGCTAAATGTGTAAATTCTCCCGACACGATTCTGAAATACTTTACAGTAATCTGTATAAACCACATAGTATTTGCCTCTTAATTCTTGCGCTTGGCTTTTATAATATTTCGCCAGCCTCGTTATTCTAAATTCAAGCTAAGGGGAGAGATTGAGCCAGTATTTGCAGCCCTGATTCCCAGAAATATTTACCCCATTACTGCGAAATTGAGCTGTGTTGAAACAAAGATTTTGAAACTTCGTATATTGTTTTTCCACAATACCCTTAGTACGATAGCCTGCTGCACGATTCTTAAAATGGAAAAGGTTACAGGCATCATTATGGATACGATCAGATTTTTGTTGACTGCAGTGTGCCTGATTTCCACACTGAGCGGATGTGGTAATGGAGGTAAAGACGCATCATCAACACCTGATGCTTCATCGCCCGCCCACAATACTCCGCCAACAATCGCAGGGAACACCCCACTTACTGCCACCATTGATCAAGAGTACGCTATTGTTCCAGATGTGAGTGATGATGACGGTGATACACTGATATTCAGCATCTCTAACCAGCCCGACTGGCTGACCCTGGACACCCGTACCGGCCGTCTGTCGGGAACTCCCCGGAATGGCGATGTGGGCAACTACTCCGATATCATTATTTCAGTATCTGACGGGCGAACCACCGTGTCGTTGGCCCCATTTAATATTGATGTCGTCGCAATGGCAACGGGATCCATCAATCTAACCTGGCAAGCACCGACTTTGAGCGAGGACGCCACGCCACTGCATGATCTGGCAGGATACCGGGTGCATTGGGGAACATCGCCTGCAGACTACCCAAATGTCAAAAATATAAACAATCCGTCAGTATCGAATTTTCTACTTGAGGGCCTGGCTTCCGGAACATACTTTATTGTGGTGAGTGCCTTTGACACATCGGGAAATGAGAGCGGTTTGTCAAACGTTGCCAATTTTACGATTCCATAATGATTACGTCGAGTAAACCTTAACGGCCCCGCCATAACGCTGTCCCAGGCTGTAGCAGATTGGCGACGATTCTAAGGGTGTGTTGTGATAATCAGAAATATATTGACTATTAGTGCCTTAATTTTATTGCATAACTGAACCCTGGCATGATTATCGCTGAGTAAAGCGTGAATAGAAAATTATTGGCCATGTGATACGGGCCATCTTACCAGATTCCTTAAATTTTTTTGTACGAATGGAGTTAGTCTTATGATAAGAAATCACCACGCACAGGGAACCCAGAAGGGTATCGGACTACTTAGCCTGTTCGTCCTGATCCTGTTTTCAAACCGTGGCATCGCCGCTGACAGTACCTATCCACCCAGCAACCTCATCACGGATATCGTATTCGATATGAGCACAGTTAAAAATG
>CAYPEL010000051.1:0-4289 GCA_964409635.1 uncultured Gammaproteobacteria bacterium | reverse complement strand
CACACCGGGAAATGGCGTGTCGGCACCTGAGTCCGACAACTGGGCCATAACCTGGTCGGGCAATGGCCACCAATACACGGTTTTTGGTGACGGCAAAGGCTTTAGTACATTTAACTCTACCCGCGCCTCAAACGGTGTTGCACGCATCGAGGGAAGTAAGGATGATTACAGTGCATTTGATATTTTCAAGACCGGTGAAGGCTCAGGCGGCTGGGGTGGAAAGAGCCTAGGTATCCTTGCACTTGGCACCGAGCTCTATATGTTTCGCAATGGTACCGGAAGTACCGAAGGAGCCTTCCAGCAAACGGAGCTGTATCATTCGAACGACAATGGATCCAGTTGGAATTTTACCGGTGTCCGCTGGAACCGTAATGAGTTTTCAGGCAACGGTGGCTTCTTCTCGCCGACTTTTCTCCAATTTGGTAAAGGCTATTCAGGCGCACGCGATAATTACGTCTACATCTACGCAAACGAAATAGCCTCCGGGAGCTGGAATACACAACGGCCGGGGCATATCTCGCTACTACGGGTACTGAAAGATTCGCTCAATAAAAAAAGCACTTATGAATATTTCTCCGGATTAGATACCAATAATAACCCTACCTGGTCGCCATCCTCCTCAGATCGCACCCCCGCATTCAGTGACAATACGAATGGCATCATGCGCACCAGTGTCAGTTACAACACAGGCCTAGTACGGTACATACTTACAACCCAACAGGTAAACCGTTTTCAATCCGATAATTATCACATCGGTATTTATGAGGCGCCAGAACCTTGGGGCCCATGGCGAACTGTTTTATTCGAAAATCCCAGCGATGTAGGCCCGGGATTAAATAATGGCTCAAAAACTGTTTACTGGAATTTTTCCAATAAGTGGTCAAGCAGTGATGGAAAAGCGTTTGTCATGGTATACACCGGGCCTGGAAAAGACCAATGGGGCACCGTTGAGGGCCGCTTTGTCACATCATCAGACGATACGGTTCCGCCTCTGCCTCCCAGCAATGTAAAGGCGCAATAAGCATTCAGCCCCTGGTTAAATAAGCCAAGGGCCAAATACCATTTTCACAACGTTCAGAAGTTTACAAGACCCAGCGCTTTTCTCTGGATCAGGAGCACGTCAGCAGCATTCATTACACCATTGGGCGAAGGTACGCCACCGCTGAGCGGTGCGACATCACCACGTTGAAATTCAGCAGCAGTCGGCATGTACAACCCCAATACAATACGTTGCGCCAGGAGCACATCTGCTGTATCCACCTGACCGTCGTCATTAATATCACCATTCACCATACCGGGGTAGGAAAACGGATCGGTTGGATCAGTGCCCGCATTGTGTTCTTCGAGGTCGGTCGCGCCATCACTATCAAAATCACCCGAACCATCGCGGCTAAGATCACCGAAGTGCGTAATTTCCCAGCTATCTAACATACCATCGGCGTCGGTATCCTCTGTGGAGCTGACGCTGACTGTAAAATCATGCGTAACCGTACTTGCCGGGTTTTGCACTTGCACTGACACACTAAACATCCCTGTTATGCCAGGCAGCCAATCAATCCTGCCGGTATCTGGGTGAATTGTCATACCGGCCGGGGCCGCTAGCAGCGAGAAATCCGGCGCCGGATAACCGCGCGTCTCGAGCGTGTAAACATAGGGTACATTCAGTGTGGCGGTGGTAATTGCCTGCGAAGTTATTTGCGGCGCTGCCAGGATACACGCTGGCACGAAAGACGCCAGTCCGTCGTACCAAACTGGCACCATCTTGTCGAAACCGGCCTGTAGAGGATGAATCCCGTCCGGATCCATGTCATCAATATAATTCAACGCACTTTCATGGTCGACCATGAGGGCCTTATCACCCGTTGCCACGCGGCTTGCCACCATGGATTCCACATTATCGTTGAACTGGGTTACCAAGCGTTCATAGGGCACCTTATTGATAATGCGCGCCTGAACTATTGAAACCGCCGCATCGAAAGTTTCTACAATATCATGCAAAGTTTCGACGGAGGCGCTTGATGGATAAGGGTCTATCAAATCTTCATTGGTGCCAATATGCAGCAAAACAACATCTGGCGGATTTCCAGTGAGCCACGAATCAAGTTCAAATTCAATGTCGGACGCTGTAAAGCCGGCATGACCTTCATGGTTCCTGTCATGTGTTCCGGTCGTATCCGAGCGGCTACCCACGAAATCCACATCGTAACCGGCACCAATCAGGTCGAAATACAACTGCGGCCTGTAGCCCAGGCGGTTGGTGATGGAATCACCTAGCGGCATTACTTTAATCGGTGCATCACAGCCCCAGTAACCCCGCTGCAGACCAATTGTCCCGTCCAGGTAGTGGCGGTAAATATCTACCGGCGACAGCACACGGTCATAGAGTGCAACCTCATCGATGGTACCGGCAAAATGATAATCCTGTGAACTGTCGTTTAACCAGCCGATGTTGAGTTCAGCCGTCCCCGTAAAATCACCGGTATAACTGACTTGGCTAGAGGCTTCCTCAACACCGTCAACATACAACCGGTTCTCACCCGTCACGGCATCACGAATAGCAGCCAAATGGTGCCACTGACTATCATCGATGTCTGTCGTACCAACGATAGTTGCTGTACCGCCGACGCTATCGACGAGCTCAAAGACTGCTTTTCCATTCTCACAGCCTAACCACCAATGTAGTTGACTGCCTGTATCGTGTCGCCCTGCTATGACCTCGCTGCCGACACATGACGAGCTCTTGTTAACCCAAGCTTCTACCGTGAAGCGATCACCGGAGGCCCAGTCAAAAGCGCCGTCATCTGGAACATTCACTTCATCGTCAATACCGTCATATTGCTGCGCACCTTGAATGCGGCCTGTCACAGGCGTTGGACAGGAAGTGCAACTGGCGGTAACACCGGCCACGGTATCGGTGTAGCTTGAACCTCCGGGTTCATCGAAGGAGAAATACCGGGTCAATCCACTCGGGAACTGCTTCACCACAAAAACCGCTGTGGCTATTGCGCTGTCATTCAGGCCAGCTTTGATGGCGCGTGTTTTCAACGTAGCACTATTAGTCAGAGGGAAGGTTCCGATATACAGCACAGAACCTGCTGTTGGATCACTACCATCGACTGTATAGTAGATATCTGCATCCACAGTACCCGTCGATAGGGTAACTGAAACGGATGTCGAGTATGTGCCGCCATGAGGAGAAATAGCCGGCGTCTCGACCTGACTCGAGGAACCGCTTTGGGGGCTCTCATCGGGCCCCAGGCCGCCATTAATCGTTGACGGGTCATACAATGGATCTGTCGTCAGCACCACTTTATCCACAACTGTTCCCGACTCACGCATCCACACATTAACCGTGTGTCCGCCCACCGTATTGATATCCATCGTCGAACGCGTCGAGCCACCATTGATCGTGTTAACCCATAAATAACCGCTCGTCTCGTTGTCAGGCAGCCGCATATTTGCGCTGGTGGATACCTCTGTACCGTCCAACCCCGTGTGCAACGAGTTTGAACTCGACAATGGCCCCCAGGCACGCACCCACACATAGTGCGTGCCCATTGCTACAAAATTAACCTGATAGTCCAGCCGCGGGCTCAACGCCGAATAATTTGTTGAATGACTGAGAGTATCTTCAGGTAGTGCCCACAAGGCATCGCTACCCGCAAAGCCTGGAAAACCTGCGCCCGCCGATAACCACTCGTGCCCGTCCGGCGCGACAACGCTTGCGTGGTAACTCTCCACTTCCATCGACACTACACCCTGGACTCCACCATCTTGCAGAAACGGGGTATTGGGTGACACTGATGCAGCCGCGTTGTTGTTACCCGTGATGTGATCCGTCTCATTCACGCTGCTCACGCCGGCGGAATTCGTCAACACCTGGCCACTTGTACCTACATCCACACTCGCCGTCACATTCAGCACCACTGTCTGACCTGCCAACAGCGTGCCGACCGTCCAGATTCCACTGCCAGCGCTGTACACTGTCCCGGTGCTCGCCGCATCATCACCTACGAATGTCAGTCCAATCGGTAATGCATCAGTCGACGCCACCCCCGTTGCTACTAACGGCCCATGGTTTGTCAACGATAATGTATAAATAACCAACGTCCCTTCCTGCGGGCTGGCATCATCTACTACCAAAGTCAAAGCCAGATCCGCACTGTTCGGATCCACTGAGGTGATCGCCACACTCGCAGTGTCATTTGACGCTATCGGATCCGGCTCGTTCAGCGCACTCACTGACGCCGTGTTGGTCAACGTGCTACCCGCCGTGCCCGCGTCCACAC
>CAYPEL010000050.1:0-16413 GCA_964409635.1 uncultured Gammaproteobacteria bacterium | reverse complement strand
CCCAGGGCAGCAGGGAAATCCACTGCAACAGCAGACCACAATGTCTGGCGGTCATCCAAACTTTTCAGCTGTAGCGCGCATGGAAAATCAGGATTTTGGCATTGCACCGAGCAAGCAATTACACAACGGGCAGATGCACAGTCCGACACCTACGCAAATTCCTGGTGGCCAGCTGATTACTACCGAGGCCTTGTATAAAGCTATGCAGCAACAGGGCAATAAAATCGTTGTCTTTGATGTGCTTGGCGAATCGGAAGGATTGCCGGGAGCGCAGAATGCTGTTGGTGCCGCAAAGGGTGGTACGTTTAAAGACCAAGCCCAAAAGGAATTTAGCGATTATCTAAATAAGATGACTAGTGGAAACAAAAACCTCCCGGTCGCGTTTTACTGCCAGGGTGTGCAATGCTGGATGTCATACAATGCCGCGCTGCGGGCTATTAATCTTGGTTACACGCAAGTCAAGTGGTATCGTGGCGGAATTGATGCCTGGAAGGCTGCGGGTTTGCAAACGTACTCCAGACAGTTTTAATGCGGCAAAATTTTCTGTTGCAGGTGCGAATAAAACTCGCACCTACCGTCTGAAACTTACTTGTATTGGAGTAAGTGCCGATATGCGTGCCGCGGTCAATCAGATAGCCAGCCCGCGTTCTATCAGTTGATCGATTAGTTCACGGCGTTGTAAATCCGTGCTGTCACCACCCCGGAAAATCAACGCACCGGAGCTGTAGCTTTTGCGAAAGGTAATCGACAAGTTAACCGTCTGGCCGAGGCCGGAAAGAAATTCGTGGTCAGTCAGGCTCGACAGGGGATGGATAAAGGCGCCCCAGACAATATCTTTAGCGATGGCATAGCGTGCATCCAGTGCTGCATCAAAGTTGGATCGCATCAGGCGTGTCAGTTCATCGTCTTGTAATGATTCAACAGCAGTTACGGGTACGAGAATCCGCATCCGATCTGCTTTTTCATCGGTAATAACTGTAACATCACGATCTTCGATGTGAAATCGCCAGAAACCCGGTTTACCTTGCGCCTTGTCGTCCAGGCGCTTGATAAGACTGTCCAGTCTGTCGTTGTTCATACTATTGGTTGGCATTTCCGGTTGCGGGGGATCCGCAGCGAATACTGAAAAACTCGTCAAGAAAACCAAAATCAGGTAAATTAATCTCATAGCAAGCTCGGCGTAATAATCTTTGAGGTGGTAGATGCCAAAAGATTATCTCTAATGCGTATAAACAACAAGTATTAAACCCCAGGTTTAATACTCCTGGATCTATTCTGTTGATCGACTGAGAAATTTTTGACTACGGATGTTGTGTGTAAACAGCCGGGTCATAGGAAATAGAGCCATCGTTTCATCGTTGTTGCCCCCAGACGGAGTGGTTTTTCCGATCTTTATAAATAGGCCTTGGCCTCTTCGCCCGGGTCGGGTAAGCCAGAAATACGCCATGCTTCACGCTCGCTGCGAAACAGTCTGCCGACGCAATGTTTACCCAGGTGGTGCAAGTTACAGATATGGCTGAAAGCAGGCAGGGCGGCGCCAAAACGTTGATAGTGTTTCCGCAGTTCATGGATCACAACCCAGTGATCATGTGTCAATACCGGAAGGCTGTCCTGATGAGCAATTGCAGTTGCGATATCCTCTGTCCACAGTTGAGGGTCGTTTAGAAATCCATCTGGGTTCATCAGGGAATCAAGATGTATAATTGCTGGTTTAGTCATATTCATCGTCAATCGCCCCGGTCGTGAAGAGATCTTAGTGCGTGTTGCTATAACATAACCGTAGATCAGTCTGCCGGATTGTCAACCTTGGGGATAGTCTACGAGTTTCGATCTTGACAGGTTGAAGTACGCTACAAGCTGGTCTGCAATAAAGCTGCTTGGCCGTTGGAGAATTACACGGAAATAGCGATTAGATTACCGCCTTCTATTCAAAGTATACCTCAGGCGATCCTGATTCTAACCACGTTCATGACTTCGAATTCAAGGCCGCCAACGGTTTCAGTGTCTGGGTAATACGTTAGGTTGACGCGCTGACTCTTGAGGTTTTTATAAGCTTTTTTGCGTTTATATCTGAATGGAACATCACACCCATCAATCATGAGGGTGTTAACAATCCAGTCACTCTCATTTCTCTGTACATGCGATGTTACCGTAAGGAAAACTGAGTGAATGAGTTGCTTGTGCTTTTTTACCAGCTTCTCAGGTTCTGGTTTCATAAGTGGTTCAGTTCATTTCTATAGAGCCAATAGCCGGATTCTGAAATGATAACCTATGATGTGCTGCACGCCCAGAGCCACAGTATCAATGATCTCCAGCGATTGGCAAAAGATGTCATGCCGGGCCTGCAGCAATCAAGAAAATCATATCGTCTTGCATCAAGGGATGGTACCCAAAAAAAGCTGATACGCTGGACAGGCCTGATTACCTGCCGGTACTAACGATTGACTAACGGCTGTACATTTTAATGGTTTCCCGCCTTGTTTAAAATTGTGCCAACAATATTGGTGTTGCTAAGCCGCTCTACTGTCTGCTCTACTTCGTGTTTTTTTGTTACGCCATCTTCAATTACCAGCAAGGCGGCCTCCGTAAGAGGAGAAAAGGATAAGGCTTCAGCGGAGGTCAATACGGGTGGCAGATCAAAGACGAGAATGCAGTTACGAGTACAGGATTTCAGGTCGGATACAAGTTGTGCCATCTTTGGTGAGCTAAGCATTTCGGTTGAATTACTCAGAGGTTTTCCACCCGGTAGTATCACCAGGTCTTCAAATAGGCGGGATTTGATCAGTAAATCTTCAATTGGTAAATCGTCAGTCAGGAAGTCACCTAAGCCCATCAGTTCGGGTAGCCCTAAATGTTTCATTAAGCCAGGTTCACGCAGGTTAAGATCCGCTAGCACAACGGTATAGCCAATTTCTCTAGACATGCTAATAGCAAGATTGATCGCGGTAAGTGACTTGCCTTCTCCCGCACCTGGACTGGTAACAGCCAATGTGTTCCAGTTATTTTCTTTCAGTTGCTGTAGTACCTGTATATGCAGCAACTGATAGGACGCTGAAAACTGACTGGCCCCGGTGTCGGTTAATATTCTATTTTCCTGTAACTGGAATATATCCAGCGTGACAGACTCGGCGCGCCTAAATTTAATTTTATCTCTAGCTGTTGCGGACATTCTGGCAGATGCCAGTCTGGAGTTTTCTCTGGATGGGTGTTGATAATGCCGGGTGGTCTCACGAATTTGTAGTGTTTGTTGCATAAATATATTTCCAGTATCAAATGAGTAATAGTTTGTTATGTTTCATTTACTCCTTCATCCTGAAGGAGTAAGAGTGTTTCGTCTTATCTCAAGCTATTCCAGTCTCTTTATCCCGTCGTGCAACAGTAACGAGCCCAAGTATTCCGGAAAAAAACAAGATGGCTGCGGGTGGAAGCGGTACCGCCATGATTTCGAGTCCGAATAATCCTGTCCCTTGTGATCCTGGTATGGCGGCTAAGTGTGCATTTAGGATGCCGGGCATGGTGACGTTAAATGTGAAAGAGCCAGTACCAAAGCCAATTCCAAGCGGTTGTAAACCCTGAGATATTCCAAGCGATAAAATATCGAAAG
Organism: uncultured Gammaproteobacteria bacterium; assembly: GCA_964409635.1. GTDB lineage: Bacteria > Pseudomonadota > Gammaproteobacteria > DSM-19610 > DSM-19610 > CAYPEL01. The sequence goes on along the minus strand of CAYPEL010000050.1, from coordinate 12,809 downwards.
CAACCGGGAACTCAAAATCCACTAACTTTGCCGTATAGGTTCCAGCTTCGGTAACATTAAACGACTCTGTGAACACAGTAGGTTCCGTTACAAACTGGTAATCTTCATAGATAACCGTTGCAGCTTGAGTGCTGCATATACCCAGAGTTAATGCTAAACCGAAAATAGGTTGTAAATAGTGCTTTACTCTCATCGTTTCCACTCCTGTTAAATTTATACAAACCCTTAAAAAATCCCTGTAACGCAGATAAAATGTCTGGCATACAATATTTAGTGCCGTCAGATATATCCGTGTCGGTGAACCCAAAGTGTGCTCCATATCAAAAAGGGGCTGTCTGTAAATGTGACCTGATGCAAGCATGGCCAACAGGAGTGCAATCTATCGCAGGGAGTAATTAATTTCGGCGATCACCGTCACTTAATCGTTGTGATATTTTTATCATTACAACAATTAACTTAGGTGGTTTCTAAAATTGAAGAACACTGTCACACATTAGATATAGTGCGAAACTGAGAGATAGTAAATATATTGTTCGGATTGAAACCCAACTAGCATACTTAAGTTGGATAATCTGTTTACTGGTTAGCTTAACAGGGAATTATTAATTAGGGAGTGTAATGGATGTTATGTTACGGTATCGAAACGTTGGATTAGTATGCCAGGAACCGTTCAGTAGCAAAGGCCGCTCTTGCCTCAGCCTCTTGGCCGCTTCCATCATCGGTTAAATCTTAGATTGCCTGGTCTTGGTGTATCCTTTATCCATAGACTGTTCCGCCCAATAACCGGTGTTTACCCGATTGGTAGACAATCTCCTGAAATGGGCCTGTAGTAAACGGGGCCAGTTTGCATAACTTATTAATTACGTCATACGTTGATATATACCCACCCATCCTTCAAGCGCTCAAGAATATGTTCCAGCGCCGAGGGTGTGACATCGATATCGGGGAGTAATTCGACTTCCGAACCGGGTCCTTCGAGCTCAATAATATGATCGATGGCATCCTTGCAGGCCAGGAATGTCAGGTTGAAATATTGTTCCTGCAATTGCTGTATTTTTCCTGAATAGGGCGTATAGCCGGCACGTAACATTTTTATCGCGCTGGCGTTGGCGACCACTTCAATTTCAGTGTCCATGCCGGTGTTGGCATATTTTTTCAGCAGTTGTTCTGCTGTTGCTAATGCGCTCTCGAATTTATCTGGACTTGAGGTGTTCAGGTGCACAATGATGCGTTTGTTTGCCTGCGGGGAAATCGTGTCGAGCTGGCTATTGTGGAAAGCCCGTTCATCGTCCCAGTACATGGCACTGGGGGAACTGCCCGTGCTGACTGCATCAGGATGGCTGATCCAGCCAACGGCGCCACCGATGCCGAGCAGCAGGATTGCCGCAGTTGCATATTTCCAGAACGGTTTGTTTTCCGGCGTGCTCGCCCTTGTGTTTGTGGCAGGCGGTTGTGCATAGGCATGTTTGACCAGTTCTGAAATTGTGCGTAATTCGCAAACCTCACGGCTCAGGCACGGATCAGCCTGAATGGCTTCCAGTACCTGGCTTTTTTCCCTGTCACCCAGTTGGCCATCAACGAAGGCTTGAAGTTGTTCTTTTGAAATCGGGGTGTTGCTCATTTCACTGTCCTTAATTTCGGTGTAGCGGCCTCAAGGCTGCTATCGGCTTCCAGCAACTTTATTTTTAATGCCGTGCGGGCGCGGGACAATCGGCTCATCACCGTACCGATAGGTATTTCCAGGATTTCAGCGACTTCTATATAAGAGCTGCCTTCCAAATCCACCAGGGTTATGACCTGGCGTTGTCCCAGTGGCAAACTGCCGATGGCGTTGCGCACCTGGCTGACGACCTGATCCTGGTCGTGGCGAAATTCAGGTGTCCGGGTTTCTGTGAGGACCACGTCGTCGATATTTACCGTTTCCTTGAGGCGGCGGAAGTGATCACGCCAGCAGTTGGTAAGGATACGAAACAGCCAGGCTCTGACGGTTTTGTGATCGCGCAACTGGCCGCATTTTTTTAGCGCCTTGGCCAGGGCTTCGTGAACCAGGTCGTCTGCCAGCGCCGGGTTGTGGCACCAGGAGTAGGCAAGCCGGTACATGGAGCCGCGGTGTTCGGCGATAGTGCGCTTTAGTTGCTGATTTTTACAGAAATCTTGAATAATATTCATACTATTTAGCCCTAATTTTAAGACGCCTTTTGACTCTGTCTATTCCTTAATTATACGAAAATAGTCAAAAGAACACCTGATTACTTCCTGGAAGCCTCAACCAATGGGACGTGGTAAATACATCTCAGTACGCTTGGCAGTCACATCCATGCGGCCGACACCCGTTGGTTTAGGCGTCCAGGAAGTAATCAGATGATTGAATTTACGGCTTCGATAGCTGCATCTGATTGAGTTTCGCGTTAGGCTGGGAATGTGTCAAAAAAGCAGAAAAAATCGGCGCCTGAAAAACTACAGAGCAAGGATCCCTGGGCCGGGTTACCCAGGTCATTGCAGGAAAATGCCCGGCGTGATTGGGAGGCTTATTGTGAAGCGGCTGAACAGGCGGGATGTGTTTGTCTGACAGATACCGCTTTGCAGCGCAGCCTGTGCCGGGTGTTTGCTGTCAGCAAATTTGTGGCAAACCTTTGCCAGCGTGACCCTCAACAGGTACAGGATTTACTCGACTCTGGCGATCTGCTGGCAGATTACCGGCCGGCACTTTTTAAGGCAGCTGTGTTAGCTAAATTACACCGCTGTAAAGACGAAACCAAACTCCGGAAACGATTACGCCATATCCGGCAGCGGGAAATGTTGCGCATTATCTGGCGCGATTTATCCACCTGGTCACGGCTCGAAGAAACCCTGCTTGATTTATCTGTGCTGGCAGAGGCCTGTGTGCAGGGTGCGCTAGACCAGCTGTCTAAATGGAAGGCGAAACAAACACCGGTTCCATTGGTAAAGAAAAATCAGCCAGCGTCACTGATCGTATTAGCCATGGGCAAACTCGGTGCGCGTGAGCTTAACCTTTCATCAGATATTGATTTGATTTTTGCCTATCCCGATTCGCATCAAGCCCGTAAGCGTAATGCGGTATCGCCGGAGGAATATTTCGTTCAGCTGGGCCAGTCACTGATCCATGTGCTGGACGACATCGATGCCAACGGTTTTGTGTTTCGTGTCGATATGCGATTGCGACCGTTCGGAAACAGCGGCGCGCTGGCCTGGAGTTTCGATGCGATGGAAGATTATTACCAGAGCCAGGGGCGCGAATGGGAACGCTACGCGATGATAAAGGCACGCCCGATTGCCGGTGATAAAAAAGCGGGTAAAGCGCTGATGAAAACGCTGAAACCCTTTGTTTACAGGCGTTACCTGGATTTCAATACCTACGATGCGTTACGTGATTTAAAGCGGCAAATTCAAGCACAAGTCGAATTAAAAGATCAGTTGGATAACGTCAAACTGGGTCCGGGTGGTATCCGGGAAATAGAATTTATCGCCCAGACATTCCAGTTGGTGCGTGGCGGCCGCGAACTGCGTTTACAGCAACTGGGCTTACTGGAGATTATGTCCGTGATCCGCGATCTTGAGCTGTTACCGGCTAAAAATGTAGACCGGTTAGTGGCGGCTTATGGATTCCTGCGCCGCACAGAAAACTGTTTACAGGCCATGCGTGATGAGCAGGTGCATAATTTACCTGAAGATGCGCAGGATCGAGCCCGCCTGGCATTTGCGTTAGGTTTTAAGAACTGGGCGACTTTTGAAAAGAGCCTGCAGCGGCACCGGCAGCTTGTGCAGACGGAGTTCGAGAATATTTTTTCTGATCCAGACAGCCAGCAACTGGAATCCCCCGTACAACAGCTTTGGCTTGGCGGTTTGACTGATGATGAGCTGGCGCATGAAATTCTTAGTACGGCAGGTTATAAGGATAGCAGTGAAGCCTTACGTTGGGTTATTCAGTTGCGTGAGGGTGCGGCGCAACAGTACCTGGGTGAGCAAGGCAGGCAGCGCTTTGATCAACTGGTACCCAAATTGATTAGTGCGGCGGGAGACGCTGACGGTGGTGCCGAATTACTCGGCCGGCTGGCTAAGATTTTGGAAAAGATAGCTGGCCGCACGACTTATCTGTCCTTGCTGCTGGAAAATGCGACTGCCCTAAAACACCTGGTCAAGCTATGTAACACGAGCGAATGGATAGCATCACAACTGGCGCGTCATCCTATCCTGTTAGATCAGTTACTCGATCCCCGGACTTTATATCAACCCGTGGAAGCTGCAGCGCTTACAACCGAGTTGCATGAATTTATGCAGGGGCTTGTTGAGGGTGATCTTGAACAACAGATGGATCGTCTGCGCCAGTTCAAACAGGCTATGGTGCTGCGTGTAGCCGCCTCAGATATTGCCGGTGTAATACCGGTGATGGTGGTCAGTGATTATTTAACGGCTATTGCAGAGAGCGTGCTCGGGCAGGCGCTGGATCTTGCCTGGGCGCAAATGACTAGCCGCTACGGCCGCCCGGTTTGTACCGAGCGGGCCGGGCAGCGGGTGGTGCGATTTGCGATAATTGGCTACGGCAAGCTGGGCGGGATCGAATTGGGTTACGGCTCTGATCTGGATCTGGTGTTTCTGCACGACAGTACTGGCAAGCATCAACACACAGACAGTAAAAAATCAATCGATAACCAGGTATTTTTTGCCCGTCTGGGTCAGCGCATTATTCATATACTCGATACCCTGACACCGGCCGGTACCCTCTATGAAGTGGATATGCGCCTGCGGCCATCCGGTAATTCCGGTTTGCTGGTGGCTAGTGTCGAATCCTTCCGGGATTATCAGCGTGAGGAAGCCTGGACCTGGGAGCATCAGGCATTGGTGCGGGCGCGGATGATTTGTGGTGATGAAGAGATTCGCCAGCGCTTTAAACGAATCCGGCAGAGCGTGCTGGGTCAACAACGCGATGCCCGGCAATTACGCTCGGATGTTTGTGATATGCGGAAACGGATGCGTGATGAATTGGCATCAAAGGATGCTGAAGTTTTTGACCTGAAGCAAGGCCGGGGAGGTATCGTTGATATCGAATTTATGGTCCAATATCACGTTCTCAGGTGGGCGCATGATTTTCCCGAGTTATTGAATTTTACCGATACTGTTCGGCTGCTGGAAATGCTGGCTAAGACCGGGCATTTGGCGAGCCGGGCAGCCGCCTCACTGGCCGAAGCGTACCGGACATATCGGAGTTTGTACCACCACCTGGCATTACGCGGTGAATCGGCCTTACTGGAAGCTGGCTCGCACACTCGGCAGCAGACTGAGGTTGCACGTTTGTGGCAAGAAATCATGGGCCGGTGAACTAGCATTTTTCATCTAATCAATTTTTCCAGAATTGTACCTCAATAGTTTTACCCAATTTATTGCTCCAGACTCATCGCAGTACTGTTTCGAAAACTCTAGTGTAAACTTGTTTATTGCTTTTGCATATTCGGTGTAAAAGTGTTCATTCCGTTCATGTGCTTGATGTCCAAGGGGCTCTATAATTACGGCGTACAGTTCTTCATCACCTGATATTAACTCCCAAAATCGTTGCCCGCATAGTTTTAAGTAGCTGCCTTTATCTGGTGAGTCGTCTTTCCCATAGCAACAACCATTTATGGCAACAACATTTTGCTTATTTGTATTTGTCCCTATGATTCGTTTTGCTTTCAAAAAATGGTCTTTTAATTTAGAGATCTGCGAACTATTTCCCCAATTAGGCCCAGACTTAATTGATACAATGTAGCGAATGCTGTCTCGCTCGAATTCAAGATCAATTCCTTCCGCAGAAGACTTTATTCCGCCATTTTCTTTATTGCATACAAAGATTGCCAGTTCTTCTAAAAAACCTCCAAAAATACCTTCTTCTTGCGAGGATAAGTGCGCATCAAGAATTGACTTTACTAATTCATGGCTGGTATTCAGGGCTTTTACCCTAAATAGATACGGATTTTTTCTTTTAAGTACATTGGGCAGTTTAAGTATTAGTAGGCGGTCGAGTATTTTCTGGTGGTAAGCTTGGATACCTGACTCTATAAAGTTAGATAATTCATTCCGGTCTATCATCTGATCAGTTCCATGCGGTTATAAATACTGCCTGACTTTATATTTTACTTTAATGTAGGTTTGTACTGTAAGTGTATGGATAAGTATTGCTGGCTGAAATTATAATTAAAGTGTCAGCTCGGCCTGTTTCCCTGATGCCTTAAGAAGACAGCCCTTATGAATTCTATTTTTGAATTCATTTTCCCATTCAATATTGCTCGTATTTTTATATCTTGAGTATTTAAAATGGGAGAATTCAGGCAGCTTTTCACCCATTGATATATTTTTAAGGAGTAAGCCTACAGCGTGGCCCAGACTGATTGGTACTGCATTACCAATTTGTTTGTATTGCTGTATTAACGGGCCAGCCAGTTCCCAATGATCAGGAAATTCTTGAATTTTCTTATATTCTTGTATTGAAAGCGGTCTGTCTTCCTTCGGGTGAGCTAAATCTGTAGCCGGCATTGCAGGGTGTGTTACCAAAGTGGGCGCAGGTTTATTCCAGGCGAGTCTCCGGAAGAAGCCAGTTTTTCCACCTCCTGCATAGTAGGATTTTCCTAGCGCCTCTTTTTGTAAATCTTCAGGCAGATTTCTCCAGTTTTCTCCTGGCTTTAAAAGTCGGTAATACTTTAGACGCTTCTCTGGGAAGTTCAAATGGTCGTGTTTTTTTAGCTTGCTTGTTGCGCGCCTGAAAGTTTGCCATCCGGGTAAATTATGCAAACTATTTTCAGAGTGTGTTGGTGTCAAAAAAGGGGGGGTATTTCCGTCCCGGGTACAAATAATAATTACCCTCTCGCGAATTTGTGGTGTGCCGAAATTGGCAGAATTATATAAATTGAAAGAATACGCGTATCCAGAATTTCTTAGCTTCGAAAGTATAAAATTAAGCGCGCCTCCCTTAAGTTCATCTGTTGCTAAATCAGGAAATTCCGGGCCACGTTGGTCGTGTGGTCTATGATCCATGGGGCAAGATAATAAACCGCGTACATTTTCAATGACGATGAACTGTGGATTTAAATCAAGTGCTAAATCTATGTATTTTAGAAAAACATTACCTCTCTCATCGTTAAATGCCTTGCGTTTACCGGCTGTACTAAATGCCTGGCAGGGTGGCCCGCCGATGACCAAATCGATGTTATCAACATTTGATAAGCCAGCTGCTTCTAAAATATCCTGTTTTGTATAATCATTGATGTCGCTGAGCAAGGCAACGTTGGGTCTATTGAGCATAATGGTTTGCCTGCAGTATTTATCAATTTCGCAGGCTAACCGGATATCAAAGCCTGACTTTTCTATGCCAAGGTCGAGCCCCATTGCGCCGGAGAAAAAGCTTAAAGCTACGGGTTGCTTATTTTTCTGGCGATTAACTTCATAAACTGGGTGGTCTTCTGCTATCGTGTGTGACTTCCGTAATCCATATTTTTTTAGGCTGGTTTTGTCAATTAACCATGAGCGGCCAAATTTTTTTGCTACCAACAGGTCTGACCGGCATAATTCCCTGGTTCTTTGCTCGCTGATTTTCAAGATGCTCGCTGCATCAATTACGCTACAATAGGTACTCATGCACGGTTTCCTTATAGAAACTATTCATTAGTACCTATTGTAGCCGTTGATGTTGATCTGTCAAACAAAAAAGGTATCAGATTTGATACTTTAGATAATGTCTAGAATAGAAGAATGCACAATCATTAAATTATTAGCGTATTCCTATAATAGCTGAGATTAGTACATATTTAACTAAGTAAATAGTCAGGAGAAAATTGAATGTCGATGTCCGATCGCGATGGCGTTATCTGGAAGGATGGAGAGCTGGTTCCCTGGCGCGAAGCGACAACGCATGTTTTAACCCACACCCTGCATTATGGAATGGGTGTGTTTGAAGGTGTGCGTGCCTATGATGCCGAGCAGGGTACCGCGATCTTTCGCCTGCAAGGACATACCGACCGGCTGTTTCGTTCTGCACATATATTAAAAATGCCGATGCCCTTCGACAAGCAAACGCTGAATGAAGCGCAGCGAACCGTGGTGCGGGAAAACAATTTGTCATCGGCCTATATCCGGCCCATGTGTTTTTACGGTTCCGAAGGCATGGGCTTGCGGGCTGATAATCTCAAGACGCATGTCATTGTTGCCGCCTGGGAATGGGGTTCCTATCTGGGCGAAGAAAACATGCAGAAGGGCATTCGCATCAAAACGTCTTCCTTTACCCGGCACCATGTCAACATCACCATGTGCAAAGCTAAAGCCAACGGTAATTACATGAATTCCATGCTGGCGCTGAACGAAGCCCTGACCTGTGGTTATGATGAGGCATTGTTACTGGATACTGAAGGTTTTGTTGCCGAAGGCAGCGGCGAGAATATTTTTATCGTGCGTAATGGTGTGTTGTATACACCCGACCTGACATCAGCGCTGGAAGGCATTACCCGTGATACCATCGTGACGCTGGCGCAGGAAGAAGGCCTGACGGTGCGGGAAAAGCGGATTACGCGGGATGAAGTTTATGTGGCAGATGAAGCTTTCTTTACAGGTACGGCTGCTGAAGTAACGCCGATCCGGGAGTTGGACGACCGGACTATTGGTGAGGGTGGCCGGGGGCCAATCACAGAACGTTTACAGTCACTTTATTTTGACCAGGTTTATGGCCGGCGGGAAGACCACCCGAAATGGCTGACACTGGTTGAGTAATTATCTGGGGGTATTCTTGTGTCTAAATCAAACACTGCTGCTGATGCCGGTGGTACAAAATATATTCAGGCTAACGCTGAAAACCGTTATGAAGTTACGCGCGCAGACATGCCTTTGCACTGCCCGCTCGATGGCATGAGCTTGTGGAATTCGCACCCGCGGGTTTATCTCCCCATTGAAGAGAGCGGCAAAGCGAAATGCCCTTATTGCGGCGCCGACTATATTCTAAAAGATTAAAGAACCGTCCCTCCCCTTAAGTAAGGGTGTCGCAAAAGTCTTTTGTAGGGTGGGGTGAGCTTGCGAACCCCACCATTTTCTGCGGGTTCCGGTGGGGTTCGTATCTCACTCCACCCTACGGGAATATGTTTTACGACACCATCCTGTGGCGGAGGGACTGGGAGAGGGTATAAATAAGGATTTATAGAAATAAAGCAGGATTGAATGCATCAAATCGTAATCTCGTGAATAACCAATCCCCCATTGTAATCTGGCGTTTTAGCGACGGCCAGCCAGGACACGACAGCCAGTCGTTGGGGCTCGCGGCTGCTTTACATAAATTGGTACCTGTTGAGATACACGATTACGTTGTGGCGGCAACAGGCTTTAATTTTCTTAATCTACTACTCAAGCGTTTCCCGAATAATAAAAAGAAACCCGCACCTGATATTCTGATTGGTGCGGGTCACAGTACGCACTGGCCGATGCTAACAGCGCGTCGTGCAGTCGGGGGCCGTATCATCGTGCTTATGAAGCCGTCATTACCGGTCAGATGGTTTGATGTCGTAATTGCCCCACGCCATGACAATCCCGCTGCAGCAGAGAATATTTTTCTCTCCGAAGGTGTTTTGAACACAATTTCACCCGGTGGACAGCATCAACCTGATTTAGGGCTGATCATGCTCGGGGGTATTTCGGATGAATATAACTGGCAGTCAACCAGTGTTGTTGATCAAATAAAATTGTTGATTAGCCGGCGACCTGATATGCACTGGACAGTGACTTCGTCACGGCGAACGCCAGCAGCGATCATGGAGCGAATTTCACGTCTGGAAAATGTTCAGGCTATGCCGCATACACTGTGTCAGCCTGGCTGGCTCGATGATCAGCTGGCGTTATGCGGCGAAATTTGGGTCACTGAAGACAGTGTCTCTATGTTGTATGAAGCATTATCATCCGGCGCACGGGTTGGCTTGATCAAAGTGCAGCGCGCCAAACAGGGACGCGTTGCAACCGGCGTGGACACATTGGTCAAAGAAGGGTGTATCCCTGAACCGGGTAGCTTTCAACTCACAAAATCTGATGTAAAACCACTTCAGGAGGCGCTGCGTTGCGCGCAGTGGGTGCAGCAGCGATGGCTAAAGCGCTAACGGTACTGCAATTATTACCAGCGCTGGATAGCGGTGGCGTAGAGCGCGGTACGCTAGAGCTCGCCGCCGGTCTGGTGGCGCACGGCCACCGTTCATTGGTGATGTCGGCTGGTGGACAACTGGTGTCACGCTTGACTGGGGAGGGTAGTGAGCACTTTAATTGGCCCATTGGAAAAAAATCCCTGTTCACTTTTGGAAAATCACGAGCGCTCAAGAAATTCATAAGACAACAGCAAGTCGATATCCTGCACGCACGCTCGCGCATGCCAGCCTGGGTGGCGTATCGTGCCTGGAAGGGATTGCCCGAACGTAATCAGCCAGGATTGGTAACGACAGTGCACGGTTTATATAGCGTGAAACGTTATAGCAGTGTCATGACGCGCGGTGAGCGTGTCATCGCCGTTTCAAATGCAGCAGTTTGCTACCTGGAACAGAATTACCCTAAACTCGATTTAACGCGCATCCGCTTGATAGAGCGTGGCATCGATACACAGATTTACCAGTATGGTTATCACCCGGGTGAAGCCTGGTTGCAGCGCTGGTATAGTGATTACCCTTTCGTGATGGATAAGCAAATACTAACCTTGCCCGGGCGCATTACCCGGCGCAAAGGGCATCTGGATTTTATTGTTTTAATGAGCCGTCTGGTGAAAGCAGGAAAACCGGTTTATGGTTTGATTGTTGGCAGTCATGAACCGCGTCATGCGTCTTATATGGATGAGCTGCACCAGGCTATTGAGGATCTTGGAATGGAGCGGTTTATAACATTCACCGGTAATAGACTGGATTTGTGTGACATCATGGCCGTATCAAAGATAATTTTTTCGCTGTCGAATAAACCGGAATCTTTTGGACGTACGGTACAGGAGGCTTTAAGTCTGGGTGTTCCAGTTATAGGGTATGATCACGGCGGAGTGAGTGATTCTCTGTCGCGCGTTTTCCCTGCCGGACGGGTTAAACCAGGGGATATGGATGGTCTGGAAAAGACCACGGACCGGTTACTCGATAAACCTCAAGAGGTGGCGCCGCATGATTTTAAAAGCGTCGAGAATATGGTGAACGAAACCATTAATGTCTACCGGGAGATTGCGGGTTGAGTAACTTGCTGATCGCGGTATTTATTGCAGGCCTGTTCTGGTTCTCCTGGCGCTATGCCTGGTGGAAGTTGCCTATCAGTTATAAACGCCCCCGTATCTTGATGTATCACATGATTGCCAGACACAAGCGCGGCGCACGTTTTAATGGCTTGCGTGTTTCACCGGGCAATTTTGAAAAGCAGTTGCGCTGGTTGAAAAACAATGGCTGGAAAAGCTTTACAGTCAGCGAGTTGATTGCAAAGGGTGTGGCATTACCCGAAAAATCCTATGCAATAAGTTTTGATGATGGCTACGAAGATAACTATTTGTTAGCGCTCTCGATGCTGAAAAAATATAGCTGTAAGGCGACATTGTATTTGGTTGAAGACCGGTTTAATCGCGATTGGTCCACTGATAGAAAAGACTATCATAACGAAGGTGAGCTCAGAGATGAGCGCAAGCTGTCTGATAAACAGGTGAGTGAAATGCTTGCTTCCGGCATTTTTGAGCTGGGTTCGCATACGCTGACGCATGCCAATTTAAACAAGCTCAACCAGGAGCAGTCTTATAGAGAGATAGTGCACTCCAGACGGCAACTGAAGGAGCGCTTTCATGTGGTGGTTAAAAGCTTTGCTTATCCGTTTGGATTGTATCGCGATGAACATGTTGCCATGGCACGCGAGGCAGGCTATACGAGCGCAGTAACAACCAACGAAGGAACGGATGCTTTACGCGACCGGGATAATCTTCAGTTGAAAAGAATTAAGGTCAGTGGCCGGGATAATATGCTTGCATTTATCATGCGTATGCGTACCGGTAAACGCGGATGTTTACGATAAACGGCAGACAGCAGTGCTGTGACTGATGGCCCAAAAACGGTCTGGGTCTTATCTGATGGTCGTCCAGGTCACTTCAATCAATCCAAAGGCGTTATTAAAGCGCTTTCTCTGACTCAGCCATTAGAGGTGGAGTGGGTGGATCTGCGGCTGCGAATCGGCTTATTTCGTAGTGTGCAGCGTGAGTTATTGAAGTGTACGCGATCTGCCATACCCTCAAGTTTGCTCAGCTTCTTCTATAAATTTACAGCCCCCAAACAGTTGCCTGAGATGATTGTTTCAGCGGGTGGACGAACCTCCTTCGCAAATGCCTGGCTAGCCAGGCAATATGCTTGCCCTAATATTTTTATAGGCTCATTGCGTGGACTACCAGCTGGATTATTTTCTGCGGTTTTAACGCTTGAGCCTATTTTAAAGGCCCAAAATAATATTGTCCTGCAGTTCCCGGTTAGCGAAATAACGCCTGAGTATCTGGACACTTTAGTAGTGCCAAAAAACTTCTTATCGAAACCCTGTTGGGTATTGTTGGTAGGTGGTACGGGCTCTGGTTATCAGTATACGCCGGATGATTGGGCCAGACTTGCATCTTTACTTAACCTGTTGGCCAAGCACTATAGTATTCATTGGCTGATTTGCACTACCCCCCGTACTGGAATAGTTGCACAGGCGATATTGGAAGATGGTCTTGATAGCGAGGCTGTTGTAGATACTTGTTGGTTTAATACTGATTCGAAAAATCAGCTATCCATCTATCTGGCAGCAGCCGATAAAATATTTGT
>CAYPEL010000049.1:0-16509 GCA_964409635.1 uncultured Gammaproteobacteria bacterium | reverse complement strand
GGGTTTTAACCACCCTTGAAAAGTCAGACAATCCGCGCCGCGCTTTTCGCGCTGCGGTCATTTTTGAATGTGACAAATGGATGGACACAACAGGACAGGCAGCCTATGGCGGCATTTATACCGATAGGATGCGGGAGAAATTTCATTGCGTGGTGCTTGATGCCCTGGAGGCAGCCTTTGACGATAAACAGGAAGGCAAGCAGTGTTAAACGTTAGAAAATTCTAATTTCGCATCCGCCATCCGGTACTTAGAAGCCGCCAACCTGGATTGCTTCCTGCGCTCATACATTTTATAGTGCAACAGATCCTGGACAATGGCAGCCGTAACCCTATCGTCCCCGGCAAACACAAGGCCTGCCTCCTGACCATCAATCCGCACAATTTTTGCGAGCATTTTCCGGAACAGCGTTTCACTCCCCGTCCAGATATTGAAATTCAGCAATACAGACTTTTGCTCAATTGGGAAATGTCCATCCCGTAAGGTAATAGATAGTCCATCGCGGCTAATATTGTTGACGTATCCCCGGCAACGGTTGTGACCTGAATTGGCAATCTCAATATCTACCAGCAGACTCTGGCGTGCGGTTTTTCTTTTGTTCATTTTGTCACCCGGGAAGTAGCTGAGACCGCTTCCCATATTGAAGTGTAGTATCGATTCAGAGGGTTAACGGCGAAGAAATAGCTGGCTTTAATAGGCTACAAAGCTAACTCTACGTGCCAGGGGTGTCAGCTTTTAATTTAAGGGATGTGCTATTGATCCTGCAGGAATTTATCGGAATATCCACCACCCCTTGTCCAGCTTTGATTCGCATGCCGCCAGTTGTGCCTGGTATCTATTTGAGCGCTTACGCACATTGCGCGCCACTTTTACCAACCACTGTTTTTTCAAATAGGTTTTTCGACGGAAGCCACCTTGGCCTTCGTGATAGGCCAAATACTGCCTATAGGCGTCATCCTTTGCGATACCTACCATTTTATACGACTGGTTCCCGTACCAGCCAATAAAATCGGCCACGTCCGCAAACACATCCCGGTCAGCCCAACGATTTCCAGTATCCTTGCGATACCAGTCCCAGGTTGCATCCTGCGCCTGGCCATACCCATAAGCTGAGGAAAGCCGCTTCCAGGGAATCACCCAAAGCAGTTTTTTACGCGGTGGTTTGGCGTTGTGTACGAAATGCGACTCCTGGTAAATAATCGCGAGCTGAACATTAATAGGCACACCCCATTTTTTATAGCTTTTATGGGCGCTTTTGTACCAGCCACTTTTTTCATTAAAGATGGCGCAACTGTCGTTAAGGTTTGAGGGTGGTCTGGTTGCACAACCAGACAGAGAAACAACTAAGAGCAGTAATATATAGAACGGCTGTTTAAATACTGGATACATTTACGAGAACTTGTAGGAACGGTTATAACCGCGATAGGCATTAACCCCGCCGCAGCTAAAACCGCTGCTTCAGGATTATCACCTTTCGCAATCTTAGCCTAAATACTCGCTAGCGGGCATTGTAATTATATTCTTGCCGCACCGGAAAACAATTGGTAAAAGTTATGCGTCGTCGTTGCGGCGACTTGCTGAATAGTTTCTTGCCTAAGCTCGGCAATATGCTCAGCAACATGTAGCACCCAGGCAGGCTGATTCTGTTTACCTCGATTAGGCATCGGAGCCAGATACGGAGAATCTGTTTCCACCAGCATCCGGTCCGCCGGCATTTTTTTTGCGACTTGTTTTAAATCCAGTGCATTCTTGAATGTCACAATACCGGAAAAGGATATATAGAAATTCATATCCATAGCCTGCCGCGCCATATCCCAATCTTCGGTGAAGCAGTGCATAACGCCACCCGCCTCGGCCGCGCCCTCTTCACGCATTATTCTAAGCGTATCTTCCCGGGCGTTGCGGGTATGTATAATCAAGGGTTTGCCGCAGCTACGTGCTGCACGAATGTGATTCCGGAAGCGATCACGCTGCCACTCTGTGTCACCTTCGATTCGAAAATAATCCAGACCAGTCTCACCGATTGCCACGATCTTTTCGTGATTCGCCAGGGTAATCAATTCATCCGCATCAGGCTCCTGTACATCGGTACCATCCGGGTGTACACCTACAGATACAGAAATATTGCTTTTATCTTTGACTAGTTCAAACATAGGGTGAAAACGTTCCAAACTAACCGAAACGCACAGCATATGCTCCACGCCATTTTCTGCGGCATTGCTGATATAAGTATCTAACGGGGTGTCCTCGAGGTTGAGCATATCGAGGTGGCAGTGCGAGTCTACAAGCATGGGCATTACAGATGGCGCAGCCCGGGCGGCTGCAGTACTACATGGTATGCGTTGGACGATCCGCTGACAAGGCGCCTGCCAGATAGGTTTCAATCTTTTTCAGGGCGGTGCCGCCGTCCTGGTCACTGAACTGAACACCGATCCCTGCTGCGCGGTTGCCTTGTGCACCTTTGGGTGTTATCCAGATAATCTTGCCGGCCACGGGAAGTTTTTCGGTTTCATCCATGATTGTCAGCAGCATAAAAACTTCATCACCGAGCTGGTAAATTTTATTAGTCGGGATAAACAGGCCACCGCCTCTGACGAAGGGCATATAGGCCGCATAGAGTGCACTTTTATCCTTGATTGTCAGTGACAGAATACCCTGTCTGGCTGATCCACTCGCTGTGTTTGTCATCCTTATTCCGTCCTAGTTTTGCCCTGAAGCTTTTGCTGATCGCTGAAAAATTGCGAACCAGCTTATCAGGATATCCTCTAATAACAATTGTGTATTCAACCCGGATGCCCAATGATTGATGGCGTAACCGGCATTGTCCATTAATACGTATAACCTTTTACTATCCAGCCTGTGCAAATCACCTGGAATGATTTTACCTAGCCGGTCTTGCTCTCCTGCCTTACCTGCTTGCAGATTAACGATCATGCGCTGCAGGGCCCGCAAGAACCAGCTTAACTTTTGCCTGCCATTGGCTTTGTTCCAGTCAGCCGCAACAGCAACAGGTTCGAGCTTGCCACTGGCAAGTTGCGCCAGCTGATCCAGACACGCCTGCCATTGCCCGATCGCACCTGAGGCGTGCAGTTGCAGAGCGGCATAAGGCGCACCATTGGCTAACTCCAGCAGGCCATCAAGATCCTGCTCGGTCTCCAGCTGTTGGCCTAACCATTGCCGCGCAGCCGCAGGCTCTGGCGGAGCACAGGAATAGCATTGACACCTGCTCCTGACCGTTACCGGTAACCGGGCCGGCTTAGCCGAAATCAACAAAATAATAGTGTTATCGGTCGGTTCCTCGAGTGTCTTAAGTAAACTATTGGCTGCGTTGATATTCATGCTGTCTGCCGGGGTAATTAAGGCCACTTTATAGCCCCCGGCGTGACTGGTCATCGACAATCCTGTCGTCATAGCGCGGATTTGATCCACTTTTATGGCTTTGCCAGCCTCTTCCGGCATAAGTTGCAGGAAATCCGGGTGGGTATTGCTGTGAAATAATCGGCATGACTGGCACTGACCACAGGCGACACCCTCTGTTTTGAACTTCTGGCAGAGCATAGCCTGCGCAAGCTGCCTAGCCAGCTTTTCCTTGCCAATACCTGGGGGTCCCTGCAACAAGAGCGCGTGGGGCAACTTCTGCTGTTCGCGACCTTTAAGCAGTGTATTCCAGACATTTTCAAGCCAGCTATCTATCATTTTATATTAATAATACTAAGTAGTTACATTCACTTTATAAAGTTAATTATGAAAACTTATCCGTATATCATTTGCCGGAGGAGCAGACTTTATTCTCCGTGCACAGCTTAGCCATCCAGTAAATCCTTAACCAAACTATCCAGTGCCTGCTGCACATCAGACAATTTGCGCGACGCATCTATCACCCGGAACCGATCAGGCTCCGCTGCCGCCCGCTGTAAATATGCCTGCCGTACCTTATCAAAAAATGCGTGCTGCTCCTGCTCAAAACGATCCAACTCGCCACGCTTACCCGCCCTGTCCAGGCCAATCGCTACGGGGAGGTCAAATAATAGCGTCAGGTGTGGGCGAAAATCACCCTGCACAAAGTTTTCCAGAAAGTGTATGCGTTGCAGATCGATGCCGCGCCCACCGCCCTGATACGCGTAGGTCGCATCGGTAAAACGGTCACAGAGAACAATCTTACCTTCCCGTAGGGCAGGCTTTATTACTGTATTGATATGTTCCGCGCGCGCCGCAAACATGAGCAGCAGTTCGGTATCTGAATGCATTCCGGTAAATTCCGGATCCAGGAGTAAGCCGCGTATTTTTTCTCCAAGCTCACTGCCGCCCGGTTCTCGGGTAACGCGCACAAGTTTACCGGCTGCTTCCAGCTTTTGTTTTATGTAATCAAGGTTAGTAGACTTTCCAGCGCCTTCTCCTCCCTCCAGAGTAATGAACATTCCTGACTCAACCGTTGTCATGGTTTATTCTTTTGGTAGCGATTCACAGCGTTATTGTGTTCTCTCAAGGTTTTCGAAAACTTGTGACTGCCATCGCCGCGGGCTACAAAATACAACTCCTTGTGATCGAGCGGATGTAAAACAGCACGAATTGCTGCCCGGCCTGGCATGGCAATCGGTGTTGGGGTTAAACCGCCCCGCGTATACGAGTTATAAGGCGTATCGTTGCGTAAATCACGATAACGGATATCACCGTCAAAGCTATCGCCTAGCCCGTAGATAATGGTGGGATCAGATTGCAAGCGCATGCCTGTCTTCAGCCTGCGTGTGAACACACCCGCTATTCTTGGGCGTTCTTCCGGCTTGCCGGTTTCTTTCTCTACAATAGAGGCTAAAATCAGCGCTTCGTAAGGTGACTTTATCGGAATGTCTTCTTGCCGGCCCGGCCATTCTTTCTCCAGAAATTCCTCCATGGCGTGAAACGCACGTTTCAAAAATTCCGTATCGGTCATGCCCCGCGGAAAGTGATAGGTTTCGGGCAAAAAACGGCCTTCGGGATCGACACCAGATTGTCCAATCGCGGCCATAATTTCCTGTGGGTTTTTATTTTTCAGCTGATGTGACAAACTTTTTGATTGCAGCACCCTGGCTAACATTTGTTTAAACGTTTCACCTTCGATAAGCGTCAGCTCGTGTTGTATGACTTTGCCCTTTGTCAGGTGCTGTAATAATTGTTCAGGTGTCAGCTTAGCGGGCAACTTATACTCGCCCGCCTTGATTTTATTATCCAGCTCAAGATACCGGCCTAGTAGCACAAGATAGACAGGGTGTTCGATAACCTTGTCATCCGCCAGCCGCTTAGCAATGTTTCTTAACGAATTCCCAGGGGCTACTTCAATGGTTAACCCATCGCCAGCGGTTGCAAGTGGCGTTTCCCGAAAGGATTGGAAATCCAGCACGAACCAGGCCAGTGCAATACAGACCACAACGGCGAACAGACCGAGCGTGCGAAAAATAAACTTTTTCATTATTTTAATTCTAAGCAACCTCTGATTTATTCGCAAATGCCAGTAGGCGCGGTTTTAACCGCGCCTACAGTATTTGCAAGAACAAGATACATGAATAAATCAGAGGTTCTGTAAAATATTAACAGGCATACCAGTTATTTGAAAAATCCTGTGCAACCTGCATCATTATTTCCTTCTGTATCTGTTGTGTGAGTGGCCCGACCTCATAGCGGCCAACACCGATTATTTCACAAACCGGTCGTATCCCGAAAACAGAACTTGTTAAAAACACCTCATCGGCGGCGGCAAGCTCGTCGAGCGTTATCCGGGTAGTTTTAAGACTTAATTCTGCTGCCTGCGCTATATCCATCACAACTGACCGCATCACACCCGCAACACCACAGTTTGTCAAATCAGGCGTTGTTATCTGCTTGTCCTTGACTAAAAAACAATTGCTCATTGTGGCTTCGATTAACCAACCATCGGTATCCAGTAACAAGCCCTCATGAATCGATTCATCATCCCATTCATTCCTCGCCAACACTTGTTCAAGCCGGTTCAAGTGTTTTATTCCTGCCAGCCGTGGCTGTCTCGCCAGCCGGGTTTCGCAGAGCATCGCTTTTATATTTTCTGTTTTATCGATCGCCGACATTGCGGATATCTTGATAATTATACTGGGCCTGGAAGCGCTGGATCGCCGGTAACCTCGAAGCGAATTGCCTGCCGTAATGATCAATTTAAGAACCGCCCGATCAAGAGGTGCAGCCTGTTGCCGGATGGTTTCAGTCAGTTGATCAAAATTAATAGTGTCAATAGCTAATCGTTTACAACCATACTGCAAACGGCGCATGTGCCGGCCAAGCAAGCTGGCGCTTCCTGCATACACCGCAATAGTTTCAAACAAACCGTCACCGAACTGGAATCCACGATCATCAACGCTGAGTTGGTCAGTAACTTCACCATTTACCCGTGTCATCAGCTTAGTCACTCACTGGATACGCCTAATGCCCGCAACATTCCGCTCGCTTTTGAGCGTGTTTCACTCAGCTCAAATCTTGCAATTGAATCTGCCACGATACCCGCGCCCGCACGAAAGCTTAAGGCATCCGCCTCACGCACAATGGTACGGATCAGAATATTGAGGTCCATATTGCCATCCAGCCCGAGATACCCCATCGACCCGGTATAGGGGCCGCGCCCGGTTTTTTCCAGTTCGGCTATTATTTCCATGCAACGGACTTTGGGGCATCCGGTAATGGTACCACCCGGGAACACCGCCCGGATCACATCGATGGGTGAAATTTCATGGCGTTTTTGAGCGCTCACATTGGACACTATATGATGAACGGTAGAATAGGTTTCCAGCGACATCAGCTCATCAACCTTGACGCTGCCCGGAACCGCAATCCTGCCAAGATCATTACGCACCAAGTCTATCAGCATAATATGCTCAGCACGTTCTTTAGGATGGCTCAATAATTCCTCTGATAAAGCCTGATCGTGCGAGTTTTCTTTGCCTCGAGGGCGGGTACCTGCAATGGGACGGGTTTCAACGAGGCCGCCTTGCAGGCTAACCAGGCGTTCCGGTGATGAGCTGAAAATCGCTTTGTCCTGCCAGGTTGCCAGACCATTGAAAGGTCCTGGATTCGCGCTGCGCAACAAGGCATAAAGTTCAGCATGTGAGCTTACTTGTTGCAATGAGGTCTTCCACTGACGTGACAGGTTTACCTGAAACACATCACCTTCGACGATGTAAGACAGGATGCGCTCTACCGATGCCAGATACTCAGCCTCTGGATCTTCTTCAATTCGGCCAGTTACAACGGCATTACCGCTAAACGGTAATTTTTTCAGCTGATTTATATCTTCTTCAATTGCGCGTAGCTGCTGTTGAGATTCAGCGCAGATCCAGGTGATCTTTTTTTCCTTATCATAAACAACCGTAGCGGGTATACGCGTTGCAAGTGCAACAGGTAGTGCAGTGTCTGCATCTGGAAGTATCAGTGAGGGTTCGATTTCCCTGGCTGTTTCATAGCCCAGATAGATAAACCAACCGCTGACAAAAGGTAGGCCTGCCGGGTTGCTTCGCCGATAGATATTTTCTTGCCAGCAACTTTCCAGCCTGTCTAGAAAGCAGTTATCCCCTGCTTCAGCAAGCAGCGATTCTTGCGGAAATGCAAATAAAATATCGTAGCGGCTCTGCGGTCCATCGGCACTGCTTTGGAGCAAATGAGGATAACGCTCGGGGCTGAACGCATGCAGATCAAGCAGATCAAAAAGCCGGTCTGCCTGAACAGGCTCTGGGGCCTTGAGTGACATCGATGGTTTATCTATAGACGGCGAAAAACCAGCGTACCGTTGGTGCCGCCAAAACCAAATGAGTTGGAGATGGCCGCATCGATCTTCATTTTCCTGGCTTCGTTAGGAACAAAGTCCAGATCGCAAGCGGGATCAGCCGTAATTTGGTTTATTGTGGGAGGCGCGACCTGATCACGAATGGCCAACGCGGTGAAAATAGCCTCAAGGCCTCCGGCTGCGCCCAGTGCATGTCCCGTCATCGACTTAGTGGAGCTGACGGCGGTCTTTTTAGCGTGATTGCCGAGCGCAGTTTTAACAGCGCAGACTTCTGCCAGATCACCGGTAGGCGTGGATGTGCCATGCGCATTGATGTAATCCACCTGGTCTGGATTGATACCGGCATCCTGCAATGCAAGCGTCATACAACGCGCAGCACCTTCTCCATTTTCAGACGGCAGTGTCATATGGTAGGCATCACCGTTTCTGCCATATCCTGCCAATTCGGCATAGATAGTTGCTCCGCGTTTGACGGCATGCTCATACGCTTCAAGCACGACGACACCGGCCCCCTCGCTTAGCACAAAACCATCCCGGTCTTTATCCCAGGGGCGGCTCGCCGCCTGCGGGTCATCATTACGAGTGGATAAGGCTCTGGCAGCAGAAAACCCGCCCAGCCCGGTTGCCGTTGTCGCCATTTCAGCGCCACCGGCGAGCATGGCATCCGCATCACCGTAGGCAATGATACGTGCCGCTTCTCCGATGCTGTGCGTACCGGTTGTACAGGCAGTAACCAGCGCAATGTTTGGGCCTTTAAGGCCAAACTTTATCGACAGGTTCCCGGAAATCATATTGATGATATTGCTGGGCACAAAAAACGGGGAAATTTTCCGTGGTCCGGCTTTCAGATAGGCATCATAATTCTTTTCAATCCCGGGCAAACCACCGATACCGGAACCGACTGCAACACCGATACGTTCAGCGTTTGCCGCATTGATTTCAAGGCCAGAATCCTGGATCGCCTGTATGCCTGCTGCAATCCCGTAATGGATAAAGGTATCCATTTTGCGGGCGTCTTTTTTTGAAAGGTATTCAGTGACATCAAAACCTGTCACCGATCCGCTAAACCGCACCGGGAAGGCATCGGCATTAAAGGTGGTAACTAACTTGACGCCACTTTTACCGGCAAGAATATTTTTCCAGGATTCCTGTACAGACAGCCCTACTGGACTGACCATACCCAGGCCTGTTATGACGACGCGCCGACCATTCATGGAGACGGATCTCTATCGTTTAGGAGTGAATAAAAAAGTGTGGGCCAACCCAAGTGGGCTGACCCAACTATTTTGCAGTAGATGCGATTAGCCGAGATGTTTTGAGACGTAATCAATCGCTTGTTGGACAGTCGTGATTTTTTCGGCTTCATCGTCTGGAATCTCACACTCGAACTCTTCTTCAAGCGCCATTACCAGTTCGACGGTGTCGAGTGAATCCGCGCCAAGATCATCCACAAAGGATGCAGATTTATTCACTGCATCTTCGCTGACATCCAGCTGTTCGATAACAATTTTCTTAACGCGTTCTTCAACGTTACTCATAATAGGCTAATCCTCATAATTCAGTAGCAATAACAGACTGCGCGCGTATTGTAGTGAAAAGGCAGCGGCCTTGCCAGCCAGTCATTAATTCTCTTAAGTTCAATTTTACCAATACCCACCACCTGGAATGGCGCAGACAATAAATAATATATTATTTAATATAAACAATGCGTTATATAATATAACTAATGCATTTTATACTATTAGCTTTAGGGCATATACATACCACCATTGACGTGCAAGGTCGCGCCAGTTATATAACTTGCGTCATCAGAACATAGAAAAGCCGTGGCTTTAGCGATATCCGTTACCTGGCCCAGCCTTCCAAGCGGAATTTTATCGATTAATGCCTGGCGTTGATCGTCCGGTAATTCACGCGTCATATCAGTATCAATAAAACCTGGCGCCACTACATTTACAGTAATTCCTCTGGAGCCTATCTCCTGCGCCAGGGATTTGCTAAACCCCACCAGCCCTGCTTTGGATGCGGCATAGTTTGCCTGTCCAGGATTGCCGGTCGCACCAACAACAGAGGCGATACTGACTATCCGGCCACGTTTAGCTTTCATCATGCCGCGCATACAGGCCTTGCTTAAACGAAAAATCGATCCCAGGTTGGTATTAATAACCGCATCCCATTCCTCCTCTTTCATTCGCATAAGCAAGTTATCCCGGGTAATGCCTGCATTGTTTACCAGAATAGTAGGCGCTGAAAAATCTTTTTTAAGCGCCTCCATCAGGCTTTCAATAGACTCCGGCTGACTGACATCGAGCACCATACCGGTGCCGTTTATCTCAGCCTTCTGCAGCGTTTCACTGATCGCATTGGCACCGGCTTCACTGGTAGCCGTACCGATCACAGTCGCACCTTGCCGGCCCAGTTCGTACGCGATGGCCTGCCCTATTCCCCGGCTGGCGCCCGTTACTAAAGCAATCTGATTTTCAAGAGACATCGGTGACCCCTATTCGGTTGTTGTCACTGCAGCAACGGTATCGAGCGCTTTCTGCAGCCCGGCAATGTCACCCGCAGCGACAGCGGTTTGTGATTTATCGATGCGTTTATTCAAACCGGCAAGTACTTTGCCGGGCCCCATTTCCAGGATAGTTTTAATACCACGGTCACCCATGTTCTGGATTGTTGCAACCCAGCGCACAGGTTTGTAAAGTTGCTCTGCAAGTGCGGCCCGGATGGCAACGCTTGTTTGGTGCAGCACTGCATCAGTGTTCTGAATAACCGGGATAAGGGGTAATTGCAGATCAAGCTTTTCCAGACTAGCGGTAAACTGTTGGGCGGCTGTGTGCATTAATTGACAGTGCGATGGAACAGAAACGGGCAGTGCTAAAGCCCGCTTTGCGCCTGTTTCCTTGGCGAGCACCATGGCGCGTTCAACCGCCTTGACGTTACCCGCAATGACCACCTGACCCGGGGAGTTGAAGTTAACTGCACTGACCACTTCGCCCTGCGCCGCTTTATCACAACACTCTATTACCTGCTCATCGCTCAGGCCCAGTATCGCTGCCATCGCGCCACTGCCTTCAGGTACGGCATTTTGCATCGCATTGGCGCGCGTTTCGACCAGGCTTACAGCCTCAGAAAAGCCAATGGCGCCGGCACAAACCAATGCCGTATATTCACCCAGGCTATGACCGGCCATGACTGAAGGGCGGTATTCAGTTTGGCCTATCCAGCAGCGCCAGACGGCCACCCCGGCGGCCAGCATGGCCGGTTGCGTATAAACGGTCTGGTTTAATATAGCTTCTGGCCCTTGCTGCACCCTTTGCCAAAGATCGTATCCAAGCGCGGTGGAGGCCTCTGCAAAAGTTTGCTTGACGACCGGGTAAGCAGCCGCCAAATCAGCCAGCATGCCAACGGACTGTGAACCTTGACCCGGAAATACGACGGCTAGATTATCTATTGTTTGTGCTGACATAGTTATTCGCAGGTGTGGAATTTATTCTGCACCTACAGGATTTAATTAAGATGCGCGAATATATACTGCCTTGGTTAATATTTGAGTAACACGGAACCCCAGGTTAATCCGCCACCAAAGGCTTCCATCAATAAAGTTTCACCACGCTTAATCCGGCCATCGCGTACGGCTGTGTCGAGCGCAAGCGGCACAGAAGCGCTGGAGGTATTACCGTGCTCATCGACGGTGACCACGACGTGATCCATCGGCATTTTCAATTTTTTCGCCGTAGCTTGAATAATACGGATGTTCGCCTGGTGGGGAATCAACCAATCTATATCCGATTTTTCGAGGTTATTGGCGTCGAGCGTCTCATCAACAATACGCCCCAAGGTGTTGACCGCCACTTTAAATATTTCATTGCCTTTCATTTGCACGAAGCGAGCATCCCCTTCCAGCGAGTGATAGCCCTGACCAACACCACCTGGAACGGTTAATAAATGTTCATAGGCGCCATCGGCATGTAAGTGGGTAGACAGTATACCCGGCTCATCATCCGCTTCGAGAATGACAGCACCAGCACCATCGCCGAACAATACACAGGTGGCGCGGTCATTCCAGTTGAGTGTACGGCTTAACACTTCTGCGCCGACAACCAGTACACACTTTGAGGTGCCTGTTTTGATGAATTTATCGGCCACGCCCAGGGCGTAAACAAACCCTGTGCACACAGCCTGGAGATCAAAGGCCGCACAACCGTGCCGATCGAGATTTTTTTGCAGCAGGCAGGCGGTACTGGGGAACACCCGATCCGGGGTTGTTGTTGCAACAATTATGAGGTCGATGTCCTGTACCGATTTGCCAGCCGCGTCCAACGCTCTGCGCGAAGCGTGCTCCGCCAGATCAACGGTACTTTGATCGTCAGCCGCGATATGGCGCTTGCTGATACCGGTGCGTTCACGAATCCATTCGTCGGTAGTATCCACCATTTTTTCCAGGTCATGGTTGGTCAGCGCTTTGTCTGGGAGGTAACTGCCGGTCCCCGTAATTCTAGAATAGATCAAACCGCCTGCCTCTCTTTAAGCAAATGTTGCAATTGTTTGCTAATACGCTCAGGTACTGATTGCTCTACGGCTGTTGCCGCTACCTCAATGGCATTGGCGAAAGACAGCGCGTCGGCACTGCCATGGCTCTTGATAAGCGTGCCTCTTAGCCCCAAAAAACTCGCCCCGTTATAGCGGCGTGGATCGATGCGGCGGCGGAATGCATTCAACACCGGCAGCGCACATAAAGCCACCAGTTTAGTCAACAGATTCCGCGAAAATTCGATCTTAATAAAATAAGCGATCATCTTGGCAACGCCTTCACCTGTTTTCAACGATACATTACCGACAAAGCCATCACAAACAATCACATCCGCTGTGCCCTTGTAGACGTCATCGCCTTCAACATAGCCTAAATAGTTTAGTTCACTGGCTGACAGCAGTGCAGAGGCATTTTTAACCGCTTCATTACCCTTCATTTCTTCTTCGCCAATATTCAGCAAACCGACTTTTGGCGCGGGATTATCATCAATGGCGGCTGCCAGCACTGAGCCCATCACCGCAAACTGGAACAGGTGTTCGGGGCTGCTATCCACATTTGCGCCCAGATCCAGCATCCAGGTGTGGCCGGTCATGGTGGGTAAGGAGGTACAGATAGCCGGCCGGTCGATACCCGGCAGGGTTTTTAAAACATAACGCCCGGTTGCCAAAAGCGCGCCGGTATTGCCGGCACTGACACAGGCATCGGCACGGCCTTGCTTGACGAGATTTATGGCGACCCGCATGGAGGAGTCTTTTTTAGAACGCAGGGCGCGGGAGGGTGATTCATCCATTGCTACCTGCTGACTTGCATGTTGGATTTGCAATCGTTCGCCATGCTGGCTGCGCGCATCGTTGAGGTGCTTCTCAAGGATGGCTTGATCACCGACCAGGATTAGCTTGATATCGTTACGCTTGTCAAGCACACGGATGGCCGCAGGTACCACCGTAGCCGGGCCTTCATCGCCCCCCATGGCGTCCAGCGCTATAACCAGCGGTTTAGTCATACGGGATGAACCGCGCGTTGGCGCGGTAGCAGAGAGTCAGACAAGGCAGGAGGCGATCAACTCAGGTGCAGGTGCAGGCGTAAGCAACCTGGCCTGACACTAGTCAAGATCTTTACTGATTACTTTTTTACCGCGGTAATAGCCATCAGGACTGACATGGTGGCGTAAATGTGTTTCTCCCGTGGTGGGCTCAACCGACAGCGTGCTGCCTTTCAGGCTGTCATGCGAACGGCGCATGCCACGTCTTGAAGGGGTTTTACGGCTTTTCTGAACGGCCATACTCTAAATCTCCTGCTCTACATCATTTTGTGTTCAATTGTTTCAGAACCGAAAAAGCGTTGGGCTTTTCCAATTCCGGCTTGTGTGTTTGCGCACTGCCATCGCATGACGAGGCCGCATCATGTTTCGGGATATCCGGCAATGTCAAAATAATCTCGTCTTCAACAATCTGGCTCAGCGCTATTGGATCTCCGTCCACCAGCAAAATTTCATAGCCTTCCGGTAGTTCCTCAGCTTCAGCCTCTGTGCTGACAACGCCCAGTTGAAACTCAACATCCAGGGGGAAATCCATCTTATCCAGACAGCGCTGACAAACCAGGCTCAGCTTACCCTGCAGCTTGCCGGTTAATGCCTTGACCCGCAGCGCATCGATTCTGAATGATAATTCAACCGCAATTTGTCCGGTAGTATCTGCCAGGTAATCCGCTAGCCGGGGTAACTCGCCAACGGCAATTTCACCGCGAAAACTGCGCCCTGCTTCGGTAAGACCTAGGGGCTCGATCTGGCCGGGCAAACGATCCAACATAACTTGTTAATTATAGGTTGCTTAGGATCGGCCTGTCAAAATTAACATCTTGATGTTGGCCAGGCTGCGGCAACTGGGGGACAGCGCAGCTAGGTTGACAGCCGAAGCTGTTTTGCGTAGAAAAACAACTCCTTTAGAGCCATTACCCAGTAGGCCGCCTTGATACGCAAAATTCTGATAGCCAACCGCGGCGAGATCGCGGTTCGAATAGTACGCGCCTGCACCGAAGCCGGCATTGAATCGGTCGCCATTTATGCCGACGCCGACCGCCATGCACTGCATGTAAAAAAGGCCAGCGAAGCCTATAACATCGGCCCTGATCCGCTAGCGGGCTACTTGAATGCCCACCGGATAGTGAACCTGGCCGTTGCCACAGGCTGTGATGCGCTGCATCCCGGCTATGGGTTTCTCTCCGAAAATCCGGAACTGGCGAGTATTTGCAAACGCCGTGGAATACGATTTATCGGTCCCTCTGCCGAGGTTATCCTCAGCATGGGCAACAAGATACAAGCCCGGCATTCAATGCAGAATGCCGGTGTGCCGGTGGTGCCAGGCAGCGATGCAAATCTGGCCAATGTGGACGAAGCACTCGCGCTTGGCGAAAAAATTGGTTATCCGGTCATGCTAAAGGCCACGTCAGGTGGCGGTGGCCGGGGCATCCGCCGATGCGATAATGCGCTGGAGCTACGCCGCAACTACCCCCGCGTCATTTCCGAAGCAAAAAAGGCCTTTGGCAGTACCGATGTATTTCTGGAAAAGTGCGTTGACCGCCCCCGCCACATTGAAGTACAAATACTCGCCGACTCACACGGCAATGCCGTCCACCTTTTTGAGCGCGATTGTTCCATCCAGCGCCGCCATCAAAAACTCATAGAAATAGCACCCTCCCCCCAGCTCAGTGACGAACAGCGTCAGCTGATCGGTGACTATGCCGTAAAGGCGGCCAAAGCCGTGGGATACGAAAATGCCGGCACGGTTGAGTTTCTACTGGATGGAAACGATGATTTCTTTTTCATGGAAATGAACACCCGGCTGCAGGTTGAACACACAGTCTCAGAAGCGATAACAGGCATCGATATTGTCCAGGAACAATTCCGGATTGCGGATGGTCAAGCTCTGAGTTTCAAACAGGAAGACATACAACGCCGTGGCTTCGCTATGGAATTCCGCATCAATGCCGAAGACCCGAAAAATGATTTCCTGCCCAGCTTCGGCCGTATTACCCGCTACTTTTCACCAGGCGGTCCTGGTGTGCGCACCGACGGTGCCATCTATTCCGGCTATAGCGTACCCCCCTATTACGATTCCATGTGCGTGAAGCTAATTGTTTGGGCACTGGACTGGCCGCAAGTTTTACGCCGCGCGGAACGGGCGTTAAATGATATTGGTGTCTATGGTGTTAAAACCACCATACCCTACTACTTGGAAACGCTAGGCGTAGAAGAATTCCGCGAAGGAAAATTTGACACCAGTTTTGTCGAAGACCACCCGGAACTCGTCAATTACAAAACCAGTCGCCCAACCCGCGAACTAGCAGCAGTAGTCGCCGCCGCAGTGGCCGCCTATTCGGGGCTATAACAGGTTTGGAAATTGATAAAATGATTTCAATCTTTTAGCCTCGGTAGGCCACGGAAAATATCTTGTGCTGAATTATTTTTCCCGTGTTCTTCCGTGGATCCCTTGGCAATAATATCTATAGGCAAAGGCCGTAGCTCATGAGCAAAGTTGAAATAACCGACGTCATTCTCCGCGACGCTCACCAATCCCTGATCGCAACTCGCATGCGCACAGAAGACATGCTGCCCATATGCGATCGACTGGATAAAATCGGCTACTGGTCACTCGAAGTCTGGGGTGGCGCGACCTTTGACGCCTGCCTGCGCTATCTAAAAGAAGACCCCTGGGAACGCTTATGCAAATTACGCGAAGCATTACCTAACACGCGGTTACAAATGCTACTGCGCGGGCAAAACCTGCTGGGTTACCGGCATTATTCAGATGATGTCGTGACAGCCTTTGTCGACAAGGCTGCAGATAACGGCATGGATGTATTCCGTATTTTCGATGCCCTAAACGATACCCGCAATCTTGAGACTGCCATCAAAGCCGTCAAAAATACAGGCAAGCACGCCCAGGGTACAATTTGTTACACCACCAGCCCAGTACATGGCATCGCCCAATTTACCGACATGGCGCAGGATCTTGTACACCTTGGCTGTGACAGTATCGCCATTAAAGATATGGCGGGATTGTTAACGCCGCTGGTAACCGCCCGGCTGTTTGAAAAACTAAACGAAACTATTGATGTCCCCCTGCACCTGCATACCCACGCGACCGCCGGTGCTGCAGAAATGTGTCAACTAATTGCGTTCGAAATCGGCTGTGGGCA
>CAYPEL010000048.1:0-16784 GCA_964409635.1 uncultured Gammaproteobacteria bacterium | reverse complement strand
GCGTGCGCGAAGTGATTGATGCGGTGAATCGGGTGAATGGTTCACCGATCAAGGTGATCGAACAGGACAAACGCGCTGGAGACCCCCCCACGCTGATTGCAAAGGCCGATAAAATCCGGGAAAAACTGGACTGGACGCCGAAGTATGACGACCTGGATTTTATTGTTAAAACGTCACTGGAATGGGAAAAAAAACTGCTCGATAAAGCGTAGGGTGGAAGTTATTCCGCCACAGGGTGGTATTGAACACAACGCTTATCCCTCACAACTGTGGGTGGGATAAATCCCACCCACAGGATTAATTAACTATCCGTTGCAATCGATGCGGGATTTCCTTGCGTATTCAGGCCGACACCTGAATTTTATCTTGCCGCCGTTGTTGCACCGCTTCAGCCAGTAGTTCCAGTAACGGGGTCGTCTGTTGCCAGGAAATACACGCATCGGTAATACTCTTTCCGTATTCAAGTTCAGTGTCAGAACCATTGTCCTGACGCCCTTCCTTTATGTGACTTTCAATCATCACACCCGTAATACCAGCATTTCCTCCCGCAATCTGAGCTGCGACTGCTTCACCAACAACGACCTGGCGCTGGTATTGTTTGCTGCTATTACCGTGACTGAAATCGATCATTATTTTCGGCGGCAGGCTGGCCGCTGCTAATTCAGAAGAGGCCTTAGCCACCGCATCAGCAGCATAATTTGGTTGTTTACCACCACGCAAAATAATATGGCAGTCTTCATTCCCCATGGTGGCAAAAATTGCCGAGCGGCCTTCTTTGGTCAGCGACAGGAAATGATGTGGGCGGGATGCAGAGCGGATGGCGTCTATCGCGATACTTAATGAACCATCGGTACCGTTTTTAAAGCCGACAGGACAGGACAAGCCAGATGCCAGCTCGCGGTGCACCTGGCTTTCGGTAGTGCGCGCGCCTATAGCCCCCCAGCTGATCAAGTCAGATACATATTGTGGTGTCAGCAAATCAAGGTATTCAGTCGCAGCTGGCACACCGCTATCATTGATACCCAGCAACAGCTCACGTGCCAGCCGCAAACCCTTATTAATCTCATAACTGCCATCCAGATTCGGGTCATTGATGAACCCCTTCCAACCAACCGTGGTACGTGGTTTTTCAAAATACACCCGCATCACCAACAATAGGTCATCCGAAAACCTATCAATTGCCTGCTTAAGCAAGCCTGCGTATTCCAGGGCGGCCCGGGGGTCATGAATCGAACAGGGGCCTGCAATCACCAGTAGCCTGTCATCCCTGCCATGCAGAATCTCATGAATGGCGGTACGCGCTTCATACGTCGTCTGAGCAGCTTGGTCTGTGAGGGGTAACTGGGCTTGCAGTTCAGCATAGGGAATAACCTCCTTAACGCTGAGAATTCGCAAATCGTCAGTCTTATAAGACATGATAGTTCTACCGGCGGGCACAAGGCCCGCTATGACAGGCGTTTTGAAAGAATTGGTCGGGACGAGAGGATTCGAACCTCCGACCACTTGACCCCCAGTCAAGTGCGCTACCAGGCTGCGCTACGCCCCGAATCGAAAGCCTATGATACCGTATTGGATCAGCTGAGAAAAAGCTCTGTTTTGAATGGCGCCAAGTTAAGCGTTTGAGGTTGGAGGCCGGACTAGCGTTTAAGAATGTGCAGCAATTCTTCCAACTCGATCCGCACCTGGCGCACCACCTGTTGACGCTGCGTGACGTCCTCCTTGGCGTCATCGCCTGACAAGCGCTGGCGCGCACCGCCAATCGTAAAGCCCTGCTCATAGAGCAGGCTGCGGATCTGGCGGATCATGATGACGTCATGGCGCTGATAGTAACGCCGGTTGCCCCGGCGTTTTACAGGCTTTAGTTGCGGAAATTCCTGCTCCCAGTAGCGCAGCACATGCGGTTTAACACCGCACAATTCACTCACTTCGCCAATTGTAAAATATCGTTTTCCGGGAATTACAGGTAGTTCGTT
The DNA here is from genome assembly GCA_964409635.1 of uncultured Gammaproteobacteria bacterium. Taxonomy (GTDB): domain Bacteria; phylum Pseudomonadota; class Gammaproteobacteria; order DSM-19610; family DSM-19610; genus CAYPEL01. The sequence continues at coordinate 14,811 of CAYPEL010000048.1, read as the reverse complement.
ATTATTGCTGGCTTCCAGCATATGCCTCCACACGTGCTTTTAATTTTTGTCCAGGACGGAATGTTACTACGCGGCGAGCCGAAATGGGAATTTCTTCGCCCGTTTTTGGATTACGTCCAGGTCGTTGATTTTTATCCCGGAGATCAAAATTGCCAAAGCCCGACAATTTGACCTGTTTCCCGTTTTCTAGAGCACCGCGAACTTCTTCAAAAAACATCTCTACCAGTTCCTTGGCTTCGCGTTTGTTGAGCCCCAACTCTTCAAACAATTTTTCTGCCATGTCGGCTTTAGTGAGCGCCATGGTTTATTTCCTCTGTTGTGCTGCGAATTTATCCTTCAGTTGAGCCAGTATTTTTTCTAATATCGGGTCAACATCTTGGTCCGTTAGTGTGCGTGAAGAATCCTGTAGAATCAAGCCAAAAGCGATGCTTTTTCGCCCGGATTCTATACCTTTCCCCTGGTAAACATCGAACACATTCAGCTGTTTCAGTAAATCGCCCGCTGTCGCGGTAATTACCTGAGCCAGTGCGCCGCTGGGAATTTCATCTTCCACCACTACAGCTAGATCACGGCGGATTGAAGGAAATCTTGAGAGTTTTTCGAACCTTGGCAGCTGTCCTTCCAGTATTTCCTGCATTTCCAGCTCAAATACAAAGGCCGCCTCAGGAAGTTCTTCCTGCTTGATCAATTGCGGGTGTAACTTGCCAACCCAGCCAATAACCGTTTCACCCTTTAATACAGCGGCAGACTGGCCAGGGTGCAGCGCCGGGTGAGGACGCTTTTCGAAATGAATATCAACTTGCCCAGCAATACCCAGGAGCGCTTCAACATCGCCTTTGATATCGAAAAAATCAACGGGCGGCTGGCCCGCATGCCCCCAGACCTCGGGAGCAGGGCTGCCAGAAATAAAGCCGCTTAGAATATTATTTTGTTTTAAATCATTATCTTGTTTAATAAAGTTAAGACCATACTCGAATAAACGAATCCGTGTTTGTTGACGGTGGTGATTGTATTTCGCTGCCCGAATCAAGCCAGGCAACAGACTGGTCCGCATAACCGATAACTCCGATGAAATCGGGTTGGTTAAGGCAACCGGTACTAAATGCGGGTGGATCAAATTATTCAGCGAGGCTTCTACAAAGCTGTAGGTAATCGCTTCCTGGTAATCCCGATCCACTAGAAACGCTTTGATGCGCGCCAGAGTAGTAACTTTCTCTGGCCGTGGGTGCATTTGCAGCAGGCCCGTACTGGGGATACTGGGTATGCGATGATAGCCGTACACCCGCCCGACCTCTTCGATCAGATCTGCTTCCAGGCTGATATCAAAGCGGAACCCCGGCGGCAACACCTGCCAGCGCTCGCCGTTCACTTCGACGTCCATACCCAGACGTTGCAAAATATCGGTAACCGTGTCGGCTGGTGGAGAGAAACCGAGTAATCGTTTAATCCGCGAGCCACGCAACTCAATGGCCTGCTTGGAGGGCAAATGCGATTCGCTGACGGTTTCAACAACTGGCCCGGCTTCACCACCCACCAGCTCGAGTAACAGTGCTGTCGCGCGCTGCATTGCCCGCTGCTGTAACGCGGGATCGACGCCGCGTTCAAAGCGATAAGCTGAATCTGTGCTCAGGCCGTATTGCCGCGCCCTACCCGCGATAGCCTCTGGTGTGAAACAGGCGACTTCCAGGAACAGTGTATCGGTCTCTGCCGTTATGCCGGAATCAATACCGCCCATCACACCGGCCAGCGCCAGGGGTTTACCCTGATCTGCAATTAATAAAGTCTGCTCATCCAGCTTGATTTCGCTGTCATCCAGCAAGGTTAATTTTTCACCATTTTTGGCAAACCGCACCTGGATGCCGCCCGCCAGCCTGGACAAGTCAAACGCGTGCATCGGCTGACCGAGCTCCAATAAAACATAGTTCGTCACATCGACAACTGGCCCCAGACTGCGCATGCCGCCACGGCGCAGGCGTTCCTGCATCCAGACGGGGGTTTCTACCTGCGGATTGATACCGCGTATCACGCGGCCCAGGTAGCGCGGGCAGGCTTCCGGCGCATCGACTTGAACGGGGAACTCAGCATCGATGCCGGCCGCCACAGATTCAAATACCGGCGGTGTCAGATCGGTTGCCGTCAACGCCCCCACTTCCCGCGCCACGCCCTCCATACCCAGGCAGTCGCCACGGTTCGGCGTTAAATCGATTTCAATAATGCTGTCTTCGAGGGCTAAGTACGTGCGGATATCAGCGCCCACGGGTGCATCAGCAGACAGTTCCAGCAGGCCCGCATGCTCTTCGCTCAGGCCCAGTTCACGGGCAGCGCAGAGCATTCCCGAAGAAGCCACGCCGCGCAGCTTGGCCTGTTTTATTTTTATCTCACCGGGTAATACCGCACCCACTGTGGCTAAGGGTACTTTTATCCCCGCGCGCGCATTGGGGGCGCCACAGACAATCTGCAAGGACTCAGCTTCACCCACGCTCACCTGACAGACGCGTAACTTGTCCGCATCCGGGTGTGGCCCGGCGCTGAGAATCTCAGCCACTTTAACGCCGGTAAACGCAGGCGCAGCCGGTTCAATAGAATCAACTTCCAGTCCAGCCATCGTCAGCTGTTCGGCTAACTCTGCTGTGCCGAGTTTGGGGTTGACCCATTCGCGTAGCCAGGCTTCACTGATTCTCATGGTTTTGTCTCGTATATCTTCTTAATGTACAACAGAAAAACAAACAACCATGATCTGTAGCAGCGGTTTTAACCGCGATGGGTATAACGCCCCTCGCGGTTAAAACCGCTGCTACAGTTTTTTCTACAGTCATTAGTTGAACTGCTGTAAAAACCGCAGGTCGTTCTCGAAAAATAAGCGCAGATCATCGACACCGTATTTCAGCATCGCCAGGCGCTCTACGCCCATGCCAAAGGCCAGACCGGTATATTTTTCGTTATCGATACCCGCATGACCAAACACGTTGGGGTGAACCATGCCGCAACCCAGTACTTCCAGCCAGCCGCTGTGGCCGCAGACGCGGCAGCCCTCACCTTCACAAATCACACACTCAATATCCACTTCGGCGGAGGGTTCGGTAAAGGGGAAATACGAAGGACGGAATCGAACGCCTAATTTATCGCGTTCAAAAAAGTGTTTCAGGAATTCGTCCAACAACCCTTTTAAATTGGCAAAGCTGACCGCCTCATCCACCAGCAAGCCTTCAACCTGGTGGAACATCGGGGTATGGGTCAAGTCAGAATCGCAACGGTAAACACGTCCAGGCGCAATAATTCGCAAAGGCGGCTTACGGTTTTCCATCACCCTTATCTGGACCGGCGAGGTGTGTGTGCGTAACACATGGTGTTCATCGATATAGAACGTATCGTGCATGGCGCGCGCCGGGTGATGCGCGGGTATATTCAGCGCTTCAAAATTATGGTAATCGTCCTCGATCTCAGGCCCTTCTGCGACTTCAAACCCCATACTGGCGAACAGTTTCTCAATCCGCTGTAAGGTACGGGTGACCGGGTGCAAACCGCCGGTCTTCTGGCCACGACCCGGCAAGGTGACATCCACGGTTTCTTTATCCAACTGCTCGTTTAAAACAGCCGACTGCAATGCTTGCTTGCGAGCCTCGATAGCTTGCTGGACAACTTTCTTGGATTGATTAATAGCCTGGCCGGCTTTCGGCCGTTCTTCAGCTGAAAGCCGGCCTAGCTGTTTTAACTGATCGGTCAGAACGCCTTTCTTGCCCAAATAATGCACACGCACCTGATCGAGGGCCTGCAAATCGCTGGCCCCATCTATGGCTTGCTTGGCTTGTGACTCGAGTTCTGCGAGCGCTTCCACCTGATTTACTCCAGGCTATTTGTAGGGTGGGGTGAGGCACGAACCCCACCATTTCCCGCAGGATCCGGTGGGGTTCGTACCTCACCCCAGCCTACGGATAAAATATAAAAAAAGGGAAAGACCCTGGGCCTCTCCCTTTTATCAGGTTTGCTGTGTCACGGCGAAGCCGTGACCCAATCAACCTGCCAGGCTGGCCTTGGCCTTTTCTGCCAATGCGGCAAATGCAGCTTTTTCATGCACTGCCAGGTCGGCCAGCACCTTACGGTCGATTTCAATTTCGGCTTTACTCAAGCCGTTAATAAACCGGCTATAGGACAACCCGTTTTCGCGCGCTTCGGCATTAATCCGCGCAATCCATAAAGCCCGGAATTGACGCTTGCGCTGACGACGGTCGCGGTAGGCATATTGACCCGCCTTAATGACCGCCTGTTTGGCAACACGGTAAACTTTGCGGCGGGCACCATAATAGCCCTTCGCCTTATCTAGCACTTTTTTATGACGGGCGCGTGCCTGTACACCCCGTTTTACTCTGGACATAGTTTTTATCCCCTCAAATTAAGTGTACGGCATCATGCGGCGCACAGCCTTGTTATCAGCACTTGCGACACGCAATATGGTGACCAGCTGCCGCTTTCGCTTGGCACTTTTCTTGGTAAGGATATGGCGGTGGTGGGATTGCCCACGCTTGAACCCGCCATTGGCAGTCCTGCGGAATCGCTTTGCAGCGCCGCGATTGGTTTTCATCTTTGGCATTTTACTTCTCCGCTTCAATTATCTAAATGAATCGCCGCCTAGGCGCGGTATGCCCGGGGCGATATAAATAAAAGGGGTCAGACCCCTTTTTTAATACTTCTATTTTCGTTACATGGTAAAAAAGGGGTCTGACCCCTTTTATTGTAAAACAGCTACTTTCTTGGCGCCAGCACCATCACCATCTGCCGCCCTTCCATCTTTGGAAACTGTTCTACACTGCCGAGCTCTTCCAAATCTGATTCGACACGCTTTAGCAAATCCCTGCCTAAGTCCTGGTGGGCCATTTCCCGGCCGCGGAAGCGCAAGGTTACTTTCACCTTGTCGCCATCGTTTAAAAACCGGGTCAGGTTGCGCAACTTGACGTTGTAATCGCCAATTTCAGTACCCGGCCGGAACTTAACTTCTTTAACCTGTATCTGTTTTTGTTTCTTGCGTGCACTCTGGCGTTTTTTCTGTTCTTCAAACCGGTATTTGCCGTAATCCATGATGCGGCACACGGGAGGCTCAGCCTGGGGTGAGATTTCCACTAGGTCCAGCTCATCTTTGTCGGCTATTTCAAATGCCTCTACGAGAGGGACTACGCCAACTTGTTCACCATCTGCGCCGATCAAACGTATCTGAACAGCTGTAATGTCTTTGTTGACCCGGTGTTTGCCTTTTTTTACTGCAGCGATATCACGCCTCCAAAATAGTTCGGCCGCGGCTCGCGATCTCTTCGGCCAACCCTTCTGCCAGGGCTGTTATGGATCGGCTTCCCAGATCCTTACCACTTCGCGTGCGCACGGCCACAGAATTTGATTCCACTTCCCGATCGCCGATAACCAGCAAATACGGGACGCGTTGTAATGTGTGCTCGCGGATTTTAAAGCCGATTTTCTCATTTCTCAAGTCCGAATTGATCCTCAGGCCTTTATTTCTCAAGCTTGCTTCGACTTGACGGGCAAAATCCGCCTGTTTATCGGTAATATTCAGAATGACCGCCTGTACCGGCGCCAGCCAAACCGGCAATGCCCCGGCGTAGTGTTCGATCAAAATACCAATGAAGCGCTCCAGGGATCCGAGGATTGCACGGTGCAGCATAACCGGAATCTGCTTGCTGCCGTCTTCGGCTACATAGGTTGCCCCCAATCTGTCGGGCATGGAGAAATCCAGCTGAATCGTACCCAATTGCCAGACCCGCTGCAGGCAGTCTTTCAGCGAAAACTCTATCTTAGGGCCATAAAAGGCACCTTCACCTGGCTGCAAGTCCCACTCCAGCTGCTTGTGATTGAGCGCATCTTCCAGGGCTTTCTCCGCCTTATCCCAGAGGTGATCTTCGCCAACCCGCTGCTCAGGCCGAGTCGATAGTTTGATAATCACGTCTTCAAAACCAAAATCACGATAGACCTCGAATAACAGGTCGATAAAGTCCGATACCTCGCCGAGCACCTGTTCTTCCGTACAAAAGATATGCGCATCATCCTGCACAAAGCCCCGCACCCGCATCAAGCCGTGCAGGGTACCGGATGGCTCATTCCGGTGACAGGAGCCAAACTCGGCCAGCCGCAGCGGTAAATCCCGGTAACTCTTCAATCCCTGGTTATAAATCTGGATATGCGCCGGGCAATTCATGGGTTTAATGGCAAAGGTATGATGTTCGGCTTCGGTAATGAACATGTCATCCTGGAATTTTTCCCAGTGGCCGGACTTTTCCCATAGGGATTTATCAATCACAGTAGGCGTGTGTACCTCCTGATAACCATGGTTACGTAATTTGCCGCGGATATAGTCCTGGATCTGCAAATACACCGTCCAGCCGTTGTCGTGCCAGAAAATCATCCCCGGCGCTTCTTCCTGAGTATGAAACAGGTGCATGGCCTTGCCCAGTTTGCGGTGGTCACGCTTTTCCGCTTCCTCAAGCCTGTGTAGATAGGCTTTGAGTTCATCTTTTGTACGCCAGGCGGTGCCGTAGATGCGGTGTAACATCGGGTTATTCGAATCACCACGCCAATAGGCACCGGCGACCTTCATCAACTTGAAGGCTTTTGGCAGCTTGCCGGTACTAGGCAGGTGTGGCCCGCGGCAGACATCGAACCAGTCGCCCTGACGATAAATGGAGACTTCTTCGCCTTGCGGGATGATGTCTTCAATGATTTCGACTTTGTATTTTTCACCCAGACCGGCAAAGGTCTTGATGGCGTCTTCCCGGGTTAAGACTTCCCGCCGGATCTCCAAATTCCGTTTAACGATTTCCTGCATGCGCTTTTCAATTGTTGACAGGTCGTCTGTGGTAAACGGCGTGTCACGCGCAAAATCATAATAGAAGCCATTTTCGATTGCCGGACCGATAGTTACCTGCGTGCCGGGATACAATTCCTGCACTGCCTGGGCCATGATATGGGCCGCATCGTGGCGCACCAGCTCCAGGGCTTCGTCGTCCTTATTGGTGACAATAGCCAGTTCGCTATCGTTTTCTATGCGGTAACTGGTATCGACAAGATCGCCGTTGACGCGACCGGCCAGCGCCGCTTTGGCAAGGCCAGGGCCGATGTCGGCAGCGACTTCATGTACAGTGACAGGGTTATCAAAGCTTCTCTGACTTCCGTCAGGGAGGGTGACTACAGGCATGTTGTACTCCAGTGGTGACCACTACCAAAGGCCACTTGAGGTTTTAAAGCGGTTTTAAAGGGGACGGAGCCATTTTATTAATCCAAACAATCGTTGGATTAATAAAATGGCTCCGTCCCCTTTAAAACCGAATTTGGTAGGCGCGATTGGATTCGAACCAACGACCCCCACCATGTCAAGGTGGTGCTCTAACCAACTGAGCTACGCGCCTGAAGAGCGGGTAAGATACCTAAAAACCAGTAAATTGTCATCCCCGCAATTACAATCTCTACCAGGATTAACCGACTTCATCCACCAAGCCCAGATTACTCTCCTGGATGTGACGGATCTGGTCACGTAACCGTGCCGCCTCTTCAAATTCCAGATTCCGCGCATGTTCGTGCATTTGCTTTTGCAGCTTTTTGAGCTTCTGGGCCAGCATTTGCGGCGTCAGGGACGCATATTCAGCCACCTCTTCCGCAACCTTGGCAAAGCGTTTAGCGCTGACAATACCGCCAGAATGGGCGCCTTCCAGGATATCAGTGACTTTTTTACTCACGGACCTGGGTGTGATGCCGTGTTCTTTATTGTAGGCCAGCTGCTTGATCCGGCGCCGGTCAGTTTCATCCATCGCCCGCTGCATGGAGCCGGTCATACGATCAGCGTACAAAATAGCCGTGCCGCGAATATTCCGGGCGGCACGGCCTATAGTTTGTATCAATGAGCGTTCTGAGCGCAGAAAGCCCTCTTTATCGGCATCCAGAATCGCCACCAGCGAGACTTCAGGCATATCCAGACCCTCCCGCAGGAGATTGATGCCAACCAACACGTCGAATTCGCCAAGCCGAAGGTCGCGAATAATTTCAACACGCTCAACCGTCTCAATATCTGAATGCAGGTAGCGCACGCGTACACCGTGCTCCTGCAAATAGTCTGTCAAATCTTCAGCCATGCGCTTGGTTAATGTCGTCACCAGCACCCGCTCTTTGACAGCCGTACGTTCGTTGATTTCCGATAGCAGGTTATCCACCTGCGTAGACGCCGGACGCACCTGAATCTCAGGGTCGATCAAGCCGGTGGGACGCACCACCTGTTCCACAACCTGGCTTGCATGTTCGCTCTCATAGTGACTCGGCGTTGCAGACACAAAAATCATCTGTGGCGCTAAACGCTCCCATTCCTCAAAGCGCAACGGCCGGTTATCCAGCGCGGACGGCAGACGGAAACCGTATTCAACCAGGTTTTCCTTACGGGAACGATCACCTTTGTACATGGCCCCCAGCTGGGGAATCGTAACGTGCGATTCATCGACTATTAACAGGGCATTATCCGGCAAATAGTCAAAAAGTGTCGGCGGTGGTTCGCCCGACTTTCGTCCAGATAAATAGCGGGAATAGTTTTCTATACCCGAACAATAACCCAGCTCAAGAATCATTTCGATATCGAAAATGGTGCGTTGTTCGAGTCTTTGCGCTTCCACCAGTTTGCTGTTATCCCGCAGCTGTTCGAGCCGTAGTTTTAATTCCTGCTTTATCAGATCGATTGAATCCAGCATGGTCTGCCGCGGTGTGACATAGTGGCTCTTGGGATAAATCGTTAACCGCGGCACGCGGCGCAGGATTTCTCCCGTCAATGGATCGAAGTAAGACAACTGTTCTATTTCATCGTCAAACAATTCCACACGCACCGCTTCGCGATCCGACTCAGCCGGAAAGATATCGATAACTTCACCGCGTACACGGTACGTAGCTCGCGCCAGTTCTACATCATTACGGGTGTACTGCAGCTCGGCCAGACGTCTTAAGAGCGTTCGCTGTCCAATCATATCGCCCCGGTCCAGGTGCAATACCATGCTCAAGTAGGAGCGCGGATCACCCAGGCCATAAATGGCTGAAACCGTCGCAACCAGAATCGTATCCGGGCGCTCGAGCAGCGCCTTGGTCGCCGACAGACGCATTTGTTCGATGTGTTCATTGATCGAGGCATCTTTTTCGATAAAGGTATCGGATGAGGGAACGTAGGCTTCCGGCTGATAGTAGTCATAATAGGATACAAAATACTCGACGGCATTTTCGGGGAAAAACTCTTTCATTTCCCCATAGAGCTGGGCCGCGAGTGTCTTGTTGGGCGCCATCACCAGGGCCGGGCGCTGTACCTGTTGGATGACATTCGCCACCGTATAGGTCTTGCCCGAACCGGTTACACCCAGCAAAGTCTGGTGAGCCAGTCCGTCGTTCAGTCCCTGCGTCAGCGCAACGATGGCGCCCGGTTGGTCGCCTGCCGGCTGCATGGAGCAATTTAACTTGAATTCCTTACTCATAGGGGATTCTGTAAAGCGTTTTGTTTCAGTATGATGACAAGCAGTTTAACTGTACCAGCTTATCAGGAAAAACGGAGTGACTGACATAACCCTCGCCCAGCGCGTACTACGCGTTAAACCCTCGCCTACCTTGGCAGTATCCGCCCGTGCCGCCGAGCTGCGCGCTACCGGCAAAGACATCATCGGACTCGGCGTCGGTGAGCCAGACTTTGGCACCCCCGAACATATCAAGCTGGCCGCTATTGAAGCTATAAAACAAGGGGCGACTCGCTATACAGCAGTCGATGGTACGCCTGAGCTCAAAGCAGCTATTATAGCCAAATTTCAGCGTGATAATGGGTTTGACTTTGCCGCTGATCAGATTCTTGTTTCCTGCGGGGGCAAGCAGAGCTTTTATAATCTTGTCCAGGCGTTACTGAATCCGGGTGATGAAGTCATCATTCCAGCACCTTATTGGGTGTCCTACCCGGATATGGTGCGGCTGGCAGACGGTGAGCCGGTGATCATACACGCCAGCCAGGAGCAACGCTTCAAAATCACGCCGGACCAACTGAGTGCTGCGATCACGGCTAAAACCCGGCTGTTTGTGATCAATAGCCCGTCCAACCCCACCGGTATCGCCTATACCAAAGAAGAACTTACCGCCCTCGGAGACGTGTTACGCATGCATCCGCAGGTACTGATTGCCACCGACGATATGTACGAGCATATCCTCTGGGCTGAGGAACCGTTTTCAAATATCCTCAACGCCTGCCCGGATCTTTTGCCCCAGACTATCGTGCTAAATGGTGTATCCAAAGCCTATGCCATGACCGGCTGGCGCATCGGCTATGCAGGTGGTCCGAAGACGCTGATTCAGGCAATGAAAAAAGTGCAATCGCAAAGTACGTCTAACCCTGCGTCCATCTCACAGGCAGCGGCCTGCGCCGCCTTGAAGGGCGATCAGTCCTGTATTACCCCGATGTTGACCGCCTTCCGTGAACGGCACGGCTTTGTGACCACAAAACTCAGGGAGATCGAAGGTGTACGCTGCGAAAATGCCGACGGCACTTTTTATTCCTTCCCGGACTTCAGCGCGGTCATCAACCGCTTGGATGGCATTCATAACGATGTAGAATTTGCAGAATACCTGCTCAACAAAGCGGGTATCGCACTGGTGCCCGGCTCAGCCTTTGGTGCACAGGGCCACCTGAGGCTGTCGTTTGCGGCTTCGATGGAAATACTGGAAAACGCCTTGCAGCGGCTAAAGAAAACCCTGTCCTGACCGGCTAACCCGGTTGACCCTGTCAGGCGAGTTCCGTATTATTTCGCCTTCCTTAGGAAACCCAATTCCCCGGTAGCTCAGTTGGTAGAGCGGGTGACTGTTAATCACTAGGTCGGCGGTTCGAGCCCGTCCCGGGGAGCCATTAACTTACAAAGGTGTCAGATTTATTTTCATCTTGGAAAATAGTTGACGTCATCCAGATTTTTGAAATCCAATTCTGCGTCCATATCAAAGCACCGTATTTTACGCGGTCGCAGAGATGCCCCCTCTGTCAGGCTAGTTGCAGTCTCTCTATGAGAGAACCCAGCCGAATGAAGTGTCGATTATTGAAATCATTTCACTTCTAGTAACCATCCATCTAGTATGTCTGGTTTAGTTTTTTGTTAGATTCGCCTATTAAATATCTAGCACCAATTTTAAACCTTCGTTTAAATCTTGTCTTTGGCTTGTACTTAACTTACCTGTTTTTTCTATTAGGTAAGACTTATCTAAAGTAATTACTTGTGACACATTTATAATAGATTCTTTTTTTAAACCAATATTTTTAGTTGCGCCTAGCTTAATATTGCCAGGCGCCTTAGCAAGGTTAAGGTTTGATGTTATAACAGCAACGATTACTGTTTGTATTTTGCTTTTATTGAAATTATCTGATTGAACAATTACAACTGGCCTTTTATAGCCCGGCTCTGAACCACTCGGTTCGTCAAGATCTACCCACCAGATCTCTCCCTTTTTGAAATTCATTCTTTACCATTCTTCCTTGTCAATTGTCTTCATTTGAGCTCTTTTGAACCCAATTTCTAATCCCTGATTTTCCATACCACCATATATTTCATTAAGAATATCAGTGACTTTTTGTCCTTTATGCTTTTCAACATAACTTGATATTGCTCGTACGTATAACTCGCTCCTGGACAAGCCAAGTCTTTTAGCCAATCTTTCGGCAGTCTTAAACACAGGGTCAGGTATTGATATTGCTGTCTTCATAATTACAGTATAACTATTGTTATACCTATGTCAACCAAGGAAATCTAACACCTGCTTCAGTTGACGTAAAAAGTGGCGAAAATTTTGCGTAAGCGAAATTTGTGACGCTTTTTACGGTCAACTGGAAGCATTTGTTATACGTGATTTTATATTGTACAATATTATGTACATGTACGATAATAAGGTGAAATATCATGAAAGCACTTAGCTATACAGCCCTAAGAAAAACGCTAGCTAAAACAATGGAAAAGGTATGTGATGATCACGAACCTATTGTTATTACTAGAAAAAGCGAGGGTGCAGTCGTAATGCTTTCTCTTGAGGATTATGAATCTCTCGAAGAAACAACATATTTACTACGTAGCCCCAAAAACGTAAGACGACTAATTGAATCAATTACCCAGCTTGAAGCAGGAAATGGCCTTACAAAGGATTTGGACGATTGAAGCTTATATTCTCTGAGAATGCCTGGGATGATTATTTGTACTGGCAAAAAAATGATAAAAAAATACTGAAACGCATAAACTTGCTTATCAAAGATGTTCAAAGATCACCGCATGAAGGAATAGGTAAGCCTGAGTCTTTAAAACATGCACTATCAGGATATTGGTCTAGACGCATTAATGATGAACATCGCTTCGTTTATAAAGTAAATGATGACTCCATTTTGATTGCACAGCTCAAATATCACTACTAACTTTCACTTCACGTATAACGCTTAAATAAACCGCGTGTCTTTTTACGTCGGCTTGATTTTTTGGTTATATTTTTTTATTCGTTAATGGCCTTGATAACGGCTTTGGGATTTTTGTTTACAACCTTAAGCAGAATCCTTGCCGCACCTCTAGGCGTACGAAGTCCTTGTTCCCAGTGACGTAAAGTTCCCAGCGATATCCCGAAGGTTGCGCAAAAACGTTGTTGGCTCATTCCCGTTTTCTTTCGTATCGCTTGCACGTTAATCGTTGCTGGCTTATGAACCACAACTTTGTTCTTCTTGCCTTTGGCGTGCTTGATCGCATCACCGAGACCAGCGCTAATTTCTTCAAATGCTTTGCTCATGACTTTTGGCTCCAATATTTCACAAGTTCTCTTACTGCCTTAGACAACAGCTTTTTCTCTTCCATTGAGATATTGGCTTTTTCGTTTTTCCCAAACAGTGTCAACAGATACAGTGGTAGATCTTCATTATGAAAATAGTAGATAACTCGAACTCCACCACTTTTACCTCGACCACTTCGTGCCCACCTCAGCTTTCTTATGCCACCAGATCCCTGGATAAGAACTCCGGCATTTGGATTTACAGATAAGTAGGCAATTAGTTCTGTCTTTTCATCTTCGGAAAGAAGCCGACCAACCTTCCGTTGATTTATGTACTGCGATCACAATAGATCTCTCTATTGTCAGTTGTTCCGTCAACACAATACAGACCTCCCGGGGTAAGACACTTAACTTTCCTCGCGTAGACGCCCAATTTATAAAACGTATCCCGTTTGCAGATGGAGGGCTTCGTGGTCACGTGCCCACTCGCCCCGAATACGTCACACCTCCTATTGGATTCTTGTCCATCGCCCCGCGATTTCGCGTTGGGCTTCCTTCAGACCCTGCCTCGCGACAACGCCCTTGCCCTTTCGCTAACCTTCGGCTCTGCGTATACCTGGTATCAGGACTTTCACCTGACTAGTTAAGTGCCATGCCCGGCACACACGACCAAGCCAAGCGGCGACGAAGCCGTCCGACTTGGGCGCCTTGTTCGGCTTTATTTTGCAGCCCACTTCATTTTTAGCTTCCGATGATGTGCCGCGCAATCTCGAAGATACAAATTGATCAGAGTCTGATATGGAATACCTGACTCTTCCGACATTCCTTTAAAATAGGAAACGGTATCTCGATCTAACCGCATCGTTATCGGTTGTTTTAAATACTTAATGAAAGGATTCTTTCGACCTTTCAATTTTGAAAAATCATAATGCTCTCTCATTTTCGCCGCTCCCAATATGCTTGCTCTTCGTCTTTGTCTGCTTTTCTTGCCGAAATAATACGAACGACAGTTTCGCTTTCTCTAAAACAATGGCAAACAACGAGAACCTGTGGTTTCAAGCTGAGACCGAGTAAGACAAAACGATCTTCCTGGTCTGAATGGTCGGGATCATAAAACTGAATAGCGCTTTCATCGTAAAATGCAGTCCGTGCTTCTTCGAATGAAACACCATGCTTTTTGACATTTGCCGTCTCTTTTCTTTTATCCCACTCGAACTCAAGCTCTTTCATATGTACATTGTACTTATACTTATGAATATTGCAAGCTGTGTCTATGAAGCCGAACGTTTTGCTAGCCTGCGCCCACACTGAACTTTGGTAAGAACGCCAACCTGTCAGGCGTCAGGCTGAGCTGCTGGTTAGGCAGATTTCTCAGCATTCCCAACTGGCCTGATCGCTTTAATTTCTTTGGCCTCTATTTTTTTTGCCTTATATAAGTCCCAGCGCAACTGTAAGCTTAGCCAGAAATCCTCAGATACCCCAAAGAACTTTGCTAGACGCAAAGCTGTACTTGGGGTAATTCCTCTCTTTTTATTTACAATCTCATTCACTCTTTGGTAGGGAACATGAATTGACTCAGCCAACTCCCTCTGGGTGATGCCCATAGGCTCAAGAAACTCTACTAGAAGCATATCTCCAGGATGAGTCGGTTCTCGATGTGTTGGGATACGTACCATAATACACCTCTAATGATAATCAGTTACTTCAACATTTCCGGGATCATTTTCACTCCAGATAAAACAAATACGGTATTGATCATTTATTCGAATGCTGTATTGACCGCGCCTATTACCTCGCAGCAATTCAAGATGGTTTCCCGGAGGGATTTTCAGCTCATCAAGGGTTTGAACGGAATCCAGTTGATCCAGTTTTCTAGAAAGCACAGCCCAAAGGGATCGGGGACAGGCTTTCCTGGCGTTTTTGCTATTTACACCGTTGAATAGATCTTCAGTTGCGCTATCCTTGAATGAAGCTATCATTTATACATGATAGCACGGTATCCATGTTATGCACCATTTATTAGCCTAA
>CAYPEL010000047.1:0-17071 GCA_964409635.1 uncultured Gammaproteobacteria bacterium | reverse complement strand
GCGGTGCTTTCCAGTGCGTTTACTGAAGGCGATCAATCCGGCAAGTCCGGAACCGAAGAGCCAGAGGGCACCGGGTACCGGCACCGCCGAGGTCGTGACGATGTCGTCAAGGTTGTAGAAAAACGAGTCGCTCGAATTCGGCGTGCTCAGACTCGCCGTGGTGAAACTCGCACTGTCGTCGATGAGGCCAATAAAAAACACCCGCGAACCGTCGGCCAGGGTTTGCTGCACCGCGTCCACGTCCAGCAGCGCCGTGGCGCTGCCAACGCTGAGCTGGATGTCATCATCGAACAGGCTGAAGCCCGGCGTTTCCGCCGTGATCACTGAAAAACCGATGGCGTTGCTGATGGCAAAGCCCAGACTGAAATCGTCATCGTCGATGATCAGGTCTGAATTGTCCGTGCCGAGAAAATTGCTGCCAGAGGTGGTGTCGAACGGGCCGCCGCCACCAAATTGATTGCCGTCGGTCGCCACCAGCGAGCCGCCACCCAGATCATAGGTGAAGGTGAGACCGCCGAGGGTGCTGCCGGACGGGATCAAAGTACCCGCCGCCGTGCTGTCAAAATCCAGCGTGTTGGTTGGCCCGAACAGCGCCGCCAGAAAGGCCGCCTGATCGGTGTAGGTGGTGGTGGCTGCGTACAGGGTGCTGGTAAACAGGGACGTAACAAGACCGGCACAGAATGTACCTATAAAACGTGATTGCATGGTCATACTCCTTCTTGTCAGTTGGGGTGTGTCTCCTCTCCAACTCCCGTCGCTCAGTGACGGTTCCTTTACTCTCCGGGGGTTAAAATACTCGTGTTAGTTGACGGTGGCAAGGTGATATTTCCTTGTATACCCGCGTTATTCAGGGTTGGGGTTATGCGCCTTTGGCTGTGGCCGGTCGGTTCGGGAGATGTTTTAACGCGTCTTCACAATCAAAAACAACGCAACATCAGACCGGTATCAAACAGACTTGATATATGACTTCAATCGTTCGATTTTTTGTATGACTGTGAATGGCGGCTTGGGGCACACAGCGGACTAAAATCTCATGTCAATCATCAACACATCCCGCCAATCTCCAGCCTGTCACTCACACACTATAAAAATCCCATCAACTTATTTCAGAAATTGCCGCCTATAGGCGGCATTCTGAGACATTCACCATACCGATCAACGCCTTAGTCGACTCTCGTAAACCCAAATTTCACCTGAACTACTCCTTTTTCAATCTCATACGATATTATGTAGAATATTTTGCCCTGTTTCCCTTAATTTAGTAAAGGTTACATTACACACTATTCCAAATTTTCGCTCCATCAGCTACATGCAACTTGTCGCTCCAGCAGTAGAATGCGAGAATCGCGCCTCTTTCAGGCCTTGTGCACCCTTAACAACATGACAGCCAAAATCATTGATGGCAAAGCTATCGCTGCAGATATTCGCTTAGATATCTGTAACAAAATTGCCGATCGTCAGGCTAATAACTTAAGGCGTCCGGGTCTTGCTGTGATTCTGGTGGGAGAGGATCCCGCTTCTGAAATATATGTCCGCAATAAACGCCGGGCTTGCGAAGCAGCCGGTGTGATTTCAAAATCCTGGGATTTGCCCATAGAAACCAGTGAAAAAGAACTGGTGGCTCTGATTGATGAGCTGAACCAGAACCCTGAGATCGACGGAATACTGGTACAACTGCCGTTACCAGACCACATCAACACTGAACAGATTATTGAACGCATTCAACCCGATAAGGACGTTGACGGGTTTCATCCTTATAACATCGGCCGGCTCGTTGTCCGCTCACCTATCTTACGCCCCTGTACACCCCATGGTGTGATCACCTTGCTGGAACATACGGGTGAAGGTTTTTACGGGCGTGAAGCTGTGGTTGTTGGTGTATCAAACCACGTCGGTCGCCCAATGGTGCTGGAATTATTGCTGGCCGGAGCAACGGTAACTTGCTGCCACCGCTTCACCAAAGAGCTGGAATCTCATGTCAGACGCGCCGAAATCCTGGTGGTCGCTGTTGGCAAAGCTAATTTAATTCCGGGTGACTGGGTAAAACCCGGCGCGACTGTCATTGATATTGGTATACATCGGATGGCAGACGGTAGACTTTCAGGTGATATGGATTTTGAATCTGCCAGCAAACGTGCGGCATGGATTACCCCGGTGCCTGGTGGTGTTGGCCCTATGACGGTTGCCACCTTGTTACAAAATACTTTGTATGCTGCAGAAAAACTGCATGCCTAAACCGTGAAACCTAGCTGATTATGCACAAACCTTCAGCTTTGCGCGCTGCATTGAAAAGTTCTTCGACCGGCTGCGGCACAGCGATTGCGTGGCCCTGGCAATAGTCAACGCCGAGACTGCGTATCGCCTCTACCACTTCTTCACTTTCAACCATTTCAGCAATGGTTGAAAGTCCCATGGCGTGCGCTATTTCGTTAATCGCCCTGACCATAGCCGCATCAATCTGATTGTTAGTCATATTTTTTACAAGGTTTCCGTCAAGCTTGACGTACTCTATACCCAGTTCCTGGAGATTGCCCATAGAGTTTAAACCACCGCCAAAATCATCCAGCGCAAACCGGCAACCCTGTTCACTCAAACGCTTAATAGCACTACTGATCCCGCGCAGGTTCGCGTTAACCGCCCGCTCAGCCACTTCGAAGCAGATACTGTCTTTCTTAAAATCACCGCTATTCAGTTCTTGCTCCAGATATTCTACAAATTCATTATCACACAGTGATTGCCCAGACAGATTCACCAACACGGTGGCACTATCACTGAAGCCTGGATATTCTTTTAACAAGGCAATAGTTTTATTAACCACCCAGCGATCTATTTCCGGCATCAGCTTATAACGCTCTGCGGCGGGTATAAATGCCATGGGTAAAATACAGCTATCACCTTTTTGCATGCGCAACAGGAATTCATAACGCGCCTGATCCGCCGCTCCAGTAACCGGCACTATCGGCTGAAATAAAAGCTTAAACCGGTCTTCATCTAGTGCCGCTCTAACTTCGGAGACCCAGTTCATTTCACCACGCCGCTCTTCCAAATCTGCACTCGATGGCTTATAAACGTGAATCCGGTTACGCCCGTTATCTTTGGCAGCGTAACAGGCTATATCTGCGGCACTCATAACCTCTTCAGCCGACCTTGACGCCTCGGTAATTTCTATAACGCCAATACTCGCACCCACTTCAAAACTCCGCTCTTCGTGTGAAAAGCGGAACGCGTGCAAGGCAGAACGCAAGTTTTCCGCAATTCGGGTTGCCTGCTCCAGGCTGCAGTGGCTCAACAATACCCCAAACTCATCCCCGCCAAGGCGGGCAAGAATATCCGCATCACGTATTTGACTCTGCAGAATTTCTGCCAACTGCCTCAACAACTCATCCCCCACACTATGACCGCAGACGTCATTGACCACCTTGAACTGGTCAAGATCGATATAGCAAAGCGCATGTTGGGTAGACTGATTCTGCGCACTATCCAGGAGCTGCTCGAGCCGCGCTTCAAATTCGCGGCGGTTATACAAACCGGTCAATGGGTCATGACTGGCCTGGTAGGATAGGCGCTGCGCCAACTGACGGGCATGGCCCACATCACGAAATACAGTGACGGCGCCAATCAGTACACCTTTGTAATCTCTGATTGGGGCGGCAGAATCCGCAATGGCAATATAGTTTCCATCACGCCGCAACAGCAGTTTTTGCTGTTCACATACCTTACGTTCACCAGTTTGCAAACAACGCCCGGTTGAACTTGGCATGGCTTTTTTACTTTCTTCCTCGACCATCCGCATCAGGTTATCGAATGGGATGCCAATGGCTTCGCCGGATGCCCAGCCGGTTAATTCTTCTGCCGCCGGATTCATGTATTCGATATTTCCTGCTGCATTGGTCGTTATGACTGCATCACCAATGGAATGCAGGGTAACAACGGCTTTTTCCTTTTCTTCATACAACTGGAATTCAGCTTCACAAACTTGCTCAAGCGCCTGGTGCAGTGCATTCCGCTGTTCCTTGGAGTAGTCCAGCGCCTGATTGATAAAACGGCCAAGGTATCCAAACTCATCATTTTTCGATTCAGCAAATCTTGCTTCATCATTGCCATTGGATATATCCATCGCAGTACTGATCATGCTGCGGAATGGACGGCTGAGAATTGAATTCAGGATTTTTTGTAAAATCAGCCCAAAGACTAGAAATAAACCCCCCATACCGAGCAACAAATTTTTCCTGCTTTGTGAAATTTGCGACTCCACCGAGGTCAGGCACAGGCTTAAATCAATCTGATTAGCCACCGGGTTGTTTGCCAATCCCGGCAGCAGAATCGGGCGCGTATAGCAATCCATCCGGTCAACGGGTTGGCCGATCTCAATCGTTTCCTTTCCAGTTTGAACTGTAATGGAGTGAAATTTTGAAACAACAGCGGCTCTTTCCTGAATATAGAGCACAACATCGTCAAGGTTCATTGACTGTTGTTTTACAATCTGCTGATTCAACTCAGAAATAAACCGATCCACAGAGGATTGCTGGAATTGCACAATATATTTCTGTTCCTGCCCCAGCGCTAACACCACAACAAACAAGCCAATGGCGACAAGACCCCAGAAAACAATGCCTGCTACTCTGACCGGTAGTGCAGACAAAGCACTCAATTCACTGCCTGCCGCGTAGTGAGCGTCTTTACTCATCTAAAGCCCACCAGCTTCAAAACGGTTAACATCGGACAAACACCACTAATGCCTGCACCGAGCATTGCAAAACCAACAAACCAGGCGAGCCACCAGAGCGGTTCAGGAAAAATATATAACGAAATTGTCAGCGTACTTGCGACTAACAGGCGCAGTGCCCGTTCGGCATCAAAGCTAAAGCGGACGGCAACCTCCCCGACTAAAAATTGCCCACATTGGGGCTCCGGTGGCTGATTCCGGAGGCGGGCAATCACTAATGGCAGGCGCCAGTTTGTTAGCCCCTCGAAAACGAGGTAGCCCACCAGGCATGTCGCCAGTGTCAGTTGGTCGTAATATAAACAGGCTAGCAGCGTTGCGCCCAGCCCGAGCCTAAATTGTCGATCCGTCATATCCTATTGATTTTATAACAATATTTTTAGAGCATGGTGATCACGCTCCTATCAGGAATGGAATCGGCTATTACTGGGCTTTCTTGAGGTATTGCTTACTCGGGATTAGCTGCGCCGCCAGGTTGTACCTTCGGGCGAGTCTTCGAGAAGAATATTATTTTCAATCAAACGGTTACGGATATTGTCCGCTTCAGCCCAGTCTTGATTGGCGCGCGCAGTAAGGCGTGCCTCGATCAGCTGCTTAATGTCACTATCAGACAGACCTGTATCGGACGGAACCTGGGGTGCTTGTAGAAATTGCTGTGCATCGGCCTGCAATAACCCAAGGCGCGCACCTAGTTGACGCAGAGTAACGGATAACAAGCTGAGCCTCGTATCACCCTCTTCACGCGCCCGGTTAACAGCACGGGCGGTATCAAACAACACCGCCAAGGCTTCAGGCGTGTTGAAATCATCGTCCATAGCAGCGCTAAAGCGGGCATCCAGTTGCCTATCAACCTCACCGCTGACCGCATCAGTGCCACGCAAAGCCGTGTAAAGCCGCTGCAAAGCACCGTGCGCCTTAGCAAGGTTGTCATCCGTATAACTCAGTGGACTGCGGTAGTGGCTGGAGAGGATAAAATAGCGCACAACTTCCGGTTGGTATTGTTTGAGTATCTCGCGCACGGTAAAAAAATTGCCCAGCGATTTGGACATTTTTTCTTCATTAACCTGTACAAAGCCGTTATGTAACCAGTAATTCACAAAGGGGTGCCCAGTGGCCGCTTCCGACTGGGCAATCTCATTTTCGTGATGCGGGAATTGCAGATCCATGCCGCCACCGTGAATATCGAAATGAGCACCCAGCCTGTCTGTAGACATGGCGGAGCACTCTATATGCCAGCCGGGCCGTCCTTCACCCCAGGGCGATGACCAGCTTGGTTCACCCGGCTTGGCCGATTTCCATAAAACAAAATCAAGCGGATCCTGCTTCGAAGCATCGACCTCGACGCGGGCGCCGGAGCGTAAATCATCGAGCTGTTTACCCGACAACTGCCCGTACCCCGCAAAACGGTTCACGGAATAATAGACGTCGCCATTGTCGCCCTGATAAGCAAACTCTTTTTCCACGAGTGTCTCGATCATGCTGATAATCTGTGGCATAGATTCGGTCGCCCGGGGTTCATGATCGGGCGGCAATATTGATAACGCCGCTGAATCTTCGTGCATGGCCGTAATAAACCGCTCAGTTAGTGCCTGAATGGTTTCACCGTTTTTGACTGCCCGGGCAATTATTTTGTCATCTATATCAGTGATATTACGCACGTAGGTGACGTCAAAACCTGATTGCCTCAGGTGGCGGACAATAATATCGAACACCACCAGCACGCGCGCGTGCCCGAGGTGGCAATAGTCATAGACTGTCATGCCGCAGACATAGAGTTTAATCTTACCCGGGGTGAGTGGTTTGAAGTCTTCTTTGCTACGAGTCAAACTGTTATAGAGTGAAAGCACCGCTAAGAATCCTCAATTAATTTATGGCCAAGGCTGGAAGGTTCCAGCCTAAATTAACCACAAATATTAACAAAAGTTTATTGTCGGGACAGAAATCATTATCATACCCAGCCTGAAATCAATCCGAGGGATATTCCACTCATGAAGCAAATCACTGCCCTGCTATTCAGCTTTGCATGCCTGATCGCCCCGTTATCAGCTTTCGCTGACGGGCAGACAACCACAGGAGACAAAACCGTGACTGTCAAAATGATAACCAACAAAGGCGAAATAATACTTGAGCTTGATGCAGACAAAGCGCCTGGAACCGTCGAAAATTTTGTCAACTATGCCAAATCCGGATTTTACGATGGCACCATTTTCCACCGCGTCATTCCCGGCTTCATGGTTCAAGGCGGTGGATTTGAACCCGGTATGAAAGAAAAAGACACCCAGGCGACAATCAAGAATGAAGCCGATAATGGCCTTAAAAATGACCTCGGCACGATTGCCATGGCCCGCACGCCGGATCCCCATTCAGCAAGTTCGCAATTTTTTATCAATGGAAAAGATAATGATTTTCTGAACTATACCGCTCAAACAGCCCAGGGTTGGGGTTACTGTGTCTTTGGCAAAGTAACCAAAGGCATTGAAGTTGTACAGGCCATTGAAAAAGTCAGTACCGGTAACAGCGGCGGACACGGTGATGTGCCCGTAGACGATGTCATCATTGAAAAAGTCACCATCGAAGACTAATTGATTATGGCGGGCCGGTATCAGGCCCGCCATTATTTGCCGTGCCGACCCTATTCGTTTCTGACCTGCATCTGGATCCAGACTATCCTGGCACTATCCGGAAATTTCTCGGACTACTCGAAACAATCGCTATAAAAGCAGATGCCTTGTACATTCTAGGCGACCTCTTTGAAATCTGGATTGGCGATGATTATGTTGAGCCTGCCTATTTACCCGTTGTTAATAGCCTTCAAGCTTGTACGAGACAAGGTCTAAATATTTACTTGTTACACGGAAACCGGGATTTTTTGTTGGGCGGACAATTTATGCAGCAGACAGGCTGTCAAGTGTTGCCCGACCCGGTGGTAATAGACCTTTACGGCCAACGAGCCCTGCTTACCCACGGCGATCTTTTGTGTACGGATGACACGGAGTATCTGGCATTCCGGCGTATGGTCAGAGACCCGGAATGGCAAACCGCGGTACTCAAAAAGTCTGTCGATGAGCGGCTGGTTATGGCTAAAGATGCGCGCTCGTTGAGTAGCGAACTGACCAGGGATAAACCTGAAGCCATTATGGATGTCAATCAGGACGCTGTACGAAACGCATTCGAACTGCACAACACGCCACTATTAATCCACGGACACACACATAGACCAGGCTTTCATGCGCTGACCGCAAACAACAAATCAGTTCGCCGGATTGTACTGGGCGACTGGCATAAAAAAGCCAACTACTTGCAGGCTACCCCGGATGAGATCAAGGTAATGTATTGTTAAATAATTAAGGGCTGTATTGTTTATAGCCTGCTGGCAGTACGAACAGGCTTTCATCGATGGATGTGGTTTGAAGATCCAGCAACTGCCGCACCTTACTGTCCTTATTCCATTCTCGGACAGGCAGACCGTATTGCAGGTGGCGGGCCGGTGCATACAGATACTGGATCATGAAACAACCCGTTTTCATTTCCTCAGGCATGTTCTCCAACACCTTTAGTTGCCGCACGGCTAATACTTGTTGGAATTCCAGCAAGGACTGGCGCACGGCTTCATGCTGGCCAGGCACCACCATCGCGCTGTAACAAAGCTGTTTATCCGAAGAGACATGAATTTCAGTTAAAGCTTTACCAAAAACTTTAGGCGCTTTGGGGTCGGTTGAGCGTGTTACTTTGACCACAAAACTCTCTGGAGCCACAGGAACAGAACCGTTCCCGTCAATAACCAGAATTGAACGTGTATCCTGGACCACACTGAAAATCTTTTTTTGTGTCCGATCCAATAAGACAAAGTCCTGTTCTGCGCTACCAGTATCAGAGCGCATAAATTTATCAGTCACGATATAGCGTACGATTTCCGGTTCAGTGCCGGCTTCCTGTTCGCTATACCAGACAATCACGGCGTCTTTGGCAAAGCCATTCACAGAGATCAGGAATAGACTGATGAAATAAAATGCAGCTTTCATTGCCGTTTCGCCATCTGTTCCAGCGCTTGCATTTCCGCCGCATCAAATCCGGCCTGCCTTCTGGCCGGGTAATCAAATGGGCCTTTTACAAAACCCTTCATATGCAGCTTTAAAAGAGTTTTAAACGTGTCGAGTGGTTCAACGCCCCGCTGCTGACAACAATAACGGTACCAGCGGCTGCCAATTTCAACATGGCCTATTTCATCGCGTAATATTATTTCCAGGATTTGCACGCTCTCATTGTCGCCAGCTGATTTTAACCGCTCTATCATGCCGGGTGTCACATCGAGGCCACGCGCTTCCAGTACACGCGGCACCAGCGCCATACGCACCAGGACATCATGGGCAGTATCACACGCCATTTCCCATAAACCATTATGGGCGTCAAAATCACCATAGTTATAGCCCATAACCTGCAGCCGATCGCTCAACATGGCAAAGTGCCGTGCTTCTTCGCCCGCCACTTTTACCCAGTCTGCATAATAGTTTTCCGGCATCCCCCTGAAGCGGTAAACCGCATCCCAGGCCAGATTAATGGCATTGAATTCAATGTGAGCAATTGCATGGATCAGGGCTGCTCTACCCTCTTTTGTTCCCGGTTTGCGCCTCGCCAGGTAACGCGGTGCTATCAACCTGGGTTTTTCTGGACGGCCCGGCTTTAAGATTGGCACAGGCGGTTGATCATCAGCGAGTTTTAAAAGCCCTTGTTGGTGTAAATCAACACACTGAGCCGTCAACGCGAGTTTCTCTGCGGGTTGTGCGCAATCAATACAGGCGCGTGCTGCCTTAAATAGATTTTTAAATTTATCCGTACTCATTAACAGATTCTAGCAAGGTTTTGCAGTATCGCTTAGCCTTTAAAGGCTATCACTACATCCCGCAGGTTGGTTCCAGTAGGGCCAGTAGTTATCAAATCACCACTGGCTTCAAGAAAACTTCCAGCATCTGCACGTTGCAGGCATTCGTTGGCATCAAATCCAGCAGTCTCGCCCCGCTCAATTGTACCGCCGTCCACAAGCGCACCCGCATCGCTGGTATTACCATCATCCCCATCGGTGCCTAGCGACAGCATATGTATATCATCACGACCGTTGAGCTGCGTTGCCGCCGCTAACGCAAAGTGCTGGTTGCGCCCACCACGCCCCGGTTGTGGTGGCAATTCAACGGTTGTTTCACCACCGCGAATATAGATACCCGGGTTAGCACGGCATAACAAGTCAGCGACTTCCTTACCCGCTCTTTCTGCAGGGCCCGCCAGCTCTTTCTCAATAACCGTGACGGGAAAACCTGTTTCTCTGGCAATATCGGCAACGACAATCATTGCAGTTTGCAAATTACCAATCACATAATTTGGGAAATCAGACGCCGCAGGAAACCCGTCTGAATCAGCCAACAAAGCTAGCAACCAATCTGGCATTATTGCTGGTAATTGCTCAGCAGCACCGGCGGTGCTCAATAAACCTGAACCTATAATGCCCGGTGCATCACCCTGCACATCAGACAGCAATAATGCACAACTTTTCCTACTGTTTATATAGCGCAATAATTTCCCTCCTTTGATAAAAGATAAACGACTGCGCACTGAATTGACAATGGGAATAGCCAAGTCATGTGCCTGCAACCAGCGATTGACCTTCTGTAGATCGGCTAACTCGATACCTGGCTGCAAAACCTCGACCAGACTGGAGGCGCCGCCTGATATCAGGAATAAAATCGGTTCTGCCGTTTGCCGCTGGACAACTTCAAGTAAGCGCTGGCCCGCGAGTAAACTATTCTTATCAGGAACCGGGTGCGCGGACTCGAATATTTCAGCTTGCTTTAACCGGGTTAACCAGGGCGTTGCGTGGTGGTATTTAGTAATAACCAATAGCTGGGTAATTTTTTCTGAACCATAGAAATCAATAGCACCGCAAGCCATGGAGGGCGCCGCTTTACCAATAGCGATAACCCGCCATGTAGCGCTTTCAACGGACGACAGGGGCAAAGCCGACGCGACCAAAGAGGCACCACCGAGCTTCTCCAGACTGTTGGAAATAATCTGCAGCAGCATCTTTCTAGCATCAGTATCCATTTAATTATTAATTAGTTATACACTTTTTATAGAAATATACTTAGGTATGAAACAGGCTGTCTTTGACTCTGACCCAATCTTTAGGCATGCTCGTTACCAAAATAACCTTGGGGGAAGTCAATGTGACTGCCAACCATCATTTTATAGAGGTATACGAGCCCTACGAATACACCGGCCCTAATCCACTTTCGGTAGATGGGGTTGCTGTGCTCCAGGATCCTATCCATCACGACCACTACCTATTAGATGTAGCCTCGCCCTTTAAATACGGCAAGCAGGTGATCGCGCAATTACTAGTGGCGCCACGCTACAGCGGTGACAAGATTGACCGTGCTATGTCCAGCACCTGTACGGTAAGTATTGCTTGTGTACCCGAAGGCATTCATCTTAATTCTGAAGACTTACTGAGTTTTGAGAACTTATTGCGCTGGGGTGTCGGCAAAATTACCCTGGCGAAATAACCCTTTTCTCAACACTCCCTCAACTCAGTCCTGTAGCTAGATCTGCGCAGATATCCTGGATATCCTCAAGCCCTAGCGCAACACGAATCAAACGGTCTGATATACCCGCCGTATCCCTTTGCTCAGGCGTCAAGCGGCCGTGTGTAGTGGTCGCCGGATGCGTGATGGTTGTTTTGGTATCGCCTAAATTTGCAGTGATAGAGCAAATCCTTGTCGCATCTATTACTTTCCAGGCCGCGTCACGGCCACCCTCAACCTCAAACGCCACAATACCACCGAAACCGCTTTGCTGTTGCCCTGCAAGATCATGCTGTGGATGCTCAACCAGTCCCGGATAATATACCCGTGTTACTGAAGAATGAGCTTGCAGCCAGTCTGCGAGATGCTGCGCATTATCACAGTGCGCACGCATCCTCAGCGACAGTGTTTCCAGACCTTTCAGAAAAACCCAGGCATTAAAAGGACTCATACTTGGCCCACAGGTGCGCAGAAAACCATACACCTCCTTCCCTACCAGCTCTTCATTACCGACCACGGCGCCACCGATGCAACGCCCCTGACCATCCAGATATTTAGTTGCAGAGTGAATTACGATATCCGCACCCAATGCCAGTGGCTGTTGCAGGGCTGGCGTACAAAAGCAATTATCCACGACTAGCAAGCAGCCGTGAGAATGTGCCAGATCAGCCAGAGCCTTGATATCAGCAACCTGTGTTAACGGGTTTGACGGCGTTTCCACAAACAATAAACCTGTCGCCGGGCTTATAGCTTCCTCCCAGGCCTGCAAATCATGCAGCTCAACAAAACTCGTTTCTATGCCAAACCGGCTCAGATAATTATTGAACAAGAGCGTGGTACTGCCGAAGATGCTATTAGAAGAAACGATATGATCTCCCGACTTCAACAAGCTGGCGCAGGTTGCATAGATCGCCGCCATACCCGATGCTGTCGCAACACAGCGCTGCCCGCCTTCCAGTGAAGCCAGACGTTGTTCAAAGGTGCGGACGGTCGGGTTGGTAAAACGCGAATAAATATTACCGGGTTCATCGCCGGAAAAGCGTGCAGCGGCTTCCCGTGCCGAACCGAACACATAGCTGGAGGTCGGAAAGATAGGCTCGGCGTGCTCCTGCTCCATGGTTCGTAGTTGCCCCTCACGGACAGCCCGCGTATCAAACCCGTATTTGAAATCCGGCGAATCACTCATTATTCATCTCCAGTACAGATACTCTGCGCATAAAAAAACCCACTTCCAGTTAAAACGAAAGCAGGCGCCACCGTTTTAGCCATATTTATAATGCGCCCGCAATTGGATGATAAATCGGCGCAATTCAAAGATGAAGCAGTACCTTGACTGCGACACTCCGCTTACAGACCATCGGCAGCAGGGATGCTGCCGTTGAGCGCACAGGGATGTAAATAGCGCGTCTGTAAGCAGAGTGTACGCAGTCAAGGTACGTATTAAGAGAGTAGGTAAGGGTTACATTTCTGTCAAGCGTTATTATGCAACTCAATCACTTCATGGTCTGAGTCACGCCGGTCCTGCTTGGCTGAATCATTACGCAACTGCTCCAGGTGATCGAGATAATCGCCACTCACCCCACCGGTTATATACTCACCCGTAAATACTGAACAGTCAAAAGATTCTATATCATCATTGCCTTTTTTTACGGCGTCGATAAGGTCTTCGAGATCCTGAAAAACTAACCAGTCTGCGCCAATCTTAGCGGCTATTTCCTCAACACTGCGGCCGTGGGCAATCAATTCATCCTTAGTCGGCATATCAATGCCATACACATTGGGGTAACGTACCGGAGGTGCAGCCGATGCGAAATAGACTTTGTTGGCACCGGCATCGCGCGCCATCTGGATGATTTGTTCCGAGGTTGTACCCCGCACGATAGAATCATCCACCAGCAAAACATTTTTACCTTTGAACTCAAGATCTATTGCGTTCAGTTTCTGGCGCACTGATTTTTTACGCTGCTGCTGGCCAGGCATAATAAAGGTTCGGCCTATGTAACGATTCTTGATAAACCCTTCCCGGTACTTTACACCCAGTTGGTGGGCCAAGGGCAGTGCCGCAGTCCGGCTGGTATCCGGAATGGGGATGACGACATCCACATCGTTTGGCGATAAAGTCCGGCTGATTTTATCAGCTAATTTTTCACCCATACGTAAGCGTGCTTTATACACTGACACATCATCGATAATGGAATCAGGTCTGGCCAAATAGACATGCTCGAAAATACAGGGTGCATAGTAGGGCTTGTCTGCGCATTGCCGGACAGTCAGTTTGCCATCCATTGAGAAAAACACTGCCTCGCCCGGTTTGACATCACTGATCACTTCATAGCCGAGCGCATCCAGCGCCACACTCTCCGAGGCCGCCATATAGTCTGTGCCATCGGCAGTTTCACGCTTACCATAGACAAGCGGACGTATGCCGTTTGGATCACGAAAGGCGACCAGCCCATGCCCGATGATCAGTGCGACTGCAGCGTAGGCGCCCAGGCAACGGCGATGCAACGCCGCGACTGCCGCAAACACATCTTCTTCAGTTACCTGAATCTTGCCGCTCTTTTGTAATTCATGCGCAAAAATATTCAATAGAACTTCGGAATCAGAATCAGTATTGATATGCCGCAAATCCTCCCGGTAGAGAATATCCTTGAGGCTTTCAGCATTGATCAGATTACCGTTATGCGCGAGCGTAATACCATGCGGGGAGTTCACATAAAATGGCTGCGCTTCTGCCGAGCTAGCACACCCGGCCGTTGGATAACGCACATGGCCTATGCCCATATTGCCGCGCAAACGCAGCATGTGCCGGGTGTGGAAAACATCGCGCACCAGACCATTGTCTTTCCGTAAATGCAGTGCTTTACCATCACAGGTCATAATGCCCGCCGCATCCTGACCGCGGTGCTGCAAAATGGTCAACGCATCATAAATCGATTGGTTTACCGCGTTGCGCGATACTATGCCAACAATGCCACACATACCGTTATGCCCGTATTAGTCCGCGTCAGTTTAAGAAAAATGAAATCATAGCATTTGAATGCCTGCATAGTTTACCCCATCACCGGGATAACAGATATCCTGATACACCGTAAGATAAACATGGCTTATTAATAGCTGCGCTGATTAATACTCAATATGTTGCGCCACACTTGCCGGCAGGAAGCTGCGTATCCACAGAGCGATATCCTGGAAATAGCTGATTAAGCGGGATTCCTGCCACCACTGTTCTTGCGGGAGTGTGGTCAGGCCGGCCAGCATTACAATCAGCGCACCGATCACAATACCCCGTAGCAACCCGAAAATAATACCTAATGCCCTGTCAGTTGCCGTTAATCCAGTTTTTGAAACCAGCTGCGCCACCAGGTGGTTCAGGATACCGCCAAGAATTAACACACAGATAAATAATAACGCAAAACCACTGATATTCCGCACCGTAGGCGAACTGATGAAGCCGGATAGCAGATCTCCCATAGGCTTGAAATAAACAATGGCAATGGACAAGGCGACCACCCAGGTAACGACAGATAGAGCCTCCTTAAAAAACCCCCGCCACAGGCTGAGCAATGTGGAAATAGTGACTATTACCAGCAGAAAATAATCAGGCCATATCATGCTTTGATTCCGTCAGAGTAATATCGATAGGGTAACGGCGGAAAATATCACAGCATCAGGGATATGCCAGCACACGTGACTGCAGCTGGAATTTTTTATTTAACAGATCGATTTTGGCATCGGCCTTGTCGCGATCCAGGTAAGGGCCGACCCGTACGCGATAAGTTACACCCTTGTCCAGCGCAACACGCTCCACCTGGGTTGGATAACCCGCTTTTCTAAGTTTATCCCGCAATGAAAAAGCATTTTTCTGGTCGCTGAAACTGCCAACCTGAACGACCCAACTGCCAAGTTTGTTATTTGCGGGAGGCGCCTTTTTGGCTACCGGTTTGGGCGCGGCTTTAGGGACAGGTGCTGGATCGGCTTTTACTACCTTCGGCTTCGGCTTGGTTTTAACAACATCAGGCGCGGCAGGTTTCGGAACAGGCACTGGCTGTTTGATAGTATTGTCGGCAGTTTCTTTGGTTGCTGCGGTTAGCACGCTCATGGGCGGCAACGGCAGCACCTTTTCTGTCTTCGGAAATGTTCTGGATTCATCTTCACGGGGAATAACCTGCTGTTCTGGCATCGCCTGCATTTCTGGCATAACCGGATCGCGCGGCCCCTCCAGCAACATCGGGATGAAAATAACACCCAGCGCTACAAGCACAACAGCGCCAATTAACCGTTGTTTTAATAGAAAATCCATACCGCCTTCATCGTGTATTTTACTTAAGGAATTTTTTCGAATCCTGCTCAATCCATTCTGACACCGTATGGAATGAACCGCAGATGACCAGCCGGTCGCCAGCTTGAACCACCTTACCCAACTCAAGTTGGGCGGATGTCATCGTAGCACAACAAACACAGGCAGTGTCCGTAGTTGCGCACTGAATATCCCGGCATAGATCAATCACGGATTTAGCGCGCTCACAACTCAGCCCAACACCATACCAGCTGTCGATTTGAGTATTCAGTGCCGTGATATAACCGGGGCTATCCTTGCCGGCTAGCATCCCAAGAATTGCGTATGTTTTGCCACTGGCAGGTTTAGCAGATAGATAGGCCGCCAATGCCTCAGCACCCCCAGTATTATGCGAAACATCCAGCAACTGCTCCACCCGCCCTGGTATCGATTCAATCCGGCCGGCCAGGCTGACTTCAGACAAGCCAATGACTATCGCCTCCCGGCTCACCGCTTTGCTCGCTGGTAGACAAGACAATGCCATCAACACACCTGCAGCATTGTTTAATTGATGCGCACCCGGCAAAGCCGGAAAGGGCAAATCCTGGTATTGTCTGTCAGGTTCTGACCAGCTCCAGCTACGCGGCCCGGAGCCGATAAAAAACTGTTTACCCAGTGACAACCAGTGGGCTTTTATCTTGCTGGCCGCAGCTTCAAGCGATGCGGGCGGTTCAGCATCTGCACAAATTGCCGGCCGCCCGGCACGGAATATACCGGCTTTTTCACGTCCGATACTCTCGAGAGAGTCGCCTAGCCATTCGGTATGATCTAGCGCAATGGAGGTCACCAGCGCAATGTCGGGATCAATGATATTGACCGCATCAAGCCGGCCGCCTAAACCCACTTCAAGGAAAACGATATCCAGTGAATTACGATTGAAGATCTCCAGTGCCGCCAGGGTGCCAAATTCAAAATAACTCAGTGTTTCATCCAACCGGGCGGCATCGATAATGGCGAAGGCATCACAAATAGCAGCATCAGGCTGGGCGATACCGTTAATTCGAATGCGCTCGTTATAGTGCTGTATGTGCGGTGATGTATAGCTGCCGGTCGTAAATCCTTGCGCATGACAAATACTCTCAAGTAAAGCCACACTGGATCCCTTGCCATTGGTACCGGCAACTGTAATCACTGTGGATCCCGGCCGCCTGGCGCCAAGCCTGGTGTACACGCGCCTGACACGGTCAAGACCCGGGTCGATTGGTTTATAATGCAGATTTTCCTGCCAGCTAAGCCAGGCATCGAGGGTCTGGAATCGTGGCATGTACTAGAACGTACGTTGATTACCCGGCAGCTTGTTTACAGACGCGCTGTGAATACATCCTTGTGCGCTCGTTGGCAGCATCCTTGCTGCCAACGGTCTGTAAACAAGCTGCCGGGTAATCAACGTACTGACTAATATATAGGCCATCATTCAACTGCCGGGGCACTAAGCTG